>CACGXX010000050.1:0-2061 GCA_902577125.1 uncultured Pelagibacteraceae bacterium | reverse complement strand
CTAAAGTTAAATTTTCAAAACCTAATTTTCTCCCAATTTTTTTTACATAAACTAAGTTTTCAATACGAATTCCAAATTTATCTTTTTTATAATAACCTGGTTCATTACTTAGTATCATTCCTTTTTGAATTTTTACTGAATTAGATTTCGAGATAGCTTGAGGTCCCTCATGAACATTAAGAAAAAAACCAACCCCATGTCCTGTGCCGTGACTATAATCTAGGTGTTGTTTTTTAAGAAATTTTCTTGCATCTTTGTCAATGAGTTTCCCAGTTTTTTTTTTATTTAGGTCAGTTTGAGCAACCGCAATATGTCCTTTTAAAACATTTGTAAAAATATTTTTTATATTTTTGTTTTGATTTTCGAAGCAGATAGTTCTTGTTACATCTGTTGTGCCAAATTTATATTGACCCCCAGAGTCACATAGGAATATTTCATTTCTTTTTAAAAGTTTTGTATTATTTTTTGTAGCTCTATAATGAACTATTGCTCCATTTTTTCCACTACCAGCTATAGTATTAAAACTTGGAAATAAATATTTTGGACTCATTCTTCTAATTTTCTCTAATTTATTTTGAGCATCAACCTCAGTAATATTCAATTTTTTTAAATTCTTTATCCAGTAGATAAATTTTGTTAATGCTACTCCATCTACTATATGAGCATTAATCATATTTTTGATTTCAATATTATTTTTTATAGACTTAAGAATATAAATTGGGTCTTCTTTCTTAATTACTTTAAATTTTTTCTTTATTAATTGTTCTAGATATACAGAACATGTTTTCTCATCTAATAAAATACTTCCTTTTTTTAATTTAACAAAAAATTCCAAGATATAGTTTGGATCAACTATTTGGTTTAGTTTAAGTTTTTTTTCATTCAAAAGTTTTTTTGTCTTATTTTTCTCAACAATTAAGAAAACATGTTTTTCTTTTGTTAGTAAAAGATTACTATTTGGTATTGGGCTTGTTGGACTGTCGTATCCCCTAATATTCAACAACCATGCAATATTCTCTGGTGCTGTAATAAATAAATAGTCATATTTATTTCTTTTTAAAAAAGAAGAAACTCTAGAGATTTTTTTGTGATGGCTCTCACCAGCAATAGTTTTATCAATAGAATAAAAAGAAGATTTTTTTATATTTTGTATTTTGGAAATTTTATCAACAAGATTTTCCTTTATGATAGTAATTTTATTATTTTTTGAAAAAAAATTCTCAATTTGTTTCGAGGTAAATAATGTGGGATCAATTCCCAAATTCAAATTTTTAAAAACACTTGTATTAATAATTTTGAAATAATCTAAAATTTTAAAATGCTTACCACTTTCGATTTTACTTTGAATCGTATATCTTCCGTCAACAAAAAGGTAGTTTCTATCTTTTAAAATTATTGCACATCCCGCAGAACCTGTGAAATTTGAAATAAATTTAAGCCTATCTTTATTGGAGTGTTCAGAGAAAAATTCGTCATTTTTTGGTACTACATATCCATCGATTCCATATTTTATAAATTTACTTCTCAGTTTATCTATTCTCTTTTTAATCATTTAATTCTTTTTTGGTATCGAATCCAACCAGGGCTTCTTTTAGAATCTTCTTCTAATTCAAAATCTTGATTAAATTCAAATTCTTCAAATTCATCTTTATTCTCATCAAAATACGAATTTTTTTCTAAATTTTTCTCTGGAAGTTCATCAATGAATCTTGATGCCATACTGTCTATCCAGTCACCTTGATAAAATCTATTCATTGAAAATGAAATAATCGCATTTCTTTTAGCTCTAGTGATTCCCACATATGCTAATCTTCTCTCCTCTTCTAAACCATTGTGTCCTTTTTCCTCTATTGATTTTTGGTGTGGAAATAGTCCCTCTTCCCATCCAGGTAAAAATACCACATCAAACTCTAATCCTTTGGCAGCATGCATTGTCATCATATTAATTTTTTCACCCTCCCAATCCTGATCAATAGAAGTTGCAAGAGATACGTGATCTAAAAAACTCTCTAAGTTATCAAATTCTTTCATAGCACTTAGTAATTCTTTAATATTTTCTAA
>CACGXX010000049.1:0-2151 GCA_902577125.1 uncultured Pelagibacteraceae bacterium | reverse complement strand
TGGGCTGTAAATAATCCTAAGAAATTATCAACTGTGATTAAAGCTTTAAATAAAATTAAAGATCAATTTGATAATAAAAAGAAAAGTGTATCAATGGCAGACTTAATTGTCTTAGCAGGTGGTGTTGGTATTGAGATGGCTGCTAAAAAGGCAGGACATAAAGTTAATGTTCTATTTTCAGCAGGCAGAGGAGATGCAAGGCAAGATCAAACTGATATTCACTCTTTTGGTCTTCTTGAGCCTCAGGCAGATGGTTTTAGAAACTATCTAAATGGTGGAGCTTCAAATGTCTCAGCAGAGGAAAAATTGGTTGATAAAGCACAACTAATGGGTCTGACTGCACCAGAAATGACAGCACTTATAGGCGGTATGAGAGTTTTAAATACTAACTATGACGGTTCAAATTATGGCGTTTTTACAAATAAACCTGGTTCTCTTACTAACGATTATTTCGTAAATCTATTAGACATGAATACTACATGGAAAGAGGAAGATAAATCAGAGCAAACTTTTGTTGGAAAAGATAGAAAAACTCAAAAAACTAAATGGAAAGCAACAAGAGTTGATTTGATTTTTGGTTCAAATTCTCAACTAAGAGCTCTTGCAGAAGTTTATGCCTGTGAAGACTCAAGTGAAAAATTTGTTAAAGATTTTATAGCTGCATGGGTAAAAGTTATGAATTCTGATCGATTTGATTTGAAATTAAATTAAATTTGAAAAAAAGATAAAGTTATATGGCAACAGCAAATTTTGAGGATTTTTACGAAGTTCCAAATCTAAATTTTGACATTTCAAAGTTAAAAGATGACCTAGATAAAATTTTAAAATTAAAAAAATTTAACACACCAGGTGTTACACATTTTGGTGCAATTCCATTAAACCAAATTCCAAACGATAAAAGCTCGATTGAAGGTAGTAATATTAGAGGGAAATATTGGACAATTGCAGATGAAACTGGAAAAGAGGTTTCAAGAGATGTTGATATAGATGAGTCTAAATATACACAATTAATACCTGAATTTGAAAATACATACTTTGCAGAAGTTTACAAAGTTTTAAGTAAGAGATTTAAATTGGGAAGAGTTAGGCTCTTATTAAAAGAGCCTAGATCAACTTTGAGTTGGCACAAAGATCCTGAGTGTAGGCTTCATGTGCCTATAATCACAAACAAAGGGTGTTCAATGGTTATAGAGAATGTCGCTAAACATTTACCCGCAGATGGAAAAGTTTGGATTACAAATAACACTAAATATCATAATTTTTTTAATGGGGGTGAACAGGCTAGAATACACCTTGTGGCTTGTGTTCTTGAAAGTCCTTTTAAAAACTGATGGAAATTACTAAAGGCATATTTCAAGCATCCCAAAATATTTATCAAAATAATAAAGGCTCCTTACTTAGAACTGTAATTTATACAATTGGACACTTTGCAATTGCGATTACAGTTTTAATGATCGTAGCAGATGTTTCTTTTAAAATTGCTCTAACCGATGCCATTGTTGAACCAATAGCAAATTCAATTTGGTATTTTATTTTAGATAAATGGTGGACAAGTAAGTCAAAAAAATAAGAAGATTCAACATCCTCCAAAAAAAAAGCAATTAGTAATCATTCACAAAAAAAATACGCTAATAGTAATCATTCGCATGAATAGTTATTGAAATAAATTAATTTATGATTAATTTTTCACCATGCAAACAGAAAATTATAACTGTAAAAAATGTGGACTAACAATTTCTTCAACTTGTTCCAAGTGTGATAAAATTGTTGATGTTGAAGTTCTTGATGACGGTTGTATTGTTCAGAAAACAAAATGTTTAGATTGTGCAAATGCTCCTGTAATCAAGGATGTTTGTGAACAACAAAAGTAGTTTTACATTAAAAAATTTAAGTCGAGTAGATTAAAATTAATTCACACCCCAGGAATTTTCTATTTTTACCCAACCCTTAAAGTTTCCAGTTTTCACCTTACACCAATCATCATTACAACTCTGTATTAACAAAACTCTACCTTTTTCTATTTTTGCTAAAGGTTTTGAAAAATTTGTTGGCCTGCTAAATAAAACCTTATCGATCTTTGGTATCAAAGAATTTACCTTTTTGAGTTGAGAGACATGTATCCATCCACTATTATTTTTGAGATCAATAATC
>CACGXX010000048.1:0-2277 GCA_902577125.1 uncultured Pelagibacteraceae bacterium | reverse complement strand
AAATAATTCTGATGTACTTGCCTGATAGAATTTTACTTTCTTGATTCTTAAAAATCTAATTGCCTCTAATAATCTCAGCGTTCCAATGCCCGATACTTGAGAAGTATACTCAGGATTTTCAAAAGAGACTCCTACATGACTTTGGGCGCCTAAATTATAAATCTCATCTGGACGAATATTATTTATTAAATTATATATACTGTTACTGTCTGTGAGATCTCCATAATGTAAAAAAAAATTTGTTTTATTATGAGGATCTATATAAATATTATCAATTCTTCCAGTGTTGAACGATGAAGATTTTCTAATTAAACCATGCACGATATAATTTTTTTTAAGTAATAACTCCGCTAAATAAGATCCGTCTTGTCCTGTAATACCGGTCACTAATGCAATTTTTTTTTTCATTTTTTTAAAATAAGTAGTCTTAATATAGAAATAAGAATTAATAAACCATCTCTAAATTCATTAACTTTTTTTATCCCTGCTATTCTTGATCTTTCAATAGATGGTAAATTACCCAATATAAAATTTTTTTTCTTCGCTTTTATAGGTAATTCAATGCAAAAGGAAAAATCATTGAAACTCATGTTTAATTCTTTAAATGCTTTTGTTGAACCCATAACATAAGTAAATAATACATCTGTAATTTTTAATCCAAATAACAAGTTACATAATCCTGTGAAAAACTTATTACCTATATATGTTAACATTGTGTCATCCTCACTGCCTCCCCCCGCTTCATATCTAGAGCAAAAAACAAAATCATGGTTTAATTGAACTTTATCTTTTAGTTGACTTAAATAGATCGGATTAAATGATCCATCAGCATTAAATATACAAAAAAATTTTGTTTCGACGCTATTTATTCCTTGTATTAATGCATTTCCAAAACCTTTGCCTTCTTGAGATATAATTTTACAATCAAATTTTTCTATCGCTTCTCTTGTTTTTTTATCTTCTATTGGAATAACAACAATTTTTTTTATTTTATATTTTAATAATTCATCCAAAACCTCCGGCAAAGATTCTGCCTCATTTTTCGCTGGTATTACCAAAGTGAGATCATCCATGAGTTTTATAAATATTTAGTTTTTTAATAAACGCATAATACGAGAGTCTTAATACATAATAAACTGATGTAAAAAAATTTTTTTTTTCGTAATTATAGTAAAGCCTGAAAGCATCTAACAACTTTTGGCTAATAGAGCTAGATAATGAATTTTCCAAATATCTCCAATATGAAAGATACTTATTAACTGAAAATATTTTTTTTTCCTTTTTAATGATTTGAAGCCATAAATAAAAATCTTCTTTTGTTTGTAGGTTGCAAAATAAATTTTTTCTTAATAAATTTTTTTTTACTATCACTGTTGAAAGACCGATATCACAACTTTTTAAAAGGTCGCGATATTCCATTTTTGATTTTGTTTTAAATTTGCCAATTTTTTTTCCTTCTCGATCGATTACAAAATAACTTGTATGAGAAAAATTTAAATGGTGTTTTTTCATAAATTCAATTTGTAAATTTAATTTATTTTTTTTCCAAATATCATCTGCATCGCAAAAAGCAATATAAGTTCCTTTGGATAACAATATTCCTTTATTTCTAGATAATCCTGGTCCTAGGTTTTTTTTATTTATTATGAGTCTAACATTTTTAAATTTTTTTTTAATATTTTTCAAAAAATCTAATTCTTCTAAATTATTATCATCATAAATCAGAATTATTTCAAAATTCTTATAACTTTGATTAAGAATAGAACTAATAGTTTTTTCAAAGAAAAATTTTTTTTTGTAATAAGGAATTACTACACTTACTAAAGGATAATTTTTCATTCTACTTATATAGATTTTTAAAATTTCTTAATAATCTCAAGATAAAAATTATATAAACAAACAGAGGATTTTGACCATTATTAATTCTAATTCTATTATTTTCTTTTAAAAAATCTAAATACTTAATTTTTGAAGATAGTCCACCTTGTCTAAATTTACCAAGAATTTCGTTTTTTTTTGTTGCAATACCTAACATTTTATTTTTAACAATCATTTTATAGAAAAGATCATAATCTGCTGAATATTTATAACGTGTATCATAGTATCCTAGTTTCATCTGGGAACTTTTCTTTATAAAAAAACCTACACTATGTGTTGTATAAAAACCAAAAGTCCATTTAATTTTATCAGGATAATAACCATGCATCAGTTTATGTTTTTCAACTGTACCGAATAAAAAATCTAAATTATCTTGCTTAGAAAAATAATGATTAACAA
>CACGXX010000047.1:0-2589 GCA_902577125.1 uncultured Pelagibacteraceae bacterium | reverse complement strand
AAATTTTTATAAGTTTGATTTTTTAAACTATTGATATTTTCCTCTAAGAATTTTTCAGAATTTTTTGTAACTGTAATTATTGAAATTTTGAAATTTTTGTTCAACTTTGAATATTTTTAATTTTTAATATATTTCATTATTACAATCACATACTTGTTGAGATTGTCTTGATAATCAAATCTGTAAAGATATTTTTTTGCTAATATTGATTTTTTTTTTAACAATTTCCTATTTTTATAATAATTATAAATTTTTTTACACAAATTTTTATAATCACCTGGATTAAATAAGTCACCTAGTCTTCCATTCATCAATATTTCTTTTGGTCCAGTCGGGCAATTTGAGGAAATTATTGGCACACATGCTGCTTGTGCCTCTATAAGAGTGTTTGGTAATCCCTCATAATTTGAGGATAATATAAATAAATCTGAGGATTTAATATAACTAGATGCATTTTTTTTATATCCGGCTAATTTAACATTTTTTTGTAATTTATTTTTATAAATAAAATTTTTAAGTAAATTATAATTATAACCTTTTCCTATTAAATATAATTTAAATTTAATCTTGAATTTATTTTTCAATAAATAAAGAGCTTTCAATAAAATTATTTGATTTTTTTGGTTTGTTAGTCTTCCAATTGAAATAATTTTTAATTCTTTAAAATCTTTAAAAAAATCAATTTTTTTTTTTGTCTTATCCATTTTAATTGGATTAAATATTACTTTGGAATTTAGATAAAAATTTTTATAAAGATTTTTTTTAAAATCGTGACAATTTACTATAATTTCATCTGCGAAACTGTATAAAAATTTAAATAAAATTTTTTTAAAAATATTTGAAATATATTTTTCTGGGGAAGTGTTTAATCTAATGATAACTTTAGCATTTATTACTTTTGAAGAAATAATTGAAAAAAAATTAGATTGTAATGAAAGTACTAGAACTTTTCTTTTTTTGAAATTTTTAAACAACAAATATGAACAGATTATATTTTTTACAAACCTATTTTTGTTTTTATAATAAGTTGTATTTGGCGTAATTAATTTAATATTTTTACCAAATGTATTTCTTTCGAATTTATCTGCTGTTATCAAATAAATATTTTTAAATTTTGACTCGATGTAATTTGTTATATAAAAAAGGTTTTTCTCGACACCACCACCCTCAATAGATGGAATAAAAATTATTAAGTCTCTCATCTTTTAAAGTTTTCTATTTAAAGATAATTTTCTTTGTACCATTTTATTGTTTTCGATAAACCCTCTTCCAAAGATATTTTTGGCTTCCAACCCAAACTTTTTATAATTTTATTATCAAGAATTTTTCTCATAGTTCCGTCAGGATATTTTTTGTTGTAATAAAGATTTTCTTTCTTACCACTTAATTTACAAATCATTTTTGCAAATTGTTTAATTGAAAATTCTTTTCCGCTTCCTAAATTTATAACAGGATTTATTTTTATGATTTTTAATAATCTTTTATTTTTTAATATTTTTTTTTCTAAAATGAAGGAAATTGCATTTGCTAAGTCATCTACATACATTGCCTCTCTCTTCGCTTTTCCAGTACCCCAAATTTCAATTTTTGATTTTTTTCCTATACTAGAATTAACTATTTTTTTTATTAGTGCAGGAACAAAATGGCTATTTTTTAAATCAAAATTATCATTGGGACCATACAAATTACACGGCATTAAAGTTAGGTATGAAGTGCCATATTGTTGATTATAATATTCACAAGCTTTTAGTCCAATAATTTTTGCAAGTGCATAAGCTTCATTTGTTTTTTCCAAACTGCTAGATAAAAGATAATGTTCTTTGATAGGTTGTTTAGCTTTTTTAGGGTAAATACAAGAACTCCCTAAATTTATAAAGTTTTGAATTTTGTTTTGATAGGCTGCATTTATTAAATTAAGTTGTATCATTATATTAATATTTAAAAATTCAACTGGATATTTTGAGTTTGCTAGTATTCCGCCAACCCTACCTGCACAGTTTATAATAACGTCAGGTTTTTTATGTTTAATAAATTTATATACATTATCATGATTTAAGAGATCGAGTTTTTTTCTTGTAACTAAAATTAATTTTTTAGCACCTTTTTTTTTAAGATATCTTACTAAAGCTGAACCCACCATACCTCTATGTCCAGCAATAAATATTTTTTTATATTTTAGTGGATTTTGCATCTTATTTTATTTTTATCTATTATAGAAAATAAATTTCTAAAATGAAAATCTTTTAAATATTCTTTCAGGTATAATTTTTATGGCGAGCATAATAATTCTCCAAAAATTATTTATATAAACAATCTCTTTCCTGTTATCTATTGATCTTTTTAAAATTGAAGCAACAATTTTAGGATTAGTAACAAGTAAAGTTGGTGCTTTTTGTTTTAAATCTCTGAAAGGTTTGGTATTCATGTATCCTGGTATTATTGTATTTACTAAAATTTTATCCTTGAAGAGTTTCTGTCTTAGAGCTGATAAAAAAGCAATCATTCCCGATTTTGATGAAGAATAATATAATAATTTTTTTCTTCCCCTCAAACCTGCTACAGATGTGAAGGCAGCGATAAATGAGTTTT
>CACGXX010000046.1:0-2733 GCA_902577125.1 uncultured Pelagibacteraceae bacterium | reverse complement strand
AAAAAAGGAACAATTAAAATTCTTCCTATAGTTAAAATATTTGGTATTTTTTTAAGCATAATCTTTTTTATTCATGAAAAAAGTTATATATTTTTTTTGCAACTTTTTCTTCAACACCCTCTACAGATTTAATTTCATCTAGACTTGCAGACTCAACTGCTCTAGCTGATCCAAAATGGTTTAATAAAGCTCTTTTTCTTATGGAACCTATTCCGTCAATTTGGTCTAACAGCGATTTACTAATACCCTTCTTCCTTTTTGCTCTATGAGCACTAATTGCAAAACGATGAGACTCATCTCTTATTCTCTGAAGGAAGAATAAAGTAGGATCATTTTTAATGAATTTAAATTCCTTTCCATTATGAAAGAAAGTCTCATTTCCACTATTTCTATATTTACCTTTAGCAATTGCAATTATCGGAATATCATGAAGCCCAAGTTCATTTAGAGTTTCTCTAGCTACTGAATATTGTCCTTTTCCTCCATCTACCATTACTAGATCAGGAAAAGTTAAATAGTTATCTTTTTCTTGTATTGCTCTTTTAAATCTTCTAGTCAAAACTTCTTTCATCATTCCATAATCATCTTGTTCATTCTTTTTTAGTTTGATGTTAAATTTTCTATATCTTTTTTTAATAAATCCATCATCACCATAAGCTATCAATGCACCTACACTGTTTGTTCCCTGTATATGACTGTTATCATAAACCTCAATCAGATTAATATTGGTCTCTAGATTAAATTTACTTGCCACAGCTTCAAATAATTCCTTATTATTTTGACTTTCATAAAGCTTTCTATTTAAACTCTCTTTAGCGTTTTTTATTGCTTGATTAATTACTTTTAATTTTGACCCTTTTTTAGCTATTGATATAGTAACTTGTTTTTTTTCTTTAAGAGAGAGTGTTTTTTCGATTAAAACTTTTTCTTTTATCTCTTCAGATAATATTATTGAGGAGGGTACACTTTTATTTTCATAAAATTGTGTGACAAAAGAATTAATTATATTGCTTAAATTCTCATCGGGATCGTGTTTTGGAAAAAAAGATTGATTACCCCAGTTTTGTTTTGACCTATAAAAAAAAACCTGAATACAAGCTTTGCCTGACTCCTTATAACCTGCGATTACATCAGCCTCTATAAGATTAGCCTCATTAATTCTTTGTGATGATTGAATAATATTCAATGACTTTATTCGATCTCTTAAAATTACCGCTTTTTCAAAATCTAAATTTTCACTAGCTTTTTCCATCTGCTCCGAGAGGCTTTTTTGTATTTTTCTTGATTTACCGGAAACAAACTCAATAGCATCATCAACAGTCTTTTTATATTCCTCACTTTCTATGTAACCAACGCAGGGGCCAGAGCATCTTTTAATTTGGTATAAAATACATGGCCGTTCTCTGTTTTTGAACACAGTATCATCACAAACTCTAAGATGAAATATTTTTTGGATCATTTTAATTGTCCAGTTAGCTGATCCAGCAGATGCAAAAGGTCCAAAATAAAAACCTTCAGTAGTTTTTTTTCCTCTATGTCTTTTTATTTGTGGCCATTTATCTTTGTTGCCGATGAATATAAAAGGAAAAGATTTATCATCTCTTAGTAAAATATTAAATTTTGGTTTATATTTTTTGATTAAATTTGCTTCCAGAAGTAAAGCTTCGCTTTCATTAGATGTAGTTGTGATCTCCAATTTTCTAGTTTGTGACAACATTCTTTCGGTTCTAATAATATGGTTTTTTTCAGCTACATAACTTTTGAGTCTATTGGGTAAATTTTTGGCTTTACCGACATAAAGAATTTCTTCTTTTTCATTCAACATCCTATAAACACCAGGAAGTTTTGGGATTAAGGGCAGTTCTTTTTTTATTATTTCTTTTCCAATATCAGAACTTATCATGACTTCTCTTTTTGGTAATTTGAATACCAACAGATGAGCATTCTTTTAAAATCTCTAATTTTTCAATTTTGAGCATTATCTTAGCAATTCTTTTATCTTTAAATAATTCGTCAAAGACAGCCTCCGCAAGAGTTTCTAAAAAGTTATAATGTTTTTTCTTAACCAGTTTTCTTATCAGTTTTACTATAGTTCCATAATTAACTATTGATTTTAAATCTTTATCATTTGACGGTTTTTTATCTTGATAATCTATTTCAAGGCTAAATTTTACTTTTTGAGCATTTTCTCTTTCAAAATCATAATATCCAAGTTTTAAATCTAGTATTAACTCGTTTATAAGAATCTTTTTTTCGTAATTGAAAAGTGATTTTCCTTTATCAATTTTAACAATTTTAAAATTATTTTTTTTCATTCCTTACCTAGAACATCTGGTGTTTGCCAGTTTAAACTTTGGCCACTATCAATTGCCAGCACTTGACCAGTAATAGATCTGCTTTTTATAAAAAAGTCAACAGCATTACAAATCTCATCAACATCAACCTGTCTTTTTAAAGGGGTAGCAAGATATTGTTTTTTAAAATGTTTTTCAGTCTGCCTTTGATTTTTGATAGTTGGTCCTGGGGCAATACCATTTACCCTTATTTTAGGAGAAAGGCTCATAGCACTAGTTTTTGTCAAAGTATAAAGACCGGATTTACTAATAGTGTAAGAAAAGAAATATGGAGTTAGTTTAAAAATTCTTTGATCAATAATGTTAATAATATTGTTATTATTTCCTCTAATATTTTTTGAAAATTCTTTAGTTAAAAGTGCAGGTGCTTTTAAATTGG
>CACGXX010000045.1:0-2869 GCA_902577125.1 uncultured Pelagibacteraceae bacterium | reverse complement strand
GTAAAAAAAGAGGAAAAATTAAATAGAGAGCGATCAGAAGAAATAATAAGTTTTTTAGAGATAGAAGACATTAAAGACACTCCTGTTGGAAAACTTCCTTATGGATTACAAAAAAAAGTTGAATTAGGTAGAGCCCTTGCGACCGACTCATCAATAATTCTATTGGATGAGCCAATGGCTGGAATGAATGTCGAGGAAAAAAGAGATATGTGTCGATTTATTTTAAAGGTAAATGATGAACTTGGTACAACAATGGTTTTAATCGAGCATGATATGGGAGTGGTAATGGATATATCTGATAGAGTGGTTGTGCTTGATTACGGCAAGGTTATTGGTGATGGGACACCAGATGAAATAATGGCAAACCAAAAAGTAATAGATGCTTACTTAGGAGTGGAACACTAGGATTATAATATGGCAAATGAATTATTATTTTTTATGGAAGTTCTGGTTGGTGGACTACTTGCTGGTACAATGTATTCTTTAGTTGCTTTAGGATTTGTTCTTATTTTTAAAGCGTCAGCAACATTTAACTTTTCACAAGGAGCTATGGTTTTTTTCTCAGTTCTTGCTTTCTGTGGTTTCATGCAAGATTTTAACATACCTTTTGTATTCGCTTTTATTTTAGCAGCCCTTTTGATGGTAGTGGTTGGTTTATGTACTGAGAGATTGGTTTTAAGACCATTAATGAATGCCAGCGAAGATACAGTATTAATGGCCACTATTGGCTTAGGATATGTTTTAGAGGGACTTGCTCAAGCAGCATGGGGAGTGGAAGTAAGAAGATTAGATTTAGGTATAGGAGATTTCCCAGTGCCATGGATTGCAGATAATTTAAAATTATTTATTAGTGCACTTGATATTACTGCTGGGTTAGTTGCAGCAATAATGATTATCGGCCTATTTTTATTATTCAAATACACAAAAATTGGATTAGGTTTGAGAGCTGTTGCAGATGATGCAGGTGCAGCAAGCTCTATAGGAATTCCTTTAAAACATATAATGTTATTGGTTTGGTCTGCTGCAGGTGTGGTAGCTTTAGTAGCGGGAATGATGTGGGGAGCAAGAGCTGGTGTTCAATTTGCTCTTGTTGATCTTGCTTTAAAAGCTTTGCCAGTCTTAATTATTGGTGGATTTTCCTCTATTCCAGGGGCAATTATAGGTGGTTTAATTATTGGTGCAGTAGAAAAAATCCTAGAGGTTTATATCGGACCGTATTTTGGAGGCGCCATTGAAGGATGGGCTCCATATGTATTAGCGATATTCTTTTTATTATATAGACCGGAAGGTTTATTTGGAGAAAAAATTATTAGGAGAGTTTAATTTATGAAACCAATTTTTATGACTTACACAAAAAAAGATCTGATCAACTTAGCTGTTTGTATGGTTTTAAGTGTATTAATAATTCCAACATTTATTAAAACAGAATATTGGTACACCTCTATATTAATTCCTTGGCTTTGCTTGGCTTTAGCTACTATAGGACAACAAATTGTAATGGGTTATACGGGTCAATTAGCTTTGGGTGCCGCTGGATTTATGGCTGCAGGTGCTTTTGCTATGTTTAACCTTATTTTACGAGTGCCTGATCTTGGTTTCGTTGGCTCACTAATAGTTTCGGGTTTAATTGCTGCAGCTTTTGGAATTTTATTTGGTTTACCAAGTTTAAAAGTTAGAGGAATTTATCTTATGGTAGCAACATTAGCCTCACAGTTTTTTATTATATGGATGATAGATAAATTTGGTTGGTTTAAAAACTATGACTCATCAGGGATTATAACCGCACAAGATATAGTTATCTTAGGAAAACCATTTACGACACCATTAGCTATGTATTTTGTATGTTTAGCTGTAACTACGATTTTAACTTTATTGGCTATGAATATGGCAAGAGGAAGTACAGGCAGAAATTGGATGGCAGTTAGAGATATGGATATTGCTGCTGAGTCTATGGGGGTTTCATTACTAAGGACTAAAGTTCAGGCATTTGCTATAAGTGCATTTTATTGTGGTGTAGCTGGTGCTCTTTTTGCATTTTGTTATCTAAAATCTTTAGAGCCAGTTGCTTTTGATATTAAGTTATCTTTTAAAATTTTATTCATGTGCATTCTTGGCGGACTTGGGACTATTAATGGTGCTTTTATAGGGGCAGCTTTTATTTTACTTTTTCCAGTTCTTTTAAATGCTATAGGAAACAATGTATTTCACGGAGCTATTGATGCTACAATTATTTCATCAATCGAACAGGTAATATTTGGTCTTTTAATGATAATATTTATGATTTATGAACCTTTAGGGATGGCTAAGCTTTGGGAAAATCTTAAGCAAAGTATAAGATCAAAATTATCTTCATCAGGCATCAAAGGTATAAAATCTCCAGTATTAAAAAAGTGAATAAGAAGAAATTAATTTTAGCATTAGTAATAGGAATATTAATTGGTCTGCTTATTGAAAATAACTTTATAATTTCATAAAGAATTATTTTTGGCTTGGATAAGACTTTTTCAAAATAAATTTGTTTACAATTATTGCAAAAATAATAATTATAACTGATCCTGATATTACAGGACTTAGCAAGTAATCAAAAGAGACACTACCAATAATAACTATTATTGGATTACCACCTGCAGGTGGGTGAGTAACATTTAATAAGATCATTAAGCCAACCCCAAATCCTACCGCCAATGGGATATTTAAAAAGATTGGTAATGAAACAAAGTTTAAAAAAAGTAAACCTACTATTGCTGTAATCAAATGACCAAAGAAAACATTTTTCGGTTGAGCAAATGGACTTTCAGGATATCCATAAAGTAAAACCATAGATGATCCAAATGAGGCTAACAGAAAGATCCCAAACTCAGTTCTATAA
>CACGXX010000044.1:0-3318 GCA_902577125.1 uncultured Pelagibacteraceae bacterium | reverse complement strand
AATGTAATTTAGTTTTTTTATCAAATAATGAACTTAATTGGGAAATCATTACATCACCAAGTTCATTTACATCAGTGATCTTAATTGCCTTTTTATAGTATCTAGAAACATCATGACCAATCCCTATGGCTAAAATTTCTATATCAGATTTATCTTCAATAAACTTAACCATTTTTTTTAAATGTTTCTCTAAAAAATCTCCTGAATTTACTGATAAGGTTGAGTCATCAACTGGCGCTCCATCTGAAATTACCATTAAAATTTTTCTTTCTTCTTTTCTTTTCTTAATTCTATTGAAAGCCCATGTTATAGCCTCCCCATCTATATTTTCTTTTAGTAAACCTTCTTTTAACATTAGCCCAAGGTTATCTTTTGACTGCCTCCACTGTGTATCAGCTTCTTTATAAATAATATGTCTTAAATCATTCAATCTTCCAGGTGTCTTAGGCTTATTATTTTTATTCCATAACTCTCTACTTTGCCCACCTTTCCAATTTTTTGTTGTGAATCCTAATATTTCTACTTTCACTGAGCAACGTTCCAAAGTTCTAGATAGAATATCAGCACAAATAGCTGCAATAGTAATTGGTCTACCTCTCATTGAACCTGAGTTGTCAATTAGAAGTGTTACCATCGTGTCCTTAAAGTCTAAATCTTTTTCTTTCTTGAAAGATAATGAATTGTAGGGATCCATTATAATTCTTGGTAACTTAGAGCTATCAAGTAATCCTTCCTCTAAATCAAACTCCCAAGCTCTATTCTGTTTTGCTAATAATTGTCTTTGAAGTTTATTAGCAAGTTTAGTTATAACATCTTGGAAACCAATTAATTGTTGATCTAAAGTTTTTCGAAGTTTATTCGCTTCGTCTGCATTTTCAAGATTTTCGGCCTTCGTAATTTCGTCAAACTGTGTCGTAAAAATTTTATAATCTATATTTAAATCGTTTAAATTTTTCTTTTGGAAAACTTGCTCAGAGTTTTGTTCATCTGATTCTGTATCTACAAGTTGTTCATCTAATTTATATTCATCAATATTATAATCTGAATCTAGACTGGTTTCTGTTTCATCTTGTTTATCAGGATCTTTTTTGTCTTCATTTTTACTATCATCATTTTCATTTGACTGATTTTCTTTATTGTCCTCTGGGTTTTCATCCTTTTTTTCCTCATTTTCCTCTGATTGAAAAATGTCCATTTCTTGTAATATCTGTGAGAACTTCGAACTATAAATATTCTGATCTTCTAAATTTTGTTTTAAAAATTCTATATGTTCAAAAATTGATCTATCAAAATCTTTTTCCCAGAAATTTAACATTTTTGATGTCAAAGAATTGAGTTTGATATTGTGGAAGTTTTTTAGCATATATAATTCAAAAGCTTCAACTACAGGTACATCATCTTTGGATTTAATTTGGTCTTTTCTTTTATGGTTGATCAATTGAATATAATTATCCCTTAAATTTTTATCTATTCCTTTTAACATTTTTGATCCCAATTTTTCGTATCTTATTTTCTCTGTTATTGTATAGAGTGATTTACATGATGAGCTAGAAGGTAAATTTTTCTTAAATATTGACTCATTAGAAAACTTTTTTTTAAGAGCTTTCGAATCTGTTTCTGCTCTAGCCTTAATAAAATCGTTTTTTGAATTTAAATTTTCTAGTTCAATTAAATCTTGTTTTTCAGAATTTTTAATATTTTTTTTTGGGTTGTTACCCAAATCATCTGAGATTACTCTTGCTGTAGAGGATAGAGCCTGTCTAAGCTTTTCCTTTAAACTCTCAGTTTTGTTATTCATTAAATTTGAATATTTAGCAAGGATTCTGGTAATTCCTCACCAAAACATCTTTGGTAATACTCTGCAATTATATTTTTTTCAATTTCATCACACTTGTTTAAAAATGTTACTCTAAAAGCGTAACCTGTATCCTTAAAAATTTCTGCGTTTTCAGCCCAGTGTAAAACTGTTCGTGGACTCATCACTGTTGATATATCCCCAGCTATAAATCCTTTTCTAGTTAATGATGCGACCTTAATCATATTAGAAACTTTCTCCTTACCTTTTGTATTATTTAACTCTTTATTTTTCGCTAAGATAATCTCCATTTCTTTATCAAGGCTAAGGTAGTTTAAAGTTGTAACAATATTCCATCTATCCATTTGTCCTTGATTTATTTGTTGAGTTCCATGGTAAAGTCCTGTTGTATCTCCTAAACCAACAGTATTAGAGGTTGCAAATAATCTAAAAAATTTATTTTGTTTAATAACTTTATTTTTATCTAAAAGAGTAAAATTACCTTCGGCTTCAAGTACTCTCTGGATAACAAACATCACATCAGGTCTTCCTGCGTCATATTCATCGAATACTAATGCAACAGGGTTTTGTATCGACCAAGGCAAAATCCCTTCATTAAATTGTGTAACTTGCTTACCATCTTTCAAAACAATCGCATCTTTACCTATCAAATCTATACGACTTATATGACTGTCTAAGTTTACTCTGATGCACGGCCAATTTAATCTTGCAGCGATCTGCTCTATATGTGTAGATTTTCCTGTGCCGTGATAACCCTGAACAAGAACTCTTTTATTAAATGCAAAACCCGAGATAATCGCTAAAGTAGTATCACGATCAAATTTATAATTTTTGTCTATTTCTGGCACGTACTCGCTTTTTTTAGAAAATGCATCGACTTCCATATTAGAGTCGATTCCAAAAGTCTGTTTTATTGAGAGTTTTATGTCAGGTTGGTTATTTATATCTGGTGTCAATTTTTTTCTCTATAAGTATTTTTTAGTTGCGTATAAGCCAAAGTTATTGACTTAAGTTTTTCTTCAAATTTTTTATTACCGGAATTCATATCAGGGTGAAATTTTTTAACAAGTATTTTAAATTTATTATAAATTTTTTCCCATTTCGATCCCACTGAAATACCTAATATTTCAAATGCTTTTATGTCTTTGTGATTATATCTAAATTGTCCCATATGATTAAAATCGCTTTTTAACTTTTCTTTATCAAGATCATCTCTCAAAGTATTATTCCACAAGACTTTAAAAAAGTTATCTGAAGAACTAAAGCTTTGTGTAGGTTTATGCCACACCATATCTGATTTTAAAAAGTCAATTACTTGATCGTCATTCATACCCGAAAAGTAATTCCAATTTTTATTGAATTCTTTGACATGATTTAAACATAATAATCTAAATTTTTTACTATTATCTTTTTCAACTGGTGCTTTATATTCACCAATTTCATTGCAATTATTCCAGTCACAGATATTTTTCATGATATAATTATATTAAATGAATATAGAT
>CACGXX010000043.1:0-3765 GCA_902577125.1 uncultured Pelagibacteraceae bacterium | reverse complement strand
TCTTAATTTTTTTTCATATTATAAAAATATGAAATACCCGATTCTACTACCCAATATTTTTAATCATCCTTTTACTTATGAAAGTGAAATTAATCTTAAGCTAGGTGAATTTGTTCTAGTCCCTTTTGGAAAATCTAAAATAACAGGTGTGGTATGGGATGAATTTGAAAAAAACGACAATAAAAAATTCAAAATAAAAAGTATTCAAAAAAAATTAGACGTAGCTCCACTAAAAAAAGATACAATAAACTTTTTAAATTGGTTTGCTGAGTATAATTTAATACCAAAAGGAATGGCGTTAAAACTAGTTTTATTGAGCAGTAATGCAATAGAGAAAATGGAAAAAAAAATTTATGAACCGTATAATAATAAAATAAAAAAAAATTCCTTTAAACTATCTATCAATCAAATCAAATCTTTAGAAAAAATGAGTTATTCAAATCAAAAATTTAGAGTTCATGTTTTACAAGGAACTACAGGATCGGGTAAGACTTTAGTTTATTTTGAGGCGTTAAAATCTTTAATAGAGAAGGGTTTTCAGTCATTAATTCTTTTACCAGAGATAGGTTTGACCAGTCAGTTTGAGCAAAAATTTTCAGAATATTTTGGATTTAATCCAGCAATTTGGCACTCTGGTATCTCAAAAAAGAAAAAAGAAATAATTTGGAGCGGCATTTCCTGTGGTGAAATTAAAGTTGTCATTGGTGCAAGATCTTCTTTATTTTTACCGTTTAAAAAATTAGGAATAATAATTGTTGATGAGGAACATGATCAATCTTTCAAACAAGATGAAGGTGTTACATATAATGCACGAGATATGGCAATTTCAAGAGCATCATTTGAAAACATTCCTGTCAACTTGATAACAGCAGTTCCTTCCATAGAAACGTTTGAAAATATTAAAAAGGGAAAATATGAAGTCTCTAGACTAAGTGAAAGGTATAGAAATGCTGCACTTCCTAATTATGAAATCATTAATTTAAATAATACAAAACTTGAGAAGCAATCATGGTTATCAGCGAAAATAATTGAAAAAGTTAATCTACATCTTGAAAAAAAAGATCAAGTTTTGTTTTTTTTGAATAGAAGAGGTTTTTCACCTAACGCATTATGTAACAAATGTTTTTCAAGCTTCACATGCCCAAATTGTACAATAAATTTAGTTTATCATAAGAATAAAAATAATTTGATATGTCATTATTGTGGATTCAAATCACAGTTAAAAAGAAATTGTAAGAAAGGTGATAATTGTGAATTTGTCTTTAGCGGACCAGGTGTTGAAAGAATTTCTGAGGAAGTTAAAAGAAAGTTTCCTGGTAAAAAAATTGATATTTTTTCAAGTGATACGATGAATAAAAAAGACTCAAAAGAAAAAATTAGAAAAATAATTAATAACGAAATTCAGATTTTAGTAGGAACTCAATTAATATCAAAAGGTTTTCATTTTCCTCACTTGAATTGTATTGTTGTTGTAGATATTGATCTTTCCTCTCACGGTCACGATCTAAGAGGGGCTGAAAAGAATTTACAACTTTATCATCAGCTTTCAGGAAGAGCTGGTAGAACTGGAAAACCAGCAACAGTTTATTTTCAAACCTATGAAAATAATTCTAAAATGATCTCTGAAATAACAAATGAAAATCCAGATATCTTTTTAGAAAGAGAGTTAGAAATAAGAAAAAAAAATAAACTTCCTCCTTATCAAAGATTTATTTCTTTAATCCTCACAGGAGAAAATGAAAAAAAATTAGAAAAAGAAGCTTTTAATTTCAAGAATTTTATTGAAAACAAAATTAACGGAAAAATTTTGGGTCCTGTGAATGCACCAATATTTAGAATAAAAAAAAAATTCAGGATAAGACTCTTGATAAGAGGATCAAAATCTATGAAAATGCAAAATTCTTTAGCTAAAATTATTCCAAAATATAAATTTTTTAAGGGAATAAAACTTTCAGTTGATGTTGATCCAATAAACTTCAATTAACCAATAAAAAGAGGCATTTTTGACATATCAGTCACTTGAAGACACAAGGGTCATATGCTAATTAAAGCCTGAATTTTAAATAATCTTCAACATTATATAGGAAACAAATTGAGCAAAGATACAGGATTTTCAATTTCATCAGCTGAAAGGTATTCTCTCGCACTCTATGAGCTTTCAGAAGAAAATAATTTATTGAGCCAGATAGAGGAACAATCTTTATCTGTATTAAATCTAATTAATCAAAGTAAAGATTTTTTTAATTTAATTAAAGATCCCACTACTAGCCAAGAGGATCTCTCAAAAGTGATAAATAAAATAGCTGCTAGTAATGAATTTGATAATTTATTTAAAAATTTTTTAAATTTCTTAATTCAAAAAAGACGTTTCTTTTTTATAGAACGAATTCTTAAAAGTTTTATTGAAATTTGTTCCAAAAAAAGAGGTGAGCTTATAGCTGAATTGAAATCAGCAAAAAAATTATCAAGTGATGAAATTAAAAAAATTACAGATGAGTTATCAATGAATTTTAGCTCTAAAATAAAATTAAACTATAAATACGATGAAAGTTTAATAGGAGGTCTGGTAGTTCAAGTTGGAAGTACTATGGTTGACTCTTCAATTAAAAATAAATTACAGCAAATTGAAAATAGAATGATAGAGGCATAAATGGAAATAAATCCTTCAGAAGTTACAAAAATATTAAAAGAACAAATCAAAAATTTTGGTGAAAAAGCCGAAGTTGCAGAAGTAGGGCAGGTATTATCAGTTGGAGACGGTATCGCAAGAATTTATGGTTTGGATAATGTACAAGCTGGTGAAATGGTGGAATTTTCAGATGGATCAAAAGGAATGGCTCTTAACTTAGAAAGTGAAAATGTTGGTGTTGTAATTTTTGGTGACGATAGAAATGTAAAAGAGGGTGATGTAGTAAAACGTACAGGTAACATTGTTGATACTCCTGTTGGAAAGGAATTGTTAGGAAGAGTTGTAGACGGCTTAGGTAATCCTATTGATGGAAAAGGTCCATTTGATAAAAATATTAAAAAAACTAGAGTAGAAGTAAAAGCACCAGGAATTATTCCTCGTCAATCAGTCAATGAACCAATGCAAACTGGATTAAAATCAATCGATAGTTTGGTTCCAATTGGAAGAGGTCAAAGGGAATTAATTATTGGTGACAGACAAACGGGTAAAACTGCAGTTGCTGTGGATGCAATTATTAATCAAAAAAAAATAAATGAATCCGGTGATGAAAAGCAAAAATTATATTGTATTTATGTTGCAGTTGGACAAAAAAGATCAACGGTAAGACAAATTCAAAAAACTTTAGAAGAAGCAGGTGCAATGGAGTACACAACTATTGTTGCAGCTACAGCATCAGATTCTGCGCCATTACAATTTTTAGCACCATATACAGGATGTGCTATGGGTGAGTATTTTAGAGATAATGGAATGCATGCACTTATTATCTATGATGATTTATCTAAACAAGCTGTTGCGTACAGACAAATGTCTCTATTATTGAGAAGACCTCCAGGCCGTGAGGCTTATCCGGGAGATGTATTTTATCTACATAGTAGATTACTTGAAAGAGCTGCAAAGTTAAGCGACGAGCACGGTGGTGGTTCATTAACAGCACTTCCAATTATTGAAACACAAGGAGGAGATGTTTCTGCATTTATTCCTACTAATGTAATTTCTATTACTGATGGTCAAATATTCTTAGAAACAGAATTATTCAACCAAGGTATAAGACCAGCAATTAACGTTGGGTTATCAGT
>CACGXX010000042.1:0-3910 GCA_902577125.1 uncultured Pelagibacteraceae bacterium | reverse complement strand
TTATCTCTATTTGATCAAATGAAATTTCTTTGATCCCGTTAAGTGGTATAGTTTTATTTTTATTAACTAATTTTTTTGAGCTATTTCCATAGTAGAGATTACACAATCTTGTGTAATATCTAGACATTAAGATTAATGAACAATTTTAGGTTTAAGTCCCATTGCACCTAAAGCAGAGCTCTTATCATCGTCAACTTTTAGATCTTGTTTATCAGCAGGGTATATGTTTTTAGTAATTATATTTTCGATTTCTTCACCTGTTAATGTTTCATATGTCATAAGAGCTTTTGCAATTTTATGTAGATCATCAATTTTTTCTGTTAATATTTCTTTAGCTTTATTATAGCCCTCATCAACTAATTTTCTGATTTCTTTATCTATCTTTTGAGCTACCTCCTCAGAAACTGATTGTGTTTGAGTTACAGATCTTCCCAAGAAAACTTCTTCTTGATTTTCACCATACTCAACTGGACCCATTTCTTCACTCATACCATATTTTGTAACCATGGCTCTCGCAAGTTGAGTTGCTTGATTTATATCTGAACCACTCCCTCCACCTGCGCCAGTTGAAATATTATCTTTTCCAAAAATTACTTCCTCCGCTACTCTTCCTCCAAAACAGACTGCTAATCTTGCTTTCAAATATTTTATTGAATGACCATGTTTGTCTCTTTCAGGTAAATTCATTACCATTCCTAAAGCTCGACCTCTTGGTATAATTGTTGCTTTATGTATTGGGTCGTAACTAGGCATATTAAAAGAAACTAAAGCATGTCCGCCTTCATGATATGCCGTCAATTTCTTCTCATCTTCAGTCATGACCATTGATCGTCTTTCAGCTCCCATCATTACTTTATCCTTTGCTTCTTCAAATTCGTTTAAAGTAACAATCCTTTTATTTTTTCTAGCCGCTAACAATGCAGACTCATTAACTAAATTAGCTAGATCTGCACCCGAAAATCCAGGAGTTCCTCTAGCTATAGTTCTTAAATTTACATCAGGAGCCATCTTAATCTTTTTAACGTGCACTTTAAGGATTTTTTCTCTTCCAATTATATCTGGATTAGAAACTACAACTTGTCTATCAAATCTACCTGGTCTTAATAATGCAGGATCAAGAACATCCGGCCTGTTTGTTGCTGCAATTATAATGACACCCTCGTTAGTATCAAAACCATCCATCTCAACAAGAAGCTGATTAAGGGTTTGTTCCCTTTCATCGTTACCTCCACCTAGACCTGCGCCTCGACTTCTTCCAACGGCATCAATTTCATCAATAAATATTATGCAAGGCGAATTTTTTTTTCCTTGCTCGAACATGTCTCTCACTCTTGATGCTCCCACACCAACGAACATTTCTACGAAATCTGATCCAGAGATTGTAAAGAAAGGAACACCTGCTTCACCAGCAATTGCTCTAGCTAATAAAGTTTTTCCTGTTCCTGGAGGACCAACAAGAAGTGCACCTCTAGGTATTTTTCCACCCAATCTACTAAATTTTTTTGGATCTTTTAAAAACTCAACAATTTCTTCTACTTCCTCTTTAGCTTCTTCCACTCCAGCAACATCGTTAAAAGTCACCTTGCCTTTCATTTCATTCATCATTTTTGCTTTAGACCTTCCAAAGCCCATCGCTCCACCTTTTCCACCTTGCATTTGTCTCATAAAGAAAATCCAAACTGCTATTAATAATAACATTGGAAACCATGAGAGTAGGACACCAAATAATGAAGGCATCTTTTCCTCTATAGGTGCTGCAGATATACTCACACCCTTCTCTGAAAGTTTTTCTATTAAATTAGGATCATTTGGTGAATAAGTTTTAAAACTTTTCCCATTTGCATATACACCATTTATGTTGTTCCCTTGAATCTCAACTTTTAATACCTCGCCTTGTTCTACAGACTCCAAAAATTCTGAGAAAATTACTTCATTAGAACTTCTTATGTTTGCTTGAGGATTTTTAAACATATTGTAGAGACCAATCGTTAAAAAAACGATTATTGCCCACATTGCTAAGTTTTTAAGATTCATGGCTATAAGATAAGAATTATTATAAATTTAACAAGTGTATTTTTACACCTCTTTCGTTAAAATCACAGTGTGATTTACCATCTTAATGACGCATCCTCCCAATGTTTCTTTTCTTAGTTTCTGCTCTTTAATTTTATTCAAAATATTCTCTATTTTTTTACCTCTCACAAAATTTGGCTTTTTTCCCACTAAATGAATTAAATCCGATAGGGATCTAAAAATGACTTCATATGAATTATCAAAAAAATTATCCTTTAATATAAGTTCATTTTTTCTGTAGTTAAAAATCGAGTTTTCTTTCTTATTCTTTTCAACATAAAACTTTATTGATTGGTCCGACTTTTTTAAATTTTCTATTGTTAATTGAAATTTTTTCTTATCAAGGCCGAAATCCTCAAATCTCTTAATTAAGTTTCTTACTTTAATTCTATTAAATTTGATATCATCATTTGTTGGATCATCTACATAAAAATTAAATATAAATTTTGATAAAAATATTAAATCTCTTTTGTCAAATTCAATCAAAGGTCTAATCAAATTTATATTTTCAATTTGAGTATTTGTCCCAAGTGATACAAGTCCTTTTAAACCACTCCCCCTAGCCATTCTTAAAAAAAAGTTTTCAATTACATCATCTATATGATGACCTAAAACTAAGTTGCTAATTTTAAGTTTTTTACATTTTAAGAATAAAAGCTCATATCTTTTACTCCTGGCTAAGGATTGAATATTGCTCACAGGTTTTTTTCCCTTCCAAGTAAGAACTTGAGAATTGATTTTTAAAGATTTAAGAATTTTTTTTACTTTATAAGCCTCATAAGTAGACTCTTTTCTAAGCTTATGATCTACAATAAAATACCTTGGATTTAAGTTTTTTTTTAAAGCATATACTTTTGTTAAAAAAGCTAAAGCCAAACTATCTGCCCCCCCAGACACTGCAACTATAAAATTAGTGTCTATTTTGAATGACTCTCCAAATTTTTTAAAAATTTTATTTACTTTATGATTTAAAATTTTTGATTTATAGATTTTAGGAATCTTTTTTCTTACACTCAAATTTTTGAGACTCATACTTTGCTTTTTGAATAACAGACTGATTTGCGTCTGGGTATTGTTTTTCAACACCACTTATCATTTTACAGCCTTGATCTTTTTCTCCAATCTGTATCATTGATACACCTAGCTTTAATAAATTAATAGGAGCTTTTTCTCCTTTTGGATATTTTTGATAACCTTCTAAATAAGCTGAAGCAGCATCAGTATATAGTTGTCTTATTCTAAATGTTTCAGCATACCAATATTGTGCGTTACCTGCCAATTTATGATCAGGATTTGAAATTACAAATTCTCTAAATGCCCTTTCAGCAGTTGGGTAATCTCCAACTTTTAAAAAACTTGTTGCAAATTCATATTGCTCAGGTGCTGAGACATCTGGTAAAATTTTTTCCTCTGCTTGAAATGTCTCAGTAAGAATTGTGGCAGTCGTTTCAACTGATTGTATTTTTTGAGTGGTATCTAACGTAGAATTATCTTTATAAGATATTGACCCTAAGTCTTGTGGTTGAGATGAGCCTGGTAAAATTTCTGTATCTTGTTCTAAACTTTTTTTTGAGGTCAAATTTATAGTTTCACCATTTGATAGAGCAGTTTCTAAATCTTGAAATCTAAGTTGATTATCTGATTGAACTTTAGTAAGCCTATTCGATAACTTATCTAGCTTGAAATTTATTTCTTCAAATTTATTAGTAAGTTCCTGGAATTGATTTTCAATTTCAGATAATTTCAACAAGTGTCTTGTAAGTACATCTTCAGAGTTACTGTCAATACTTGATGAAGCTGAATTTGTGTTATTGAATTCACTTGAATTTGAGTAAAC
>CACGXX010000041.1:0-3928 GCA_902577125.1 uncultured Pelagibacteraceae bacterium | reverse complement strand
AAAAAATTCAATCACTTATTGGTTAAATTTACTTCAAAATTTAGAATGTGAGAAAAATATATTTCTTACACTAAATCCATACCTCAATATTGATGAAACAAAAATTTTGAAAAAAGTTAAATTCACTCACCCGTATTTTGATCAATCTGCTTTAGATTATCAAAGTAAGCTTAAAAATTTGCAAAATAAAAGAAATATTCTTTTTTGTGGTAGTTATTTTGGTTACGGTTTTCATGAAGATGGAATAAAATCATCAATTGAAATGCTAAAAAACCTTGATGACTAGCTCAATCTATAATGGAACGGTAATACACAAAAGATTTAAACCAAAAAAACATTATTTTAAGTACAGTGTATTTTCATTATTAATTGATTTATCTGATCTAAATAATCTGAATAAAAATATAAGTTTTTTCTCATATAATCGGTTTAATCTAATTAGTTTTTTTGACAAAGATCATGGTCAAAGAGATGGCTCATCTTTGACTGAATGGGTGAAAAAAAATTTAGAGGAAAATAATATCTTTTCAAAAGATATAAGAATAAAGCTTTTGTGCTATCCAAGAATTTTTGGTTATGTGTTTAATCCTCTTAGTGTTTTCTTTGTTTATGATCATAATGAAAATTTAATTTCAATATTATATGAGGTAAAAAATACTTTTGGAGAACAACATACTTATATTTTTAGAGTAGAGAAAAATAACATGTTACAACACAACTGTTTCAAAAAATTTCATGTGTCTCCGTTTATTGAAATGAATTGTAATTATTTTTTTAGAATCTTAAAACCCTCTGAAAAGATTTCAGTCATAATTGATCAATATCAGCAAAATGAAAAAATCTTATTTGCATCACAAGAAGGAAAAAGGGTAGATTTTACAACCATAGAGTTACTTAAATCATATATAAAACATCCTTTAATGACATTTAAAATTATATCGGCGATACATTTTGAAGCCTTTAAATTATGGCTTAAAGGAATAAAATTTGTAAAGAAAAAACTTAAAATTAAAAATAATATTACTTTTGAAAATTAATGGGATTATATAACTTTTCAGATCAAATCGTCTTCAAAATTTTAAAAGATATTAAGCACGGGTATTTAGAGATCACAAAATATAATGGTGAATTATTAAAATTTGGAAACCCTAATAGTCCTTTAAAATCAGTTCTAAAAATAAAAAAACCAAATTTTACTTTTAACTTAATAAAAGGAGGAAGTGTTGGTTTTGCAGAATCTTATATGAGGGATGAATTTGAAACTGATAATCTTTCAAATTTGATAGAAATCACTGCAAGAAATATTAAAATAATCTATAAATTTTCAGGTCTATTAGATTTTCCAATAGTTAATTACGTAAAAAATATATTTATTAAAAACACAAGAGGTCGAAGTAAAGATAATATTTCAAAACATTACGACTTAGGCAATGAGTTTTTTGCACTATGGCTTGATAAAACCTTAACATATTCAAGTGCAATATTTGATGAGAGAAATAAAGATTTGTCTAATGCACAAAATAATAAATATCAAAAATTAATAGATTTAATAAAACCAAATAACGGTGACAAAATTTTAGAAATCGGATGTGGTTGGGGTGGTTTTGCTGAATATTTAGGAAAAAAATATGATGTTAAATTAGATTGTATTACTATATCAAAAAAACAATTTGAATATGCAAAAAAAAGAATTCACGAATGTGGCTTAAACGAAAAAGTAAATATTGAAATTAAAGATTATAGAGATTTAAAAAATAAATATAATTCAATAGCGTCAATAGAAATGATAGAAGCTGTTGGACAAAATTACCTAGAAAGTTATTTTAAAACTATTAAAGACAATCTATCAGATGATGGAAGAGCTGCCATTCAGGCTATTACAATAGATGATAATATGTTTGACCGATATAAAAACAAGACAGACTTTATCCAAAAATATATTTTTCCTGGAGGTTTTTTACCAAGTAAAAATATTATTAATAAATATGTCTCAGAAAATGGTCTAGCTATCAAATCATATGACTCTTATGCAGATCATTATTCTGATACATTAGCAATATGGAGAAATGAATTTAATAAGAAGTGGGATTTAATTAAGAAACAAGGATTTGATTTAACTTTTAAAAGAATGTGGGAATTTTACCTTTCTTATTGTGAGGCAGGATTTAAATCGAAAAATATAGATTTAATTCAATTTTCACTTCAAAATAAATGATCTTTAAAGGAAACGAATGATTAAACTTAAAAATAGCAAATCAATTTTATTGATAATTTTTCTTTTCTTAATTACAAACTGCTCAAAAAATAGCGCTATGAAACCAGAAGATTTTAAAAATAAAGAACCTAGATTGATTATTGAAAATTATTTGTCCGGCAATGTAAAAGCTTGGGGCGTGCTTCAAAATAGATCTGGAAAAGTCACAAGACAATTTTCTGCAGATTTAAATGGAAAATGGGATGGTAAACAACTGATACTCGACGAAAAATTTAACTGGGATGATGGAGAAATTCAAACTAGACAATGGCAGATCACTAAAATTGATGAAAATAATTATGAGGGTACGGCAGGAGATGTTGTTGGTAAAGCTAAAGGATATTCTTATGGTCCAGCTTTTAAATTTGAATATGTTTTGTTAGTCCCAGTCAAAGGTAAAGAAATTAAAATTACTTTTGATGATTGGATTTTTAAACAAGATGAACGTGTAGCAATTAACAGGGCTACAATGACTAAGTTTGGTTTCAAAGTCGCTGAATTAACTGTTGTTTTTGTAAAAGATTAATTTTTTTTTTGATATTTTGTAAGTTTACCAATTAAGCCAAAATAAATTTTGTTTGGTAAGAAACTTAATATTTTCAATATTGTTGTTAAAGATTTTGGAAAATGAATTTCAAAAGAATTTTTGTTTACTAAACCATCATAAATTTTTTCTGCAGCATATTCAGAAGTTTTTAAGAAAGGCATTTTAAAATCATTTTTGTCAGTCATCGGTGTTTTAATAAAACCTGGTGAAACAAGACACACCCGAACATTCGATCTACCAAAATCAAAATATAAACTTTCAGCTAAATTATTTAAAGCTGATTTCGATGGCCCATATCCAGTTGAATTAGGTAATCCTCGGTAACCAGCAATAGAGGAGACTATAGTTATTGTCCCACTTTTTCTATCTTTAAAATATTTCTCTACAGCTTTGATACTATTTAATGTTCCAAAAAAATTTACTTTAAATACATTTTCAATTTGCTCAACATCAATATCTTTTTCTTTCTTGGGATCCCATGTACCAGTTGAGAAAAAACAAATATCTACACTCTGAAAAGTATCTACTATATTTTGAAAAACTTCTTTACATTTATTCTTATCAGTTACATCTAACGGAAAAGAACTTATATTTTCATGTTCTCCACAAGTTTCTTTTAGTAAATTTTCACGTCTTGCAGATATTGCAACATTCCAACCTTCTTTGGCAAATTTTATTGCTAAAGCTTTACCAATTCCTGTGCTACCACCTGTGATCCAAATAGTTTTTTTATTCATATTATAAAGATGTATAATACTAATATGCTAAAAAATAAATTTTATTCATTAATTCTTTTTTTAATTGTCACTTTTTCTGCATCATTTACTGGAGGTTTAGTCTCAATTAGCTTCAAAGAGCCCTGGTATTCTAGTCTTATGAAATCGAATTATAATCCACCAGATTGGATATTTGCACCTGTTTGGACAACACTTTACATAATGATGACATTAGCTATTTGGTTTTTTTGGCATAGTAAAAAAAGAGATGTAAATACAATTTACATTTATTTTATACATGTAGTTTTTAATGCAACTTGGAGTATTGTTTTTTTTGGACTACATCAAATATTTTTTGCATTAGTTGTTCTTGTGATTTTGATAACTTTGATAATAATTTTGATTATTAGA
>CACGXX010000040.1:0-3998 GCA_902577125.1 uncultured Pelagibacteraceae bacterium | reverse complement strand
TAGAATTATGGCAGGGAGACCAAAAAAATTTAATTCAGAAACAGAAAGAATAGCATCAAGAAAAAAAAGTTTAAGAAAAGCATTTCTCAAATGGAAGTCTAAAAATAATGAAAAAAGAAAAAAATATATGCAGGATTATTTTAAAACTGCGAAATATAAAATTTGGTTAGAAAAAAATAAAGATAAAATAAAAGAGTCTCAAAGAAAATCTGCAAAAAAATGGAGGAAAAAAAAGGGAAATATTTTTTTTTAGAGATAAATCAAAAAAATATTATGCTCAAAATGAAAAAAGGAAAGAATACTTAAGAGATTATTTTAAATCTGAAAAATATAAAAAATATCGCAATAAACACAATAAAATTAAAAGAGTCTTAAGTCCTCAATTTAGATTGTCTCAATTGTTAAGAGGTAGAGTTAGGGGTATCTTGAGAAAAAAGAAGGCAAAAAAAACAAATTCAACTCTCATTTTATTAGGGTGTACAATAAAAGAATTAATATCACATTTTGATAAGAAATTTAAAAAAGGTATGAATTGGAATAATATGAACAAATGGCATATCGATCATATAAAACCTATCTCAAGTTTTAACCTTTCAAATCCCGAAGAACAAAAAAAATGCTTTCATTTTTCCAATCTACAACCACTTTGGGCTGAAGAAAATTTAAAAAAAGGTTCAAAATATTAAAATAATTTGTTATTAATAGGATGTCCTGATTTAGAAAATAACTCTACTTGCTGGGACTTTAAACACAACGCTAAAGGAGAAAAATGAAACTAAAAATACAATCAATTAAAAACTACTTTAAATCAAAAAAGGATAAAGGTTTAGAGCCTATATTCTTTGAAAAAATAGGTGATAAAAATACCTCTAGAGACGAAATGAAAGAAAATTTAATTAAAGCATTAATAAAGAATGGCTGGACTTTAAAAAAATAAATATTTGTCTGCCATATATAATGCCCAAGCTATTGCTGCACCTGTAATAATATATTTCATATTCTTATTTTATTTCTATTTTTTCAGGAAGTATACCTTTTGGTCTATACCTCATAATTAATAATAAACCTATTCCCATCATTAAAAACCTGAAATAAGGAACACTTTCAATTAAATGAACTTTCAAAAAGTGAGTATCCTCTAAACCTGCTGTTGTTAAATTGACTAGATACAATCCGATTGGTGCTGCCTCAATCCATAAGAACCAAACTACAAAACCTCCAAGAATTGCTCCAAAATTATTCCCACTTCCACCAACAATAACCATTACCCAAATCAAAAAAGTATATCTTAAAGGTCTATAGCTTCCTGGTGTAAATAATCCATCTTGGGTTACAAGCATAGCTCCCGCAATACCCACAATAGCTGATCCTAAAACAAAAATTAACAAATGTTGTTTGACTACATTTTTTCCCATTGCATTAGCAGCTTCTTCATTATCTCTGATAGCTCTCATCATTCTTCCCCAAGGAGAGTAAAGAGCTTTTTGAGTTAAGATTAAAAGAATAATCACAACAACTAAAAATAAACCTGAATAGCAAAGTTTTACAAATACTGATGACCCTTCTATTACAAATTGATTAAGTGTCGCTTGTCTTTCTGACAGATCAGAAATCAAAGCTAATTTTCCTGAGTTAAATTTTTCTACTAAATTTATAAACCAGTCTGTTTCTTGTAAATTAACTTCATATGGAGCAGGACGTTTTAAACCAATCACATTTTTAACACCTCTAGTTAGCCAATCTTCATGTTTTATAATTGCTATTACTATTTCTGATATTAGCAATGTTGCGATTGCCAAATAATCAGCTCTTAAACCTAATGCTACCTTACCAATGACAAAAGCTAATCCCCCAGCAAAGAAAGCACCCACAATCCAAGAAAAAATTATTGGAAGCCCTAGCCCACCTAGAAATCCAGTTCTTGCTGGATTTACTTCCTCAATTGCCTCAATACCAGGTTCAGAAACAAGTCGTATAATAATTATTCCTGAAGTGATAATTGCAGCGATTATATAATTTCTAATTTTAGATTTCTGATATTTTTTAAGAACAAATCTAACAGCTAAAACAATTCCAATAATAAGAAATAGACTTAATAGAATATTGGTACCCCCTGCACTCCAAGCCTCTTGAACTGGATTTACAGAAATTAAAACTGCAGCTAGACCACCTAATGCTGTAAAGCCCATTATTCCAAAATTAATTAAACCTGCATAACCCCATTGAATATTAGCGCCCATCGTCATGACAGCTGAAATCAAGCATAAATTAAAGATGGATAAAGCAATATTCCAAGATTGAAATATACCCACAAGGATAATTAATCCCATCATAATACTGTAAGCTGCGATTATGTTTAAATTTTTTCTCACAATATCTTTCCTTTAAATATTCCTGATGGACGATAGAGCAATACAATTACCAATATTGAAAAAGATACTGCAAATTTGTAATCAGTTGATAGTAACTGAACTAAGCCATCAGGTTCTATACTTTCTGGTAAAACATACATAAAGAATTTCTTATATGCATAAGTCAACAGTATTTCTGAAAAGGCAATTACGTAACCTCCAAGGAAAGCCCCAAAAGGATTACCAATTCCCCCAACTATAGCAGCAGCAAATATTGGGAGCATATTATTGAAATAAGTAAATGGTTTAAAACTTTTATCTAAACCATATAAAACTCCACCTATTGTCGCTAAAATTGCAGCAATCATCCAAGTTATTATCACAATTTTTTTTGGATCTATTCCAGAAAGTAATGCTAAATCTTCATTATCAGAATAAGCTCTCATACTTTTTCCAGTTTTTGTTTTATTTAAAAACCAAAATAAAGTTGAAACTAAAATTAATGTGACAACAATTGTAATGACTTGAGTTGACTTTATAGCAAGTCCCTCATTTAAACCTGTCATTTCCTTAAACTCATTAGCTTTAATCAAAAATTTCTCACCATCAAAAAATCTTCTATCCGATGGCCCAATTATAATTCTTACTACTGCCTGAGTAACAAACATTACACCTATACTTACCATTGCTAATTGAACTGGAGGACTTTTATTTAGTCTGTAATATTTAAATACAAACTTATCAATAATTAGCATGTATAAACCCATAAAAAGAATTGCAAAAGGTATTGCTAAAAGTGCAGTGGGTAAAAACCCGAGGGATAAACCAAGTGACTGGAAGTACCACGTAAAAAGTATGGCAACCATTGTGCCAAATGACATCATGTCTCCAGTTGCAAAATTTGCAAAACGGAGTATTCCATATATTAAAGTAACAAATATAGCTCCAATAGCTAATTGAGATCCATAGGCAAGTGCAGGAACAAAAATATAATTTAATAAAAGAATTAACGCGTTTAGAAAATCCATTTAACCACCTAAAAAAGAGCTTCTTACTCTTGGATCGTTGAGTAATTCTTTTCCGGTTCCTGAATAACGATTTTCACCAGTGACTAATACATATCCTCTATCAGAAATATTTAGAGCTTGTTTAGCATTCTGTTCAACCATCAAGATTGCAACGTTTGTTTTTTTTACTTTAATAATATGATCAAAAAGTTCATCCATCACTATTGGAGAAACTCCAGCAGTTGGTTCATCTAACATGAGCACAGATGGTTTGATCATCAGAGCCCTCCCTAACGCAACCTGTTGTCTTTGACCACCTGACAATTCTCCCACAAATTGTTTTCTTTTTTCTGTCAAAATTGGAAATAAATTGTAAATTTCATCGATTACTTTTGTGTAGTCTTGATTGATTAAAAAAGCACCCATTTCTAAATTTTCCTCAACTGTCATTCCTGCAAATACATTTTTTGTTTGAGGTACAAAGGAAATTCCCTCTTTCACTCTATCTTGTGGAGAAAGTTTTGAGATGTCCTTACCATTAATAATTACAGAGCCTGATTTTAGATTTAGTAAACCTAACATTGCTTTCATCGCAGTTGATTTTCCAGCTCCGTTAGGTCCAAGTATAGATACTATTTCT
>CACGXX010000039.1:0-4228 GCA_902577125.1 uncultured Pelagibacteraceae bacterium | reverse complement strand
TTAGAAAGATTTATGATATCATTATCAACAAGACCAATTGTTCCAATACCAGCTCTTACTAGATTTTCTGCAGCAGGACAACCTAATCCTCCAACACCAACGATTAAAATTTTAGAGGATAAAATTTTTTTTTGACCTTTCGCACCTATATTCTTTAAAACTAATTGTCTTGAGAATCTTTCAATTTGAGATTTGTTAAGACTTTCTCTCATTTACCAGTTGAACCAAAACCACCTGCTCCTCTAATTGAATCTGGAAGTTCATTTGTTTCTTCTAGATCCATTTTTATAACTGGAGTTAAAATCATTTGAGCAATTCTATCGTTGTTATTGATCTTAAAACTTTTGTTACCATGATTAAATAAAATAACTTTTATTTCTCCTCTATAATCACTATCAATTGTACCAGGTGTATTTAAAACACTAATATTGCTTTTTGCCGCTAATCCTGACCTTGGTCTTATTTGAATTTCATATTCTTTAGGAAATGCAACTGATAATCCAGTTGGTACTAGGCATGATTCACCTGGCTTTAATTCAATTGATTTATCTATATATGCCATTAGATCCATGCCAGATGCACCATCAGTTTTGTATGATGGTAATTTTACAGAAGGTTTTAATTTTTTTACTAAAACTTTAATCATTAGTTTAAATGATCAATGATTTTTTCAACTAATTCATCTGAAATTTCTGATTTAGATTTATACTTAAGTCTTTCTATTTTTTTATTTTTATAAAGAATTGATACTTCATTAAAATCTGATTCAAAACCAATTGATTTATTTGATACATCATTTGCAACTATCCAGTCACAATTTTTTTCACTTAGTTTTTTATTAGCATAGTTTTCTAAATCATTCGTTTCAGCTGCAAAGCCTACTACAAGTTTTGGTCTTAAGGAGTTATGATTAGAGACATAATCAAGAATATCGACATTTTTTTCCAAATCTAAACTAATTTTATCTTGTTTCTTTATTTTTGTTTTAGAAATTTCTTTCACTTTATAATCACACACTGCTGCTGAAAATATTGCAACTTCGGCTGGTAAACTTTTAAGTGTCGATTGAAACATTTCTTCAGCAGTTTCAACTTTGATCAAATTGATATCATTATTTATATCTAAGTTTGTTGGTCCTGAAATTAAAGTTGTTTCAAAACCTTTTTTTGATAATGATTTCGCAATTTCGTAGCCTTGCTTACCACTGGATTTATTAGATATATATCTTACTGGATCAATGTACTCTTTGGTTGGTCCTGCGGTCACGATTGCCTTTAATTTATTTTTTTGTTTTAAATTTTTGAAATAAATTTTAAGTTTATCAATTATCTCTTTTGGTTCGGACATTTTACCCTCACCGTATTCTCCACATGCCATATCTCCAATTTCAGGGCCAATTAATTCATAGTTATAGGTTTTTAGTTTTGTTATATTTTGTTTAGTAGATTGATGTTCCCACATTCTTACATTCATTGCAGGAGCAATAAAAATTTTTTTGTTTGACGCAAGAGCAACAGTTGAAGCTAAATCATCTGAACTTCCGCTAGCAAGTTTAGATATTGTATTAGCTGTTGCAGGGGCAATTAAAATGAGATCTGCCCATCTTGAAAGACTAATATGATCCATTTCTGCCTCATTTTCTATACTAAAAAGATCCTGATAAACTTTAGATTGAGATAATGAAGTAATTGAAAGAGGTGTAACAAATTCAGCACCACTTTTAGTAAGAATTGTTTTTATAATTACACCATCCTTTTTTAGAAGTCTGATTAATTCAAGGCTTTTATATGCAGCTATACCTCCACAAATTATTAATAAGATTTTTTTATTATTCAAGTTACCCATGGAGTGAATTAAAATACCAATAGACCAAAAATTACAAGGACTAAAAAGCCAATAATAGATTGATTTCTAAAAGCAGTCATTTCTGATTTTTTTGTATTCAAAGCGGTATAAGAGTTTGAATTTTGTGGAATTTGACCACTAGCTAAATATGTTAGAGCTTGATTAGCTTTATCCATTATTTCTGGGAATTCTGGTAATCTTTTAATCACTTCAGATGTACTTTGAATTGTTTCATTTATTGTGGTCATAGGATCTTTTGTTTCTCTTAACCAATTCTCTAGAACAGGTTTAGATGTAGTCCAAATGTTTGTATTTGGATTTAATTTTCTGGCTACCCCCTCCACAACAACCATTGTTTTTTGAAGCATCAGAAGCTGAGGTTGTGTTTGCATGTTAAATTTCTCTGTAACATCAAATAATTGTTTTAATAATTTTCCACCAGAAATATCTTTCACTGTTTGACCAAAAATTGGTTCACCAATTGATCTTAGGGCTTGAGCAAGGTCATCTATTGGAACCTCTTTAGGAACCAGTCCAGCAACTAAATGCACTTCTGCTACTTTACGATAATCTCTTTGAATAAAACCAAATAATATTTCTGCCAAAAATCTTTTACTCATTTTATCAAGTCTACCCATTATTCCGAAATCAATTGGAACTATATGACCATTATTATCTATAAATATATTTCCTTGATGCATATCAGCGTGAAAAAATCCATCTCTCACTGCATGTCTTAGAAAATTTTGAATAATGTCGTTTGCGATTTTTTCAGTATTTAAATTTCTTTTTTTTAGCTCCTCAGTTTCCCTAATAGAAATTCCATCGACCCAATCTAATGTCATTACATTTTCACTTGTAAAATTCCAATAAATTTCTGGAACTCTAAACCCAACATCATTTTTAGTATTTTCTGCGTATTCATTGGCTGCAGCTGCTTCAAATCTTAAATCCATTTCTAAATTTGTTATTTCTTTAAGTAAAAAAACTACTTCAACCAATTTTAATCTTTTTGTCTTTTTAATAAACGACTCCACTAAAAAAGCAAAAAGCATAATTGCATCAATCTCATCATTAAAAATTTTCTTTATGTTTGGACGTAAAATTTTTATAGCAACATCCTTGATAGTTCCATTGTCGTTGATTTGAGCTTTATGAACTTGAGCTATTGAAGCTGCTGCAACTGGCTCACTTAAATTTATAATTGAGTTATATGTTTCCTGTCCTAAATCATTTTTTATGATTTCTTGAGCTTGTATTAGCGGAAATGGTGGCAACTTATCTTGAAGATTTTCTAGTTGTTTTGAGAGACTCTCCCCTATTATATCTGGCCGCGTAGCTAAGAATTGTCCAAGTTTTATAAAGGTTGTACCCATAGACTCTAAGGAATCCGATAAGCGCTCACCCTCACTTTTAATTGAACCTTTTTTTTTAGGTGAAAAAGATATTGCTAAAAATTTAAATAGTAATGTGATTGCTAGTGGTGGCTTTTGAAATTTTGAGATTATCTCTAATATATCTGAACTAGCTATTTTTCTTCCAAGTTTAAATAAAGTAATAAATTTTTTTATCATTAAACTTTCCAACCACTATGTATAGATATTATTCCATTTGAGAAGTTCCTGTAATTACATTTTTGAAATTTATTCGTTTTCATATATTCTAAAAGCTCTTCTTGATTGACAAAATTATCGATACTTTCGATTAGATAATCATAGGGTTCTCTTTGTCCAACAACGTATTTACCAATTAAAGGAATTAATTTAGAATATTTATTATAGATAAATTCTAAGTTACTATTCTGTATTTTGGAAAATTCTAAACAAAAAAAATCTTCCACCTTTTTTTAAAACTCTATATGCCTCTGATAGAGATTTATCCAAATCCTTTGTATTTCTTAATCCAAAACTAATAGTATAAAAATCAAACGAATTACTTTTAACAGGAAGTTTTTCTGCACTGGATATTATCCATTTTACATTATTATAATTTTTAAGCTTCTCTTTTCCTTTAGCCACCATTCCTTTATTTGGATCTATACAAGTAATATGATTGTTAATATCTGTGTTATCTAAATAAAGTTTACCTATATCCCCAGTGCCACAAGCAACATCAATCAAGCTTTTATTTTTTCGATGGTCCTATCATATTGATTAAGTTTTTTTTTCCACAGTCTATGTATTCCAAATGACATAAAATCATTCATTAAATCATATCTATCAAAAACTTTATCAAATACACCCTGAACTAAGCCTTTTTTTATTTTGAAGATGTTGTTGCATTTTTAATTAATTATTCATTTAATATAATAGTAAATGCCAGAATTACCAGAAGTAGAAATAGTCCGACAATCTTTATTAAAAAATATAAAAGGTAAAAAAAT
>CACGXX010000038.1:0-4457 GCA_902577125.1 uncultured Pelagibacteraceae bacterium | reverse complement strand
GTAAAAGACCATATTGAATTAATTTTTTTATATCCATTTATATTAGTAAATTTTTTTATTTAAAATATTATGAATATGCAAAATTCCTATTGTAAAAAATTTTTTCTTTTTTTCATAAACGCAAAGACTTGTAATTTTTTTTTCATTCATTATTGCAAGTGCTTTTGTAGCTAATATATTCTTATCAATTTTTATTGGGTTTTTAGTCATAACATTTTTTACTTTCAAAGAATTCAGATTTATATTTTTTAGATTAAATCTTCTTATTTGACCATCAGTAACTATTCCTGTGGTATATTTTCTCTTATTTCTAACAATTAGTGTACCTAATTTTTTTTTTGTCATGATCTTTAATGCTTCAGTCATTGATTTATTCTCATCTATAAAAGGTATTTTTTCTCTTGTTAACATTAAATCTTCGGCAGTTTTTAATTTTTCCCCGAGGCTTCCGGAAGGATGAAATTTTTTGAAATCTAAGTTATTGATTTTCTTTTTTTTTAAAGTTGAAATAGCTAAAGCATCACCTATACTTAACTGATTTATTGTGCTAGAAGTTGGTATCATATCTAAGCCTGCTTCTTTGACCTCTGGCGTTATTAAACCAATATCACTATTTTTATAAAGATCTGAGTTTTTTTTCGATGTAATACCAATTAATAAAACTTTGTTTCTATTAGCATAATTTATTATATTCTTTAATTCTAAAGAGTTTCCAGAGTAACTAATTAAAATTAAAACATCTTTTCTAGTAATACTTCCCATATTACCGTGTGAACAATCATTTGCTGAGAGAGAAAAAGAGGGTGTTCCAATGGAAGAAAGAGTTGCCGAAATCTTATTAGCAATAATTCCACTTTTTCCAACTCCACATAAAATTATTTTCGATTGACAATTGACAATCGCATTTACAGCTCTATCAAAATTTTTATTCAAAGTTTTTTTTAACTTTTGTAAAGCTTTTATTTCTAAATCAATTACTTCTTTTGCAATTTTCTTAAAATTGATTTTTTTATTTAATGAGCCCATATATCATCTTTAAATAAAGCAAGGTCTAATTCGACTCTTGTTTTTAGAAATTTAAGACAATCTTTATACAATTCAAACCTATTTTCACGTAAAAGAATTTTATTTAATTCCTCATGAATTTTGTGGAGATAAATTACATCGTTTGCACAATATTTCAATTGCGCAGGAGTAAGTTCTCCTCCAAAATCAGAGCTTTGAAATTGTTTACTTATATCCACATTAATAAATTCTTTTATAAGTGTCTTAAGAGAATGGTTATCAGAGTAAGATCTCGATAGTTTTGAGGCAATTTTTGTATCAAGTATATTATTAGTTTCAGTTTTAAGATAATACTTAATAAAAGCCAAATCTGCTCTTCCATAATGAAAAATTTTTGTAATTTTATCATTATGAAGGACATTGATTAAATTTGGGGCATCGTAATTTTGTCTATCAAGCTGAATTATATGTGCATCAGAATTGCCAGTGGAGATCTGGATAAGACACAATGGATCACGTCTAATATTCAGCCCCATAAATTCACCATCTACAGCTATTAAATTGCCTAAATCTAAATCATCTGGTAAATCATTTTTGTGAAGTTTAATATCCATATTTTTTATTAACATATATATATGAAAGCAAAAAATTGTCTAATCTTTGGTGGAAGTGGTCAAATTGGAAGTTTCTTAATTAGAAAACTTACTAAAAATAACCTTAGGGTAACTGTAGTAACAAGAAATATCCATCAAAGAGGATTAAAAATAAAAACACAAGCTAACGCTGGTTATATTAATATAGTAGAGGCAAATATTTTTGAAGAGAGCAAGATTGAAAAATTATTTGTTGAGGCAGACTATTGTATTAACTTAATAGGAATTTTATATGAGAAAGGAAGAGGAAACACATTTAAAAATATTCACACAATTTTTCCAACTCTAATAGCTAAACTTTGTAGAAAATATGATTTAGAACATTTTGTTCATGTCTCAGCGCTTGGAATAAATGAAGCGATAGACTCTAAATATGCGATTTCAAAACTTGAAGGTGAAAAAAATATTTTGGATAATTTTCCCAGAAGCACAATTTTACGACCATCTATAGTTTTTTCAAGTTCTGATAATTTTAGCACTCAGTTTATGACGTTATTAAATAGGCTTCCAATTTTTCCACTTTACTACTCAGGCAAAACTAAATTTATGCCAATACATTGCTCAGATTTAACTGATATTATTTATCATATAATTTCAAATGGGTCTGATACACAAATTATAGAATGTATTGGTCCAGAGACATTAACATTTAAAGAGATTTTAGAAATTTTATTAAATTTGATAAACAAAAAAAGATTACTACTTCCTTTTCCATTAGCTATTGCTAAATTATCTGCAAAATTTTTTCAATTACTTCCAAAACCTTTGCTTACCGAAGATCAATTAAGGTTATTAAAATATGATAATGTCCCTTCAGGAAAATACAAAACCAATTCAAATATTGGTTTACCAAGTAAACTTTATTTTAAAGATGAGGTGAAAAAATATTGTTATATGTGGCGAGATGGCGGAGAATTTTCCACCGAAAAATATAATTTTAAAGATATAAATAAAAAAAGTTAAAATCTAACTAACCAGTTTGGATTTTTTTTTCAATATAATCTTGAATTTCTTCTTTACCATTTGTGTCCTCTTTTTTCCCTTTTGGCTGGTAAGCATATAACAAATGAAGCTTACAATAAGAAAAATCCTTTAAAGATGTTCTGCCGCAAAAATAAAAAGATTTTTCATTGGGATGACCTATTGGCCATTTACAAGAGTTATCATCCAGTTCCTCTAATTGTTTTGGATTTTCTGGCTCAAAATCTTTTTCAATTATCAATGATTTAAATTTACTTCTTCTGCCTTTGCCAGATTTAATTTTGTTATTTTCTTGATATGATTTTGGATACTGATTTGCATTTGTTGACCTTGTCTTAATTTTTGCTGAAAGATTTAGTCTATGAGCTTTTCCAATGACTGCATTCCGACTTATACCACCTATTATTTCAGCAATTTGACTAGCAGTATTCCCTTTACCCCAAAGTTCTTTTAATTTTTTAACTTTTTCCTCTGTCCAGCTCATACTAAAACTATATAATGTGTTTTTAAATTATTATAACACTATATAGAGGTTTTAATGAGATAATAACAAGATGATATTTGTAGTTATTCACAAAAAAAATTAAAAAAATTTCAATCCATACTTGTATCAATATAATCTTTAAATATAGAAGTATAAAAATAAATTTTATGACCTATTTAGCAAAAAATTATAATAGAAAAAAAATTTCTTTTAAGTATGGAAGGGGAAGTTTCTTATACTCAAAAGATAATAAAAAATATTTAGATTTTGTTCAAGGTATAGCAGTTAACTCTTTAGGACACGCACATCCAAAATTAGTAAAAACAATAAACAATCAATCAAAAAAACTTTGGCATGTTTCAAATGCTTTTCAAATTCCTGAGGGAGAACAATTAGCTAAAAAAATATGCCAAAAAACTTTTGCAGATTTTGTGATGTTTCAAAATAGTGGAGCGGAGGCTACTGAGGCAGCAATAAAAGTAGCTAGAAGATATTTTTATTCTATTGGAAAACCAAATAAAAACAGAATTTTGTGTGTAAAAAACTCATTTCATGGAAGAACATTAGCGGCAATTTATGCTAGTGGATCAAAAAAGATGACAGAAGGATTTGGCCCAAAAATAGCAGGATTTGATCATTTTAAATTTGGTGATCATAAATCTCTAAAAAAAAAAATTACAAAAAAAACAGCTGCTATAATGATAGAGCCTATCATGGGAGAGGGGGGCATCAAGGTAATACCAGATTGGTGTTTAAAAGAATTAAGAAAATTATGTAATAAGAAAAAAATATTATTGATTTTAGATGAAGTCCAGTGTGGAATTTCAAGAACAGGCACCTTTTTTTCATTCGAAAAGTCTAAGATCAAGCCTGATATTGTTCCAATTGCGAAGGGAATAGGTGGAGGATTTCCCTTGGGGGCTGTTTTAATGAATAAAAAAGTTGCTTCGGGAATGATACCTGGGACCCATGGATCTACTTTTGGTGGAAATCCTTTAGCTATGGCTGTTGGTAATGCGGTAATGGATATAGTTTCTAATAAAAAATTTTTGAAAAATATTGAAAATCTATCAAAATATTTTTTATTTAAATTAAAGAATATTCAAGAAACATATCCACATCTGATTAAGAGCATAAGAGGAAGAGGTTTCTTAATTGGAATTCAGCTTCATAATGATCAAAAGACTTTCATAAGAAAACTTATGGAAAACAGATTACTAACAATAAGAGCCTCAGAAAATGTCATTCGTATACTCCCTCCATTAAACGTTAAAAAAAGTGAGCTGGATTTTTCTTTAAAAATCATAAATAAGGTTTGTAAAGAACTTAATTAA
>CACGXX010000037.1:0-4923 GCA_902577125.1 uncultured Pelagibacteraceae bacterium | reverse complement strand
AAAACTTGATAAACAAGTTTTAAAATTCTTTAAACTTAAACCAAAAAAAAGAGCCAACCTAAATCCATGGAAAAAAATAACCAAAATTGTTTTAAATACAAAAAAATCAGTTAATATTGCGATAATTGGAAAATATGTAAATTTAAAAGATGCTTACAAATCTCTAGATGAAGCCTTAGTTCATGGTGGAATTGCAAACAATGTAAAAGTAAATCTAATAAGAATAGAGTCTGATAACTTAAAAAATAGTGAAATCAAAACAAAACTAAAAAATGTTTCAGGATTATTGATACCAGGGGGTTTCGGTAAAAGAGGAACAGAGGGAAAGATTTCAGCAATTAGATATGCTAGAGAAAAAAAGATACCATTTCTTGGTATTTGTTTTGGAATGCAAATGGCTATAGTCGAATTTGCGCGAAATAAACTAAAAATTAAAAATGCTGGGTCAAGTGAATTAGATAAAAAATGCTATCCAGTCATTGGTTTAATTAATGAATGGGACAAAAATGGAAAAATTATTAAAGGCACAGATAAAAATTTAGGTGGAACAATGAGATTAGGATTATATGAGGCTAAATTGAGAAATAATTCTGCCATAAATAAAATATATAAATCTAAAAATATAAGAGAAAGACATAGACATAGATATGAAGTTAATAATAGCCTTAAAGCTGAATTTGAAAACAAAGGATTAATTTTTTCAGGAATGTCACCAGATAATAAATTACCAGAAATAATAGAGCTTAAAAATCATCCATGGTTTATAGGTGTTCAATTTCATCCAGAATTTAAATCTAGACCTTTGGCTCCTCATCCTTTATTCTCTTCATTCATTAAGGCATCAAAAAACCATAAATGAGTAATATAAAGGTAAATTGTAATAAAATAGAAATCTCTAACGATAATAAAATATGTATCATTGCAGGCCCATGTCAGCTTGAGACTGAGCAACACGCAATGGATATGGCAGGTAAAATACAAGATATTACTAAGAAATTTGGAGTAGGATTTATTTATAAAACTTCGTTTGATAAAGCTAATAGAACAAGTCTTAAAGGAAAAAGAGGAGCTGGATTAGATACTTCCCTTCCAATTTTTGATAAAATAAAAAAAGAGCTAAATGTCCCAATTTTAACGGACATACATAATATCGAGCAATGTTCAATTGTTGCAAAACATGTAGACGTTTTACAAATACCTGCTTTTTTATGTCGCCAAACCGATCTGTTAGTAGCTGCAGCTAAAACAAATAAAATCATTAACGTTAAAAAAGGTCAATTCTTGGCGCCATGGGATATGGTCAATGTAACAAAAAAAATTTCAGACACTGGTAATAAAAATATTCTAGTCACTGAAAGAGGTGCTAGTTTTGGTTACAATACTTTAGTCTCAGATATGAGAGCATTACCCATCATGGCAAAAAATGGTTACCCAGTAATTTTTGATGCAACCCATTCAGTTCAACAGCCAGGTGGTCTTGGTGAAAAAAGTGGGGGACAGAGAGAGTTTGTAGAACATTTAGCAAGAGCAGCTGTTGCAGTAGGGGTAGCAGGAGTTTTCATTGAAACACATCAAGACCCTGATAACGCTCCCTCTGATGGTCCAAATATGGTTCCTTTAGATAAATTAGAAAGTCTATTAAAACAATTAAGTGATATAGATAGTTTAATTAAAAATAAGTGAGTAAAATTACAAAAGTAAAAGCCAGACAAGTTTTTGACAGTAGAGGTAATCCAACAATCGAAGCTGAGGTTTTTACAAAAAACAAAAGTGCAAAAGCAATTTGTCCCTCAGGTGCATCAACAGGAACTTATGAAGCTTATGAAAAAAGAGATAAAAATAATAAAAAATATTTAGGAAAAAGTGTTCTTAATGCCATTAGTTTAGTTAATTCTAAGGTTTCAAAAAAACTTAAAGGACAAAATATTCATAATCAAGAAAGGATAGATGCTTTAATGATTAATTTAGATGGCACAAGACAAAAAACAAAACTAGGGGCAAATTCTATATTAGCTGTGTCTATGGCTGTAAAAAAACTTTCAGCAAAAATTAGAAAAAAACCATTATATAAAACTTTTTTAATTAAAAATAATTTTAGATTGCCTTTCCCACTTATGAATATAATTAATGGTGGAGCACATGCTAATAATGGTTTGAGAATTCAAGAATTTATGATCAGGCCAGACAGTGCAAAAAATTTCACTGATGCGATGAGGATTTGTTTTTTAGTGATTAAAAATTTGAGTAAAATTATAAAGAATAAAGGACTTTCCACATCTGTCGGGGATGAAGGTGGATTTGCACCAATGATTAGCAATAATAATCAGGCTTTAGATTTAATTGTTTCAGCTATTAGTAAATCAGGATTTGTTAACGGTAAAGATGTTTCAATTTGTCTGGATGTAGCAGCAAATGAATTATATAAAAGAAATAAATATTCTATTCATTCAAAAAGCTATATTTCTGTAGAAAGATCTATTCAAGAATATAAAAAGATAATTGATAAATATAAGATTAAATCAATAGAAGACCCATTTGCAGAAAATGATTGGATATCATGGAATAAATTAATGAAATCACTTAAAAAAGTTCAGATTGTAGGTGACGATCTTTATGTTACTAATCTTGAGAGACTCAAAAAAGGTTTTTTAAATTTATCATCTAACGCAATTTTAATTAAATTAAATCAAATCGGCACAGTTTCAGAAACCTTAGATGTAATTCGATTTGCACAAACTATTGGATTTCAAACAATCATTTCTCATAGATCTGGAGATAGTGAGGATACATTTATTGCAGACCTCGCAGTGGGTACTAATTCTAATCAAATAAAAACTGGATCTTTAGCAAGATCAGAAAGAGTAGCTAAATATAATCAATTATTACGAATAGAAGAAGAACTTGGAAAAAAAGCCAGAATGAATAAGATTCATTAATGCTTCAAAGATTAAAAAAAAATTATTTTCTACTTATATCAGTTTTTCTGATCATATATTTTTTCTTTAATCTCTTGTCGGGTGAAAGAGGATTAATTTCATATTATGAAAAAAAACAAATTTTAAACGATTTAAAAATTAAGGAATCATCATTAAAAAATCAAATAAATGACTTGGATTTTAAGAATTCATTATTAAGTGACAATCTAGATCTTGATTATATTGAAACTTTAATTAGAGAAAGATTCTTATTTGGTAAAAAAGATGAAAAAATTTATATTATAAAAAAAAATGACACAAAAAATTAAACCAAGACACCCTGAAAAAGTAAAAAATCCAATTAATCCAATTAAAAAAAAGCCTGATTGGATTAGATCTAAACTTAATAATAGTAAGGAATTTTTTTTAACAAAAACAATTGTAAATAAAAATAATCTTGTAACAGTTTGCCAGGAAGCAAATTGCCCAAATATAACAGAGTGTTGGAGTAAAAGACATGCAACTTTTATGATAATGGGTGATACATGTACAAGGGCATGTGCTTTTTGTGATGTAAAAACTGGCAAACCAGAAAAATTAGATCATCTAGAACCAATTAAAATATCTCAAGCTGTTAAAAAATTAGATTTAAAACACGTTGTAATCACATCAGTTGATAGAGATGATTTAGACGATGGTGGTTCAAATCATTTTTATGAGGTTATAAACCAAACAAGAAAAATAAATCCAAATACAACTATTGAAGTTTTAACGCCCGATTTTTTAAGAAAAGGTGACGCTTATAAGAGAGTATTAGAAGCTAATCCTGATGTTTTTAATCACAATATTGAAACTGTACCTAGTCTTTATTTAAAAGTTAGACCAGGCTCACGATATTTTGCATCCCTTGAACTTTTAAAAAATGTAAAAAAAATGAACAATAGGGTTTTTACTAAATCTGGAATAATGGTTGGTTTAGGTGAAACAAGAGATGAAATTTTACAAGTAATGGATGATTTAAAATCCGCTGATGTAGATTTTTTAACAATTGGACAATACTTACAACCATCTGTAAAGCATTTTCCATTAGATAGATATTATAAACCTGAGGAGTTTAAAGAATTGGGTGATATTGCAAAAGCAAAAGGTTTTTTATTAGTTTCCTCATCTCCTTTAACAAGATCTTCATATCATGCAGATGAAGACTTCGCTAAACTTCAACAAAATAGATTAAAAAACCATTAATGCCAAAAGCTTCAGTTAAGCGATTAATTGAATGTAAAAAAAAAGATTTAATTGATTTAGTTTTGGATATTGAAAAATATCCGGAATTTGTTCCATTCTGTTTTGGTGCAAAAATATATGAAAATAAAAATGAAGGTGATTTAACAAAGATAATTGCCGATTTAACAATAGGAAAAGGACCGTTTAAAGACACTTATAAAAGTGATGTAGTTTTTGATAGAAAGAAAGACTCAATTTTTGTTAAGAATATAGAGGGACCTTTAAATCATTTATCCAACAATTGGATTTTTGTTGATAAAGATAATGGAATTACGGAGGTAACTTTTGATATTGATTTTGAAATCAAAAATAAATTTTTAAATTCATTAATGATTGTATCTTTTCAATTTGGGTTAGAGAAAATAGCTGATGCATTTCAAAACAGGGCTGAGCAGTTATTTAGCAGCCTTAAGAAGTAGATTCAGGGCTTTTTTCACTGTAGCTTTTTGTATTGTGGATCTTTTTTTACTTTTGAATAAAAATTTATTTATCTGGATTTTAGCTCCTTTTTTAACTCCAATATAAACTAAGCCAACGGGTTTATTTTTGGTGCCACCTTTTGGTCCCGCAATACCGGTAATCGAAACATTAATATTGGCTTTTGAAATTTTAGATAAATTATTAACCATAGCATAGCAACATTCATGGCTCACAGCACCATATTTTTTGATAATTTTTTTATTTACTTTTAAAATCTTTATTTTTGCTTGATTAGAGTAGGTGA
>CACGXX010000036.1:0-4935 GCA_902577125.1 uncultured Pelagibacteraceae bacterium | reverse complement strand
TTATTAGTTTAATTAGTGAATTATCTAATTTATCTAGCTTTAATCTTATCTTATTAAGTTTTTTTCTTTTTAAAGGCGACATTTATATATTTGGATTACAGGAAAATTATTATATTTATCCCCACATGTACACAACAAATACAGAAATAAATAATCAGCTATCAATTTGGTTAATTGTTATGTTTTGGATTATATCTTTTATGATTATAGTTGGTGGCTTAACAAGACTTACCGACTCAGGTCTCTCAATAACAGAGTGGGAATTATTTTCTGGATTTTTTCCACCTCTTAACCAGAATGATTGGATTGTTTATTTCAATCTTTATAAACAAATTCCTGAATTTAAATTACAAAACTACAATATGACTTTAAGTGAATTTAAGGTTATCTTTTGGTGGGAATGGGCTCATAGATTTCTTGGAAGATTGATTGGTCTTGGATATTTGATACCACTAATTTATTTTTCTTTTAAGATAAAGATCACTAAATTATTTAATCTATATTTCATATTTTTTCTCATATGTTTTCAAGGTTTCATTGGCTGGTATATGGTTAGTAGTGGACTAGTTGATAGAGTGGATGTAAGTCACTTTAGATTGTCCTTACATTTATTTGTGGCTTTTTTGATTTTATCTTTAATTTATTGGAATTATTTAAAAATTAGAATATCAAGAAAAATAACAAACAAACTAAACGTATTCATTCCTCTATTCTTTTTAATTTTAGTTTTTTTACAAATTTCGATTGGTGCTTTTGTTTCCGGTATGGATGCTGGTAAAATCTATAATTCATGGCCACTGATGGGTGATACTTATTTTCCTAATGATAATAATATCAATAATCTATTTGAATTTGCAGCTCTAAGTGATCCTTCTTTAGTACAATTTATTCATCGTAATTTAGCTTATTTAATAGGAATTTTTTACATTTTAATTTTCTACAAGATTTATAGGAACAAGATGTATGATTTATATAAACCTATTAATTATTTGGGAATATTTATAATTCTTCAAATTATATTAGGTATTTTCACAGTATTATATGGTGCACAGATTTATGTTGCATCTATGCACCAAATAAGTTCAATTTTCTTGGTTAGCTCAAGTATTTATTTTTTTTATTTAAATACAAAATTTAACTAACTGCTTTTAAACTTCCTTTTGATGATTTATTCAAAGCTTGATCTAAATCATCAATAATATCATCAATGTGCTCAATACCTATACAAAGTCTAACATAACTCTGGGTCACACCTGATGCTGCTAACTCTTTTTCGTTTAATTGACTATGAGTAGTGCTAGCAGGGTGTATAGCTAAACTTCTTGCATCACCAATGTTTGCTACATGATAGAACATCTTTAAAGACTCAATAAATCTTTTCCCAGCTTCAATACCACCTTTAAGTTCAATACCAACCATTGGTCCATTTCCACCTTTAAGATATTGTTTAGCTCTATCAGCAATTTTCTTTTCATGTTCTGTTGAATATATAACTTTAGTAACTTCTTTATGTTTTTTTAAGAAATTAACTACTTTTCCAGCATTTTCGCAATGTTGTTTCATTCTTAAAGCTACGGTTTCAAGTCCCTGAATTATTGCAAAAGCATTATCTGGTGCTAAAGCTGAACCTAAATCTCTAAGCAAACAAACTCTTGCTCTGACTGCAAAAGGCACATTAGCTCCAGTTAATTCTGGTACAGCTTTTCCCCAAATTACACCTCCATAACTTGCATCAGGCTCATTAAATAAAGGTTGTCTTTTAGGATCCGCAGTCCAGTCAAAGTTACCACTATCTACTATGCTTCCAGCAACAGCAGTTCCATGTCCACCAATATATTTTGTTAATGAATGTATAACAACAGCCGCTCCATGTTCTATCGGTTTGCATATCACTGGCGCAGCAGTATTATCCATTATTAGTGGAATATTGTATTTTCTTCCAATATCAGAAACTTCTTTGATAGGGAACACTCTCAAATATGGGTTAGGCAATGTCTCACCATAAAAAGCTCTGGTCTTATTATCTATTGCCTTTTCAAAGTTTTTAGGATCACTTGGATCAGCATATCTTATTTCTATTCCAAGTTTACTCAATGTATGTGTAAATAATGAAACTGTACCTCCATAAAGATCTGTGGAACTAACAATATTATCACCTGATTGAGCGACATTTAAAACAGCAAAACTTGAAGCCGTCTGTCCAGATGAAACTGTTACACAAGATAATCCACCTTCCAATGCTGCAATTCTTTTTTCTAAAACATCATTAGTAGGATTCATAATCCTAGTATAGATATTTCCAAATTCCTTTAATGCGAATAAATTTGCTGCATGTTCAGTACTTTGAAATTGATATGAAGTTGTTCTATATATTGGCACAGCAACAGCATTAGTTGCTGGGTCACTTCTGTAATCACCACCATGTATGGCAATGGTTTCAGGATTATTTCTTTTTTTACTCATTTTACTCCTTTTTTAGTGCTTTAGCTTTATGCAAGGCGCACAATATAGTTCAAATGCCTACCGAGTTTGTGTGATGATTTCCTCTTTAGCTGTAAGCCCGCAATAGGAACAAATCGGCATTATTAATATAACAAAAAAAAGGCTTAAAACAATAAAAATATCAATTTGACTTTGATCTTATTAATAGTATTAATCCTCGCACAATGACAAAATTCCTTAAAAAAGATCAATTATCATCTAATTGGTTTGAAATAGACGCTAAAAATGCTGTAGTAGGCAGGCTAGCAACTGTCATATCAAAAATTATTAGAGGTAAAAACAAAACAACTTTCACACCACATATGGACGATGGAGATTTTGTAGTTGTTAAAAATATTGAACATATCAAATTCACTGGAAATAAATTTCAAAATAAAAAATACTATAGACACACAGGTCATCCTGGTGGGATAAAAGAGACTACACCTGAAAATCTTGCTAAAAAAAAACCAGGCGAAGCTCTTAAACTCGCGGTAAAAAGAATGCTTCCAGGGGGAGTGTTGGGAAAAAAGCAACTTACTAAATTGAAAATATATGTTGGAAATGATCATCCTCATTCAGCACAAAATCCTCAAGTTATACAATTGGATAAATTAAACTCTAAAAATTTAGCAAGAAACTAAAATGGAAAATACCCAAACATCAACTAAAGCCCCAAAGATGAAACTGGACTTTAAAGACAGTAAGTATGCTACTGGAAGAAGAAAAACTTCAATAGCTAAAGTTTGGCTGAAAAAGGGTTCAGGTAAAATTTATGTAAATGGTAAACTTTTTAGTGATTATTTTTCAAGTGATAATCATAAAATGCAAATAGTAAGACCTTTTGAACTTATAAATCAAGCAACGGAATATGATGTAAAATGTAGTGTAAAAGGTGGTGGTCCAACAGGACAAGCAGGAGCAATGGTACACGGAATTTCTAAAGCTTTAGTTATGTTTGATGAAAAATTGAAATCTACACTTAAAACCGAAAAATTGACTACCCGAGACTCTAGATCAGTTGAAAGAAAAAAGCCTGGACGTAAAAAAAGCTAGAAGAAGCTTTCAATTTTCTAAAAGATAATTCTTTTTTAACTTTTAACTGTTATAATATCAAATGCCTAAGCTTAACGTACTAATTGCTGGATCAACTGGATATATTGGAGTTCAATTAATAAAATTGTTAATTAAACACAAGAATATCAATATAAAGTATCTATGTGGTAATTCCTCTGTAGGAAAAAAAATCTCATCATACGATACGTCGTTAAAGTCCAAAAAGTTACCAAGAATTACTAAGTATAATAAAAAATATTTAAGTTATGTTGATATTATATTTACTGCTCTGCCGAATGGGGAAGCTCAATTAATTTCAAAAGATTTATTAAAAAAAAATACTTTAATTGATTTAGCTGCTGATTTTAGACTAAATAAAGCATCTGATTATCTAAAATGGTATAAACAAAAGCATAAAGCGTTAAGTAATATAAAAAATAGTATTTATGCTTTACCTGAAATAACAGGAAAATTAGTTAAAAAATTTAGCATTATTGGGTGTCCAGGTTGTTACCCTACATCAATACTTTTACCACTTATTCCATTAGTTAAAGAAAGATCGATCAATTTAAAGAATATTATTATAGACTCCAAATCTGGATATTCTGGAGCGGGTAGAGGAGTGCACAAAAAATTCAAAAACAAAAATTTATACGAATCTCTTAGTGCATATGGTGTAGGTTTTCATAGACATAATTCAGAAATTGATCAAGAACTAAAAAATAACTCTTCTTCAAAAATCAATTTTACTTTTACACCCCATATTATTCCAATGTTTAGAGGTATATTAAGTACAATTTATTTGGATTTAAAACCTGGAACTACTTTAAATAAAATACAAAATATTTTGAAAATTTTTCATAAAAATAATAAATTTGTAAAAATAAAGAGTATTAACTCTTTCTTGAGCACAAATGATGTTATGAATACTAATTATTGCTTTATTTCTGTATGTAAAACCAAATTTAAAGATAAAATAATAATTTTATCGGTCATTGATAATCTTATTAAAGGAGGAGCGGGTCAAGCAGTCCAAAATATGAATTTGAAATTTGGTTTTAAAAATAATGAGGGATTATTATGAAAAAATTATCATTACTAATTTTCTTTCTAGTTATTTCTTGTGCCCCTGTTCAAACTGAGAAAAAAATTAATTTTTCAAAAGATCTAACTTTTGAAGAATTTAAGTCAAATTTAAAAGTTTACGTAGATAACAGTGATTATCCAAATATAGATGAATAAAATAGTAAACATTGCAATTGTTGGTTTAGGTCAAGTAGGTATTTACCTTTACAATGAATTAAGATTAAAAAAAAAAGAAATAGAAATTAAAACAGGAAAAAAGATAAATATCGTTGCAATTTCTGCAAAAAATAAAAATAAAAAGAGGAAATATAA
>CACGXX010000035.1:0-5089 GCA_902577125.1 uncultured Pelagibacteraceae bacterium | reverse complement strand
TTGAAGCTGATTTAGCCTCTAAATCAGCGTTAGAGAAGCTTGAAAAAATTGGTGGATCAATACAACTTAAAAAATAATATTTCAAGATAATGAGCTCTTCATCTTCAAGTGTTGATTTAAGAAATAGGATAATCTTTACGATCGCAATACTAGCAGTGTACAGATTTGGAACGTTTGTTCCTTTACCTGGAATTGACCCAGAACAATTAAAAATTTTGATGGAAGGTAATCAAAAAGGTCTACTTGGGATGTTTAACGTATTTGCTGGAGGTGCTGTAAGTAGAATGGCTATTTTTGCATTAGGAATAATGCCATATATTTCATCTTCTATTATTGTTCAATTACTAACAGGTGTATCAGATTATTTTAAAAATCTTAAAGCTCAAGGTGAAACAGGAAGAGCGAAGATCACACAAATTACCAGATACGGCACAGTTTTATTAGCTACTGTTCAAGGTTATGGTTTATCTGTTGGTTTAGAGTCTTCAGCTAATTTAGTTATTAACCCAGGAATGTTTTTTAAAATATCAACAGTTACAACTATTGTAGCGGGTACAATTTTCTTAATGTGGTTAGGTGAGCAGATTACTCAAAGAGGTATAGGAAATGGAATATCATTAATTATTTTTGCAGGAATTGTTGCTGAAATCCCTAGAGCTTTAGTGACAACATTTGAATTAGGAAGAACTGGAGCAATCTCAACTCTGATGATAATTGCAATTTTTATTTTATTAATCTTAACTATTTTGTTTATCGTTTTTATGGAAAGAGCTTTAAGAAAAATTTTGATAAATTATCCTAAAAGACAGATGGGGAATAAAATGTATGGAGGAGAGTCATCCCATTTACCTTTAAAGATTAATCAAGCTGGAGTTATACCAGCAATTTTTGCATCAGCTTTACTATTATTACCTGTAACTTTTTCAAATTTTGATGTTTCTGATAATGAAACTTTCCTAAATCTAAGTTCATATTTTACACAGGGACAACCCCTTTATATGTTACTTTACGCATCAGGAATTATCTTTTTTACCTTTTTCTATACATCAATTACTTTCAACCCAACAGAAACAGCTGATAACTTAAGAAAATATGGTGGTTTTGTTCCAGGAATAAGACCAGGAGAAAGTACAGCTCTTTATATTGAAAATATTTTAACAAAATTAACTACCATAGGGGCATTATACCTTACTTTAGTTTGTTTGATGCCAGAGTTTTTGATTGCTAATTATCCAATACCATTTTATTTGGGCGGAACGTCAATATTGATTGTTGTAGTTGTTGCAATTGATACAGTTACGCAAATTCAAACTCGACTTATGAGTTCGCAATATGAGCAATTAATCAAAAAGACTAAATTCGGTAGGTAGATAAAAAAAAGTGAATGTAATTTTGTTTGGACCTCCAGGAGCTGGTAAAGGCACACAAGCTAAATTTTTAGTTAAACAATTAAATAATTTTCAAATTTCTACAGGTGATATGTTGAGAGATGAAATTCAAAAAAACTCTGAAATAGGAAAAAAGATAGTTGAAGACATGAGCGAAGGTAGATTTGTTAGCGATGAAATAGTTAACTCACTAATTGAAAATGTAGTATTTGATCCAAAAAAGAAAAATAAATTAATATTTGACGGGTATCCTAGATCTCTGACACAAGCTAAAAACTTAGAAAAATTATTAGAGAAAACAAATCAAAAAATTGATTTTGTATTCTTTCTTAATGTAAATAAAGAGACAATAATCAAAAGAATTGAACAAAGAAAAAGCATAGAAAATAGATCTGATGATGATCTAAATACTACTGTGAGAAGATACGATAAATACATGGAAACCACCAAACCTGTTTTAGACTTCTATTCTAAAAATTCCAATTTTTATGAGTTAGATGGCAGTTCTAAAATTGAGGAAATAACAGCTAAAATCAACAGTTTTCTCAATGTTTAACCCGTTGACTTTAAAAGATCATCTTATATAAAAGGCTGAAAATTATCACTAAATATATGGCTCGTATTGCAGGTATAAATATTCCACAGAACAAACTTGTTCACGTAGGTCTTACCTACATTTATGGCATTGGTGATAAGTTTTCTTCGCAAATTTGTTCATCATTAAAAATTCCAAAAGAAAAAAGAGTGAATCAACTAACTGATGATGAAATCCTTAAAATTAGAGAATACATAGATCAAAATTTCAAAGTTGAGGGAGATTTGAGAAGAGATTATTCATTAAGTATAAAAAGATTAATAGATCTAGCTTGCTACAGGGGATCTAGACATAGAAAAAAATTACCTGTTAGAGGTCAAAGAACTAGATGTAATGCAAGGACAAGAAAAGGTAAAGCAATTGCAATTGCAGGTAAAAAATTAACTCCACTTAAAAAATAAACATGGCTAAAGTTGATAAGGTTGAAAAGAAAGACCAAAAAAGTGAAAAGAGTGTTAGTAAAGTTAAAAAGAGCTCTTATTCCAAAAAGAAAAAAATAAAAAAAAATATTTTGAATGGAATCGCTTATGTTCAATCAACTTTCAATAACACTATTATCTCTATAGCAGACACAAATGGAAATGTAGTTTCATGGGCTTCAGCAGGCCAAAAAGGTTTTAAGGGTTCTAGAAAATCTACTCCATATGCTGCACAAATTGCTGCAGATGCAGCTGCATCTAAGGCTTTAGAATATGGAATGAAAACATTATCAGTTGAAGTTAAAGGACCTGGCTCAGGAAGAGAAACAGCATTAAGAGCTTTGCAAGCAAGAGGATTTAAAATTTTATCAATTAAAGATACGACACCGATGCCACATAACGGTACTAGGCCACCAAAAAAAAGGAGAGTTTAATGGAAACTGAAAATGTAAATATAAAAAATTGGAAATCACTAATTAAACCATCAAAAATTGATGTGCAAATGAGTGATGATTTATCTAAAGCAAAGATAGTAGCTGAGCCTTTAGAAAAAGGTTATGGTTTAACTTTGGGTAATTCATTAAGAAGGATTTTATTATCTTCGATAAGAGGCGCAGCAGTTACATCCATACAGATAGATGGTGTGCTACACGAGTTTACTTCTATCAAAGGTGTGAGAGAAGATGTAACCGATATAGTTTTAAATGTAAAATCTTTGGCACTAAAGTCATCTTCTGAGGGGACTAAAAAACTTATTTTAGATGCAAAAGGACCTGGTGAAATAAAAGCTTCTGATATAACCCCAGTAGCAGATGTTGAAATTTTAAATCCTGAATTAGTAATTTGTAATTTAGATGAAAATACAAGTTTTCACATGGAGATGAATGTTAATACAGGAAAAGGTTACGTGCCGGCTGAATTAAACAAACCCGAGGAACCACCTTTAGGACTGATTGCTATAGATTCTTTATATAGTCCCGTGAAAAAAGTTTCTTATTCTGTAAGCACTGCAAGAGAAGGAAAAGCCTTAGACTATGATAAACTTACAATGGAAGTTGAAACAGATGGTTCAATATCAGCAGAAGATGCTGTAGCCTATTCTGCAAGAATTTTTCAAGATCAACTTAAAATGTTTATTAATTTTGATGAGCCAGTGGAGGCACCTGTTAAAGAAGTATCAACAGAACCTGAATTTAATAAAAATTTATTAAGAAAAGTCGATGAGTTGGAATTATCTGTGCGTTCAATGAATTGTTTGAAAAATGATAACATAATTTATATTGGTGATCTTGTGCAAAAGTCTGAAGGGGAAATGCTTAGAACACCAAATTTTGGAAGAAAATCACTTAATGAAATTAAAGAGGTTTTAACAGGAATGTCATTGTATTTGGGTATGGAGATACCAAACTGGCCGCCAGATAACATTGCTGAAATGTCTAAAAAGCTAGAGGAAGCAATTTAAATGAGACATGGATTTGCCAACAAGAAACTTAATAGAACATCTGAACATAGAAAAGCATTATTAAAAAACATGCTTAATTCTTTGATAAAATATGAGCAAATTAAAACAACATTACCAAAAGCAAAGTTTTTAAAGCCTCAAGCTGATAAGATTATTACATTAGGAAAGAGAGACACTCTTCATAACACAAAAGCTTTAGTTTCACAGTTACAAGATATTAAATCTGCAAACAAAGTTAAAAAGACTTTATCAAAAAGATACGAAAAAAGATCAGGTGGTTACACAAGAATAATTAAAGCTGGTTTCAGATACGGTGATAATGCACCAATGGCAATTATTGAGTTTGTGGATAGAGATGTTGAAGCAAAAAAAGTTGATAAAAAGAAAAAATCTGCTCCAAAAGAGCCTGAAAAAAAAGAAGATAAAAAACCAGTTACTGCATCAAAATAATATTTTTTTATGTTAAAAAGTTACATCGTTGACTCAACGTGTAATAATATGCGTGTTGATAGATGGATACGGAATAAAATTGGGAAAATTCCTCAAGGACTAATTGAAAAATCTTTAAGATCAGGCAAAATCAAGGTTAATAAAAAAAAAATAAAAAGTTCTCATAAAGTAAAATCTAATGACAAAATTGATTTTTACGGTTTTAAATTTGAAGAAAAAATTTTACAAAAAAAAATAAGTTTTAATCCCTCTAATCAAATAATCAAAGCTAATGAAGATTTAATAATAGATAACAATGAAAATTTTATCGTTTTGAATAAAAGTGCAGGTATTTCTGTTCAGGGTGGAACAAAATCTAAAAAAAATTTAATTGATATATTTAAAAAAAGTGAAATTTTTTCAGACTCAAAACCTTTTTCTGTCCACAGATTAGACAAAGATACATCAGGTGTTTTTTTAATGGCTAAAAACAGAGAAACAGCACAATTATTAACATCATTATTTAGATTAAGAAAAGTGCACAAAACTTATCTAGCTATATGTCATGGTGAACTTGAAAAAAATTCAGGAGAATGGAATGATGATTTAGTACGTTATGATAACGGGAAAAAAATTATTGAAAAAGCAAAAACAATTTACAAAGTCATTGATAAAAATTCGAATTCTAGTCTTGTCGAGATGAAACCTATTACTGGTAGGAAACATCAATTAAGAAAACAACTTTTTAATATTGGTCACTCAATTTATGGAGATAATAAATATAAATCTTTCACTA
>CACGXX010000034.1:0-5159 GCA_902577125.1 uncultured Pelagibacteraceae bacterium | reverse complement strand
ATCAAATGTTACAATTTTTTTTTTATTGTCTTTTTTATCAAGTAAATCTGAAATGTATGAATATTCTGAGTGAGAAATATGTTTTTTTAAACCGGTGATACTAAACTTTTCATCTGTAAATAATATCAAATTTGCACTAGATTTACTCAAATCTTGTTTTTTAAAATTAACTTTAATATTCATAAAAATTAAATACAATCTGTAAGAGTAATGCTATATATGAGTAAAACAATTATATTTCAATGGAAAAAATACTTTTTAGAAAACTAATTTTAGACATATCTCTTAGGGCTCTAATTATCACATTTACTATAGGTTTAATTGTTTGGATAATTCAGGCCGCGAATTACTTGGATTTTGTTATTGATGATGGGCACAATTTTACGATCTATTTTTATTATAATTTATTTAATTTCCCAAAAATAATTCACAGAATTCTACCATTTGTATTTGGTATTTCAGTTTTTTTTGAACTAATAAAGTATGAGAGAAATAACGAATTACTTATTTTTTGGACTAATGGAGTTACCAAAAAAAAATTCATATCTAACTTAATAAATTTTTCATTAATTGTAATGTTAATACAAATTTTACTTGGAAGTGTCATATCTCCATCTAGTCAATTAAAAGCAAGAGAATTTTTAAAAAATTCAAACATGGATTTTCTACCTAATTTGATTAAGCAAGGAAAATTTATAGATACTGTATCTGGTTTGACCATATTTATAAATGAAAAAACAGATAAAAATTCTTTTAAAAATATCTATATACAAGAGGGAAATATTTTAGATTTAACGTCTGATGATAATCAAATAATCTATGCGAAAGAGGGTTTTTTAGATAATACAGATAATAAAATTTTTAAATTATTAAAAGGCAAAATAATTAGCACTAATAACGATAAATTGATAAGTTTTGAATTTGATAAAATAGATTATGATTTATCAAGATTTGAATCCAGAACTATCAAAATTGCAAAAATGCAAGAATTACCTACAAAAAAGATTATAGAATGTTCAATAAGTTTGATGAAAGAAATAACCTATAGAGAAAAAATGTTTCTTTGTGATTTTGGGAGTCTAAAAAATATCAATCAAGAAATTTATAAAAGATTCATAAAACCAATGTACTTTCCACTTTTAACATTAGTGTGTTGTTTTTTATTAACTTTTTCAAAGATTGAAAACAATTTTTCTTTTAAAACAATAAAAGTTTTCTTATATATTTTTATAATTTTAGTTTTATCAGAAATTTTGTTGAGATATATAGAAAGTTCGCAATTGTTATTTGCTTTAGTAATAATTCTACCGATAATAATTTATTTTTTTATTTATAATTTTTTAATTTCAAAAGTTAGCTATGGTTAAAACATTAGATAAATATTTTATAGGTTTATTTTTTAAAAAATTACTGATTCTTAGTATTATATTTTTTTTATTATCATTTACTTTAACAATTTTTGAGGAAATTACATATTTGAGTGACTCAACATCAGCTTTTTATTTACCATTCATGCTAGCAATTTTTGATGCACCTACTACACTAATTGAAATCTTTCCTTTTATAATTTTAATTACGGCGCAACTTTTTTTTATTGATTTAATAAAAAAAAAAGAAAACGAACTTATCAAAATAAATAATTTAAATAATCTTTATTTAATTAAAATATTAGCATTATGTTCTTTTCTTTTTGGTATCTTTATAATTACCATTTATTATCCAATCTCCTCTAAATTAAAATTTATTTATTCTGATATTAAAAACATCTATTCTGAAGATGGTAAATACCTAAAACATTTAAATGACAACGGTATATGGATTAAGGATGAATTAAATAACGAAATTTATATAATTAATGGTGCTTCAAAAAAAGATCCTTTTCTTGAAGATGTGTTTATATCAAAATTTAATAATAATTTTGATTTAATAGAGAATATTTTTGCTAAAAATGTCGATATTACAACTGATAAATGGGTTATTAAAAATCCAATTATATTCAAGGATAACCGTCAGACCCTATTAGAAGATACTATAATATTAAATACCCACTTTAATATTAATAAAATCAATAGTGCTTTTCGAAATCTTAATTCATTCAATTTATTTCAGTTAATTGATATAAAAAAAGAAAACAAATTATTAGGTTATTCCTCGCAAGATATTGATTTACATTTTTTAAAAATAATTTCACTTCCAATTTATTTTACTATATTGGTAATTATTTCGTCATTGATCATGTTAAATATAAAAAAAAATAAGCCTTATATATTTCATGTTTTATTGGGTATCTCGCTATCTGTAATAATCTATTATATTAACAATATTTTTAATGTTTTTGGACTGACAAACAAAATACCGATTTATTTATCTATATTTTTTCCCATTATTTTTTTGGGTATAATTTCAATAACTGGTTTAATAAGAATTAATGAAAAGTAGTATTTTAATAATTTTAATAATATTTTATCAAGTTTTATTTTTGAATAAGTCATTTGGAAAAGAAATTGAATTTGATGCTTCAGATATTGAAATAAGCAATAACCAAAACTTAACAGTTGCAAATAATGGTACTGCAAAAATAAAAGATGATGGAATTATAATCGAAGGTGTAAAAATAGAGTATTTAAAAGATAAGTCTTTAATTATCGTGAGCAAGGGTAAAATTACAAAAGTTGATATAAGTCTCGAAATAAAATCTGACACAATTAGATATCAAATAAAAGATGAAAAAATAAATTTTGAAAATAAAGTAAAAATTCATGATAAAAAAAATAATTTGATTATTTTTTCCGACAAAATTAATTATGATTTGAATAACCAAAAAATTCTTGGAGAAGGTAATATCAAAATAATAGATGAATTTGAAAATAACTATATGGTAAACAGCTTTGAATATTCCATTAAAGATAAAGTTATAAAGTTTAGTAATGCAAAAGTATCTGATCGTAATAAAAATACGTTTGAACTTGAAATCGCGTATTTAGATTTGATTAAAAAAGAAATTTTGGCAAAAGATATCGGCTTAAATTTTAGAATCTCAGAAAATTCAGAGAATGAACCAAGGTTAAAAGGAAGAAGTTTGACTAGTGATCAAAAAAATACAACAGTAAAAAAAGGTACTTTTACATTTTGTAAAAAAAGGGAAAAATGCCCTCCATGGGAAATGAGTGCAGATGAAATTAGACATGATAAAGAGAAAAAAATAATCTATTACAAAGACGCAAGTCTTAAAATTTATGATAAAAAAATATTCTATTTTCCAAGATTTTTTCATCCGGATCCAACAGTGAAAAGACAAACAGGATTTTTAATTCCAAGATTACAGGAAAATAGTACTACAGGATTATCACTAAAATTACCTTATTTTATGGCATTAGCGAAAAATAAAGATATGACTTTAAGTCCAAGGTTTTTTAATGATGATAAATTCTTACTACAATCAGAGTTCAGACAAAAAAATAAAAAATCTGATCACATAGCAGATCTCAGCCAATTTGTTTCAACTGATAAAAGCTCTAAAGGACACTTATTTTATAACTTTAAAAAGAATTATGAGAGTGAAAATTTTGATGATATAGAACTAGGTCTTAAGCTAGAACAAGTCACAGACGATACATACCTGAAGGCCTTTAAAATTGAAAGTCCAATAATAAATAATACCACAAACATAGTAAATTCAATTAATTTAAACTTATACAATGAAAATCAATCAATTAATACGAATTTAAATATTTATGAGGATTTAAGTAAAACAAATAATGATAGGTATGAATATGTCCCAAATTTTAGCTTTTCAAAAATTATAAGTGATAATTATTCTTTTAGGTCTAAAGGATATTATAAAAATTATAATACAAATATAACAGAAAAAGTTTTGATAAATGATTTAGAATTCAACTCAAATCCAACATATCTTAACAATGGAATTTTAAACAATAAAAAATTATTAATCAAAAATGTAAACTCAGAGGCAAGAAATTCAAACAAATTCAAAAATAAAGATACATCTACCTTGGTTCCTATTTTTCAAACAAACTACACATACCCATTACAAAAACAGACTGAGGAATTTAATTACACACTTACTCCAAAGTTTACCTTAAATCTAAGCACACCTCATACAAAAGATGTGCATAAAAACAATGCTAAGATAAACTATAATAATATCTACGATATAAATAGATTGGGTTTAGATGAAATAAACGAAGGTGGAGTATCAATAACATATGGTTATGAATATACTAAAACAAATAGAACTAACTTTAATCAAAAAATAAAATTTGGTTTTGCAAATAATCTTCGGTTTGAAGAAAATAAGGACTTACCAGCTAACACAAATTTAGGTGATAAAGTTTCCGACTTTGTGGGTTTATTTGAGTATAATCCTAATAAAAATATCAAATTAGATTACAATTTTTCATTGAAGAATAATTTAGTGGATCAGAATTATGAACTCTTTGGTTTTGAGTATTATTTAAAGAATTTAACTACAAAATTCGAATACCTGAACGAAAATAATAGTGTTTCAAAAACATCTTATTTAAAGAATGAAACACAGTATGCGTTTAATGAGAGAAATAGTTTGATTTTCGAAACTAGGGAAAATAAAGAAAAAAACTTTACTGAATATTACAATCTTATTTATCAATTCCAAAATGATTGTTTAACAGCAGCAATTGAGTTTAATAAAGAGTATTATAGTGATCAAGATTTAAAACCATCTGAAAATCTATTCTTTAAGCTATCAATCTTGCCATTTGGTGGATTCAACACACCTAATTTAAAATGATTTTTAATAAAAAAACTATAATTTTAGTTTTAATTTTTTTTTTATTAAATAACTTCTCTTATTCTAAAATAAATTTACAAATCGTGATGAAAATAAATGATCAAATAGTTACCACTTATGATCTGGAAAAGGAAAGTAATTACCTCTTAGCTCTCAATCCCAAACTTAAAGAAATCGATGAAAATGATCTTTTAAAACTTGCTAGGAGATCAGTGATAAGAGAAATGATTAGAAAAAGTGAAATACTTAAATATAAAGAATTAGATTTGAAAAATGCTCAGATCAATAATGTTTTAAACAATATAATACAAAATTTAAATTTTTCAGATTTATCTGAGTTTGAAGATTACTTAAGTAATTTTAATATTTC
>CACGXX010000033.1:0-5355 GCA_902577125.1 uncultured Pelagibacteraceae bacterium | reverse complement strand
TTGCATGTATATATCTTATCAACCATCCATAGTTCACATCTCTCATTATGTGTTCAACACTTTGGAACGCCATATCAGCATGCGCAATATAGTGCATTGCTAAAACTAATCCGGTTACAATTTGAGTAATCAAACAAAAAGTAAGAATTCCACCAAAAGTCCACCAATAATTTAAATTTTTTGGTGTTGGATAATCGGTTAAATGGTTTGCCAAAGTTAAAAGAGGTAATCTGTCGTTAAACCATTTTCCAACTTTTGATTTTGGTGTGTATTCGTGTTCACTCATAAAAAATTATCCAATCTTAATTGTGTTAGCATCAACAAATTTGTATTCTGGAATTTCCATATTTGTTGGAGCTGGACCTTTTCTAATTCTTCCAGAAGTATCGTAATGAGAACCATGACATGGACAGAACCATCCATTGTAATCACCTTTTTGATCCAAAGGCACACAACCTAAGTGCGTGCATACTCCAAGCATAACAAGCCACTCTGGATTTTTTGCACGATCTTCATCTTTTTCAGGATGCTTTAAATCTTCCAACTTAACAGATTTGGCTTCAGCTATTTCCTCTTGAGTTCTCCTTCTAATAAAAACTGGCTTTCCTCTCCATAACACAGTTATGGTTTTTCCTGGATTGACTCCGCTCACATCAACCTCGGTGCTTGCTAACGCTTTTACAGAAGCATCTGGGTTCATTTGATCTATCATAGGCCAAATCACTGCACCCGCCCCAACTGCTCCAACCGCATATGTAGCTGTAAATAAAAAATCTCTTCTTTTAGTTTTCTTTTCCACTGTTTATTGGTTCTTATAATTCTATATGTTGATTTAGGTAGTTAATATATGATTACATATAATAAAAAAGTATTATTTTTCTACTGATAGAATGACACATAATCTAATTAATGATGGGCCAAAAATTGCACTATTTGAACCTGATATCCCTCAAAATACTGCTGCGATCATAAGAACCTGCGCCTGTTTGGGGGCGAAATTAGAAATAATAGAGCCTTGTGGATTTTTATTAAACGATAAGAGATTTAAAAGAGTTGTGATGGATTATATGGATGAAAAAGAGATTAGATATTATAAAAGCTCTGATCAATTTTTTGATGAGAAACAGAATCAAAGAATTATACTTATGACTACAAAAGCCTCTAGCCCATATACAGAATTTAAGTTTAAAAAAAATGATACAATTTTATTTGGAAGAGAAAGCGCGGGAGTGCCTGAATTTGTGCATAAAATGATAAATAATAGGTTAAAAATTCCGATGCGAAATAATAAGCGTTCTTTAAATATTTCTTCTTCTGTTGCTATAATATTGGCCGAGTGTTTAAAACAAAATAAATTAATTTAAATGGATCTAGAAATAAAACAAAAATTGACAAGTAATTGGTTTAAATCTTTGCAGGAAATGTTCTGCAAAACTATTAGTGATTTTGAAAAAAACAAGATCAGTTTTAAGTCGACTTCATGGAAGAGAAATTTAAAAAAAGATGAAGGTGGTGGTGAATATAGAATCTTAAAAGATGGAAAAATTTTTGATAAAGTAGGTGTTAATTTTTCAAAAGTTTATGGAAAATTCCCAAAAAAATTTCAACAAAATATACCTGGCGCTCAAAAAGATCCTAGGTTCTGGGCATCAGGGATATCTGTTGTAATGCATATGAAAAATCCTTTAATTCCCGCGATGCATTTTAATACTAGATATATTTGTACGACTTTTGATTGGTTCGGTGGAGGTATTGATGTTACTCCATCAAAAAAAGATAATAAAGAAAAAGAACAGTTTCACAAAACTCTTAGAGATATGTGCAATCGACATGACAAAAATTATTATAAAAAATATAAAAAATGGTGTGATGAATATTTTTATCTACCTCATAGAAAAGAGCCCCGTGGAATAGGTGGTATTTTTTTTGATTATAAAAAAAACAATTTTGAAAAAAATTTCAAATTTGTCAGAGATGTTGGTATTACCTTTGAGACTATTTTTCAAAAAATTATAAATAAAAAAATTAAAAAAAAATGGACTTCTAAAGATAAAGAAAATCAATATATTAAAAGAGGAAGATATGCAGAATTCAATTTACTATATGACAGGGGTACAAAATTTGGATTACAAACAGGTGGTAATGTTGAGGGAATATTAATGTCATTACCTCCTCATGCAAAATGGAAATGATATGGATAAAGAACCAATTACCTTGAATGGCTTAAATAAACTAAAAGAAGAATTAATTTTTTTAAAAGAAAAAAAAAGACCAGAAATAGTTGCCGCAATTGCTGAAGCAAGATCTCACGGAGATTTAAAAGAAAACGCTGAGTATCATGCAGCAAAAGAAGAGCAGTCTCACAACGAAGGTAGGATAACAGAAATAAATGATATTATCGCAAGAGCAAACGTTATTGATGTTACTAAAATAAACAATGACGGCAAAGTAATTTTTGGTGCCACAGTATTTTTGGAAAATTTAGATACCGGTGAAAAGATAGATTATAAAATAGTTGGAAAAGATGAAGCAGATTTAAAAAAAAAATTGTTATATTTTCAATCACCAATAGGTAAAGGTCTTATTGGAAAAAATAAAAATGATCTTGTGGAAATAAATACTCCCGCTGGAATAAAAAACTTTGAAATTAAAGACGTCAAATATCTTTAACCTTTTATAATACTATCGATTTGTTTGTCGGAAATTTTGAAATTATTCCTGATCCACTCCTCCTCGATCAATTTCAGCATACTTCCCAACTGTCTTCCCTCTGGTATTTTATATCTAGTCATTAATAAATTAGCTCCAACTGGCAAACTTGGCGTAATCTTATTTTTATATAATTCTAGTAAGCTCAACAATTTCTTATCTAATTTCTTTGTTTTTATAATCTTAAAATTTATAATATCTAATACTGCTTGCTTTCCATCATAATATAAAACTTTATTTAAGTTCACTGCATTTAAAGTTTTTGACCCATTCTTTTCATTATAAAAGTTACTAATAGCATAAGCTCTTTTTTGATCTTTTTTTGAAATATTATATTTGTACAAGAAGTATTCTAAATTGTCTGTTTCATCTATTATCATTAAAAATAAAGTAAACATAAAATCCAGATCAACAAATAGTTCTCTCTTTACTTTGATTGCATCAATAATACTTTTGATATTTTTTAGCTCTGGAAAAATTAACAATATTAGGTCAATGCTGAATTTATCTTTTGATAAATTTTCTAATTTATTTGATTTTAATAATTTTTTTAACTCGTCTAATAGTCTCTCTTTAGATATAATAGAAATACCACTTATATTGATTTTTATTACTTTCATTATTTCCTCTTTGTGAGGCTGCTTTGAGTAATTTAAAAAAAATCTTAAGTATCTTAATATCCTTAAATAATCCTCTTTAATTCTTTTTTCAGGGTTGCCAATAAAGCTAACCTGACCTATTTCAATATCTTTTTTTCCATTATAAGGATCGAATAAATTTCCATCCAAATCAGCATAAATAGAGTTAATAGTAAAATCCCTTCTCGCAGCATCTTTTTTCCAATCTTTGGAGAATTTTACTTTAGCGTGCCTACCATCAGTAAAAATATCTTCTCTTAGAGATGTTATCTCATACTTATAATCATCTATGATTGCTGTAATTGTTCCATGCTCAATTCCTGACTCATAAAAATTAATATTATTTTTTTTTAAGATTTCAATGACTTCTGAAGGATTTAAATTTGTTGCTAAATCTATATCATCGACTTTCTCATTATTTAATATTTTTCTTAAACAACCTCCCACGTACCTAATCTCACTTTCAGATGAATGAGAATTTATAGCCTCAAAAATTTTTTTCACAGGTGTTGTAAATGAAAGTTTTTTGATATTATTCTTAAATGAGTAAAGGTTTTTTGAGCTCGAGAAGATTTTATTTAAAAAGTTTTTCATATTTGGCTGGGGCGCTAGGATTCGAACCTAGGATGCAGGTACCAAAAACCCGTGCCTTACCGCTTGGCTACGCCCCAATCTAATTTCGTATAACACAAAAAAAAGAATTTATATAGTTTTTGCAACTTTACACCAGCAATTTTTATATTTTCTACTAAATTTTTTTTTAACGTCATCGCATAATTTTTTAGATTTAAAATATGCGACAATTGCAGAACCTGATCCTGTCATTCTTACGAAACTCTTATTTGAGGATTTTTCAAGAAAATTTTTGATATTTTTTAATTTGGGAAACTTAGATAGAGAAATCGCCTCAAGAGAGTTATTGAGTTTTTTCAAATTATCAAAGATAAACATTTTCTTAGAGGGTTTATTAAATCTGGGTTTTGAGAATTTTTTAACACTTGAATATATCTCTTTTGTCGAACACCCAAAGCTAGGTTTAACAATAAGTGCATAAAATTTTTTGCAGTTTTTAAACTCTTTAATCTCATTATTAGATTTAAGAATTGTAAAAGTAGAATTAAGACCCAGAGCTACATCTGAACCTACTGATTTACAAATTAAACTTAATTGTCCTCTGCTGGGATTAATAAACTTTTTCTTAATCAAATATTTTAATATATTTGCTGCATTCATTGATCCACCTCCTAATCCAGATTTGGATGGAATATGTTTGTTAACTTTTATCTCAAACTTGTGACCTGTAATTAATTTTTTTTTCTCTAGAATATTTAACAACTTTGAAATTGTATTTTTCTTGTGAATATTTTTTGAATATTTTCCATTAAATGAAATAATATGTTTTTTAGATTGAATTTCTTTAATAAGAATAACATCGTATAACGAGACAAAACCTACTATACTCTCAATCTTGTGTAGTCTTGAGTTTTTTCCAGTAACGTTAAGAGCTAAATTAATTTTAGCAAATGACTTTATCCTGGAATAGCCCATCTTAGAGTCCTTTAATTATTTTTGAATTTATTTTTTGTAATAATTCCTCATCTACATCCTCCATTTTAAATACACTTTTCCAAAAATACCTTGCTTGAATTTTTCTACCCAACATCCAAAGAATATCTCCATAGTGATCATTTACTATCGCATCATCTGGCATTAATTCTACAGCTCTTTTTAAATATGTTTCTGCTTTTATGTAGTCTTTTGTTAAATAATAAGCCCAACCAATTGAGTCTATTATATATGGATCATTCTCAGTTAAAGAATATGCTTTCTCTAACATTTCCATTGCTTCTTCAATTTTGTAATCTCTCTCCAACCAAGAGTATGCTAAATAATTAAGAACATAAGCATCATCAGGATCAATTTCTAAAGAAGAAAGCATGTCTCTATCTGCTTCTTCATAATTTCCCATTCGTTCATTGCTCGCTCCTCTTCTATAAAATAAATCTGA
>CACGXX010000032.1:0-5521 GCA_902577125.1 uncultured Pelagibacteraceae bacterium | reverse complement strand
ATATAAAATCTATTTATTTTTGAATCTTCAATTACATCTCTTGATATATTTGTAAGTTGCATTGCGATACCGAGATCAATAGCTGACTTAAGAGAGCTTTTTTTATTAACTTTTAAAATTTTTGCCATCATTAAACCAACAGTTCCAGCAACTCTGTAAGAATAAATTAAAAGGTCTTTTTTTGAATTTAATATTACCTTATCTTTTATATCTGAATTTATACCATCTAATAGATCTTCGATAATTTTTACTGAAATTTTAAATTCATCAATAAGGTCCCACATATTTTTAACAATTTGATTATCAAAATTCTTTTGAACAAAATCTTTTTTAAATTGCTTGAATTTAATTTCTTTGACTTCTAATTTTTCTTCATCGTCTGCGATATTGTCGGCAACTCTACAAAAATCATACAACGCAGAGCATTTTTTATATGTTTTTTTAGGTAAAAAAAAACCCGCCCAATTAAAAGATTTTGCATAAACTGATAAGTAATTTTTATCAGACATCATAAAATTTTTTCTAATACCTTTGCTGACGAAAGCACTCCAGGTACACCTGCTCCAGGATGGGTTCCTGCACCAACAAAATAAAGTCCTTTGTATATCTCAGACTTATTGTGAAATCTAAAATATGCAGATTGAGAAAATTTTGGTTGGATTGAAAAACCTGAACCATATTTTGTATTTAAATCTTTTTCAAAGTAATCAGGGGTTAAATAAAAATCTTCTACAATATTATTTTTTAGATCCGGCATTAAATCATTTTGCATTTTATCAATAACCAAATTTTTCATTTTTTCTCCCTCAACAGACCAATCAATTTTTGATTGATTATTTGGCACTGGGACTAAAACATAAAAGCAATCGTTACCTTCGGGAGCCATAGTTTTATCGGTTGCAGAGGGTCTGTGAAGATAATAACTAATATCGTTGTTCAATTTTTTGTTATTGAAAATGTCATCTAGATGTTCTTTATATTTGTTTCCAAACTTAATAGTATGGTGCTCAACATTATCGTATTTTTTTTTGGTACCAAAGTAATAGACAAATAATCCCATTGAATATTCCATTCGGTTTTTTTTCCATCTAAAAAGAAATGAATTACTTGTATTCCCATTTAACATTTTCTCGTAAACAGCAGGAGGATCAGCATTACAAATTACATTGTTAGACTCTATTATTGTTTGATCATCTAATTGGATACTGGTAATTTTTTTTTTGTTTGAAATAATTTTGGTAACTTCGTGACCTTTAATTATTTTAATCCCGACTTCATCCATTAATTTTTCAAAACCCTTGATTATATTTCCTGTTCCACCCATTGAGTAATGAATACCCCATTTTTTTTCTAGGTATAAGATTAATCCATAAATTGAAGTTGTAGTAAAAGGATTTCCCCCAACTAATAATGGGTGCATACTAAGCATTCTCCTTAATTTTTCATTTTCTATATATGAGGAGACTAAAGAGTAAACAGATTTATAACTTTTTAGTTTTAGTAGTGCTGGCAATTGCTGCATCATTACAAATGGTTTATCAAAGGGTACATCAGCAAGCTCCGTGAAACCTTTGTCAAAAATTTTTTTTGTAAAATTGACTAATTTTTCATAACCCTTAACATCTTTTTCATTTATCTCTTTTATTTGTTTTTTCATCTCTAGCTCGTCCCCAGAGTAATTAAATTTTGATTTATCCTCGAAAATGAATTGATACCAAACTTTTAGTGGAGTGAGTTTTATATAGTCTTCTGGTTTTTTTTGAAATAATTCAAATAATTCATTTATCAAATATGGAGCAGTTATTACTGTTGGTCCACCATCATAAATGAAGCCATTTTTTTGAAATACTCTAGCTCTTCCTCCAAGATCTCGATGTTTTTCGATTAAAGTAACTTTATGTCCTTTAGCTTTAAGACGTAAAGCTGCAGCTATCCCTCCAAATCCTGAACCTATAACAATGGAATTCATCTATATAATTTATAGTCTTTTTTGTAAAATTGTAAGAGTATTATGAGTTGATTTTTTTTAACTCTTCTTTTGTTTCATCCAAATTTTTTTGAAACAAGTTATCAAGCTTGGACTTATCAACCGATGTTGTAATTATCTTTTTAACTGAATCTACCGCGACTTTAATTGAAGCATCTTTTATTTCTTTTATTGCCGCGTCTTTCATTTGATTGATCTTATTTTCTGTTGAATTTTTTTTAATTTCTGAAGATTTATGAAATTTATCGTTTAATTCAATAATAAGATTATCACTGTCTTTTTTCGCTTGTGCCAATATTTCCTTACTAACTGATTGAGCTGTATCGAGTTTTTTTTGAGCATTATCCAATAAAGTTTTAGCTTCTGTTCTAAGCTTTTCACTTTCATCAATCTCATTTTTGATATCTGAAATTAATTTATTTAGTATTTCATTTATTTTTTGTGGAACCTTAAGATATATTAAACCTCCAAAGAAAATAATAAACGATACAGCTACCCAAAATGTTGCATCAATTGCCATAATATTTATCCCCATTTCTTTTAGATAAATCATCAACGATCGCGGAAATACTACTATTATTAACTTCCGTACCGATTAATTTCACCAGTAACTCTGAAGTAGTTTCGATTGCAATTTTATTAATTTTCTCTGAAGCACCTTTTCTTAGTAAATTTATCTCTTGCTCAACTTTATTTATTTCCTCATCGATTTGTTTATCTAAAGTTTCCTTTTTCGCATTTATTTCTTTGAGCGCATTTTCTCTAGCTTCTTTAAAAATGATATTAGCTTCTAATTTACTTTTTGAAATAATATCATCGTACTCTTTAAGCTTGGCTTCACTACTTTCTCTCTGTTTTTCTGCTGCCTCAATATTTTCTTGTATTTGCGATTTTCTTAATTCAAGGTTTGCACTTATCTTAGGTAGTATTAGTTTAGATAATACAATGTACAGAATACTAAAAGTAAGTGTTAACCAAAAAATTTGTGAAATCCAAAATTCTGGATTTAATTGAGGCATACCTCCACTTTCAGCTGCAAAAACCTCTTTTAAAAAAAAGAGATTAAAAAATATTAACTGAAAAAATATTTTTTTAACCATCTATTTAAAATGCAAAAAGTATGATTAACGCTACAACCAATCCAAACAACCCAGTTGCCTCTGCAAGGGCAAACCCTAAAAGCAAATTAGGAAACTGTTTCTGAGCTGCAGATGGGTTTCTCATCGCACCCGAAAGGTAATTACCAAAAATAATACCTATACCAACACCGGCACCAGCTAAGGCAATTGCCGCCAAGCCTGCTCCGATCATTTTTGCTGCTTCTAATTCCATTATATCCTCCTCTGTTAATTAATGGTGTAAGTTTAATGCATCATTTAAATAGATGCAGGTTAAAATTGCAAAAACGTATGCTTGAAGAAAAGCAACTAATATCTCCAAGCCTGTTAAAGCAACCGAAAAACTCAGTGGAAGCCATCCACCGACTACTCCAAGACTTATTACAAAGCCTCCGAATACTTTCATCATTGTATGACCCGCCATCATGTTTGCAAAAAGCCTGACGGATAAACTGATAGGTCTACTTAAATATGAAATAATCTCAATAACTACAATTAATGGCAATAGTACTATAGGAACTCCACTTGGCACAAATAATTTAAGATAGCCTAGACCGTGTTTAATAAAACCAATTATTGTTACTCCAATAAAAATAAATGCTGCTAACACAAAAGTAACAATAATATGACTTGTGACTGTAAAAGTATAAGGAATCATACCAAACATGTTACAAAAAAGGACAAACATAAATAAAGAAAATATAAAAGAAAAATAAGGTTTAGCTTTAGAGCCTGCCGTATCACTAATCATTTTTGAAACAAATGTATAACTTAATTCAGCTAACAACTGAATTTTGTTTGGTAGCAATGAATTTTTTTTTGATCCGAGGTTAAATATAATTAAAATAGCTAATGAACTAACAACCATAAACAAACTAGCGTTTGTGAATGAAATATCAAAAGCACCTATTTTAATTTCTGGACCAATTCTATAGACTTCGAATTGAGTCATTGGATTTGCAGCCATATTTTTTTCGATCTATTTTTGCATTTTTTTAGCAGATTTAATTACATTCGCTATTCCAGCAATCACACCTACAAAAAAAAATATTAAAATTAACCAGGGTTTAGTACCAAAGGTCTTGTCTAAAATAAACCCAATAATTGTCCCTACAGCTACTGCAGAAACTAGCTCAGTGCTTAGTTTAAAAGCGTTACCAATTGGAGAGGGATTATGTTTTTTCTTATTTTCTTTCTCAAAAGCCTTTTTTTTTGCAATTTCTAAGCGAGTTTTAAATGGATCTTTAGACATTTGAAATCAGCTATATTAGGCAACCATACTTTCTGCTTTTTGGAGATCAACAGCTACAAGTTGGCTAATACCTTTCTCTGGCATTGTAACTCCATATAGTCTGTTCATTTTAGACATTGTTAAAGCATGGTGGGTAACAATTATAAATTTAGTGTCAGTAATTTTTGTAAGTTCATCAAGCAAATTACAAAATCTTGTGACATTCGCATCATCAAGAGGTGCATCTACCTCATCTAATACACAAATGGGAGATGGATTAGTTAAGAAAACGGCAAAAATTAATGAAAGCGCAGTAAGCGCTTGTTCTCCACCCGATAATAAAGTTATTGATTGGAGACGCTTACCAGGAGGACTCACCAACATCTCTAGTCCTGCCTCTAGTGGATCATCAGCATCTACTAATTCAAGTTTGGCGCTTCCACCATTAAATAGTTTTGTGTAAACCTCGTTAAATTTTCTATCAACTTTATCAAAAGCCTCAATTAATCTTTCTCTTCCTTTTTGATTAAGCTCATTGATACTTTCTTTTAATTTTACTATTGCTGTTACTAAATCGACCCGATCGCTCTCCATTTTTTTAATTTCATTTTCATACTTATTTGTTTCTTCATCTGCTTTTAAGTTCACCGATCCTAGTTTTTCTCTTTCTTGTTTTTTTTTGTCTAGCAAGTCCTCTTGATTTACAGCATCGGGCAGTTCCTCAACTCCAAAAAGATTTGAATTTTCTAAAATATTTTCCTCAGATAAATTTAATTCGGAATTAATTCTATCAATTAAATCATTTTTTCTCTTTTTTAGTCCCTCAACTGTTGCACCCGAACTTGCTTTTCTCTCTCTAATCTGAATTGATTGCTCTTGGATTTCATTCAATTGTAATCTTAAATTGTCTATTTTTTCATCTGTTGAATTAATAATTTCTTCATTTTCTTTTTTTTCTTCTTCAGAAATTCTTAACCCTTCAGTTATTTGACCTTTTTTTTCTGCCTGTAATTTTGGTTGATTGTCTAATTTACTTAATTGATCATTCAATTTACTTTTTCTTTCAGTAAGCTGGGAAACCATTTTTTCAGAATTTAATAATAGGTTTTTCCAACTTTCAATCTCTGTATCAATTACTTTAATTCTTTCGTTTCTCTTTACAGACTCTTTTTTTATATTTTCATT
>CACGXX010000031.1:0-6349 GCA_902577125.1 uncultured Pelagibacteraceae bacterium | reverse complement strand
AGGCATCCGAGCAGGGAAATTGCATTCTTCTTAAAATTTGAGGAATTTTTTTTTGTTTATTTAATGACAGACTGCCGTGAAAAGCTGCTGACAATTTCATTTTAGAATAAGTTGCTTTTTGGTTTACAAGTATTTTCTTTTTCTTGCCATTTTCTGAAACATACGCAGAATTAAATGAGGTATTAAAGTAAAACTTTTTAAGAATTGGAAAATTTGCAAGACCTACGACTGGGTTACCTTTATAATTTAAAGATATCAAATTACTCCAAGTTGGATTTCCTATCACAAATGATCGAGTTCCATCTATGGGATCTATAACCCATGAATAATCACTTTTAGTTTTTTTATAGCCAAATTCTTCACCTATAATTTGGTGATTTGGAAACCTTTTTTTAATCTCATTTCTAATGAATCGTTCAAAAGCCTTGTCAGCAGTTGTTACAGGGTCATAACCGCTTCTAAGTTTATTCGATACTTTAAAGGGTTTATTTAATTTAGAGTAATAAAATCTAGTTAATTTCTTAGCTAAACTTTCAATGAACTTAGAATAAAGTTTATAATCTGATGATTTTAAAATTTGCACAACGCTCTAATACTATTTTATTACTATTGATTAAAGCAAAATTTTAAATAATGATTTAAAAATACATGAAATTAGAGTTAAAAGATAACAAAGTATTTTTTGAAAATAAGGGTCATAAAAAAGAGATCCACCCATTTTGGCTTAGAGAAAGAGTTAACGGAGAAAACTTTGTTGATAAGTCTACTCAACAAAGATTATTTGACCCAACTCAATTACCAGAAAACATTCAAATCAAAGATTTAAGCTTAAATAGTAATTTTTTAGAAATTAAATTCAATGACGGGGCTTCAACAAAAATTGCCATAGTTGATATTTTTAAAGAATTTTCAAATATTAATGATGTGAAACAAATTGAAAAAATAAAATGGGACTCTTCATTTAGAGATCAAAATACTTTCAAATTCAAAGAAAATTTATTTGAAACTGATGAAATGTACAAAGCCTTGATTAATTTTTATCAATATGGCTTTGTAATTTTTAAAAATGTGCCAACAAAAAATAATTTTATTATAAACTTTGCAAATTCTATAGGAAGTGTGAGACGTACAAACTTTGGTGAATTCTTTAATGTAAAATCAAAACCAAATCCAAATGACTTGGCTTACACCTCTTTACCTTTGGCTCCTCATACTGATAATCCATATAGAAATCCTGTGCCCTGTATTCAAATGCTTCATTGTATAGAAAATGAAGTTACAGGAGGTTTATCAACTTTAGTTGATGGATATACTGTTTCTGAGAAACTTAAAAAAGATTTTCCAGAATATTATAAAATTTTAACTGAAGTAAAAATACGTTTTCAATTTATTGATGAAAGTGTGATTTTAGAGGATTGGGCTGAAATGATTCAGTTAGATGAAAACAACAATTTCAAACAAGTACGTTTTAGTCCAAGGTTAGATTTTGTGCCATTAATTGAAAAAGAAAAATTAGATTTATTTTATTCTGCAAGAAAAAAAATATCTGAACTCTATAACTCAGAAAATTTTAGAATAGAATTTAAACTTCTTCCAGGGGATCTGTTAATGATGGATAACTATAGGTTATTGCATGGCAGAACCACTTATGATGCTAATGAGGGAAATCGTTTTCTTCAGGGATGTTATATTGATTATGATAGTACCGAGGGAAGGCTTAAACATTTAAAAAGAAAATTTAATTATTAGGATAAATCTTCTATCTGTTTCTCAGCCTCTTTTATTGATTTTTCATAATCTAGAGACATTTGATCAGCACTTACCACCTCTACCTTTTCTATACCGAAAAAATTTAAAATAAACTTCAACCAAGGAGTTAGAAAATCCTCATTGCTATTTAGTTTTGTCCCTCCTGAAGTAATTACTAAATAAGCTTTCTTATTTTTTAATAACCCTTCCCTTCTTCCATTGGGTTTAAATCTAAAAGTTTCCCCTACTCTTGCTGCAAGATCTGACCAGGCTTTTAAAGTTGCTGGAGGTCCATAATTATAAATTGGAGCAGAAATGATTATAATATCACTCTCTTTCAATTCTTTTACAAGTGTATCTGAAAGTTTGAACATTTTTTTATGTGTCTCTGTTTGGTCTTTTGGATCTATTTTCATCCCTGACTCTGTTAAATTAGACACGAAAACCATTTCATCATTAAGATCTCTATAAATAACTTCATCATCAGGTTTTTTTATTTTATCTAAAAGTTTTTTTGCCAAAGCTCTTGAAGTTGAACCATCTTTTCTAGCACTAGAGTCTATTTGATAAATTTTCATAATTTAATTTACCCAAAATTTTGTAAGAATGGAAAAATATTTAGTAAATAATATCCCAAGGCTTGCAATTGATTGGTTAATATTAAAATACCAGTAATTAATAGAATTATTCCACCAATTTTTGACACTAAATTAATATTCTTTCTAAAATTTTTTTGAAAAGATCAGGAACCTTTGTATTAAATAACCCGATAAAATAAATGGAATAGCTAATCCAATAGAATAAAAAGATAACAGTAATATTCCTTGGCTTAAACTTTCCTCAGTTGCAGCTAAAACTAAAATAGATCCTAAAATAGGTCCAATACATGGTGTCCAACCAAATGCAAATGCCATTCCTATTAATATTGGGCTAAATACACTTTTGTTAATATTTGTTTGAATTCTCTTTTCATAATTTAAAAATTTTAAATTTACTATTCCAATTATATGAAGCGATAAGATTATTATAACTAGTCCTGCAGCTATTCTTAACTCATAAGAATTCTCCAGAAAAATTTGTCCAAGAAAAGTTGAAGCTGCTCCAAAAGTTATGAAGACTAAAGAAAAGCCAACTGTAAATAGAATAATTGGAAATAAATTGATGTTCTTTTTATCAACAAGTTCATCTATAGAACTTCCAGAAATATAAGAAATATAACCAGGTATGAGTGGTAAAACACATGGTGATAAAAAACTTATCAATCCAGCTCCAAATGCGATAATTAATTCAATCATTACTTTTCTTTAACAACTTTCAATTTTTGTTCCCCAAGATTGTCTACTTTTAAAATCATTTCATCACCATCTTTTAAATAATCTGGTGGATTCATTCCCATCCCAACTCCTGCAGGTGTCCCTGTTGTGATAATATCACCTGGCATTAAAGTTATAAATTGACTGATATGTGAAATTAAAAAATTAAAATTAAATATCATTAAACTGGTGTTTCCTGTTTGTCTTCTTTTTCCATTAAGATCTAAAGATAAATTTAAATTAAATAGATTATCAATTTCATCCTTTGTTACCAAATACGGACCCAATGGACCAAAAGTGTCTCCAGATTTACCTTTTACCCATTGACCACCTCTATCTTTTTGCCATTCCCTCTCACTTATATCGTTACAAATACAATAACCTAGTACATGTTTCTGGGCTTCATCCTCTTTAACGTATTTAGCTTTACTTCCAATAATCATTGCAATTTCAACTTCGTGATCTAAAGACTTTGAATTTTTTGGTATTACAATATTATCATTTGGTCCGACAATACAATTTGGAGATTTATTAAAAACAATTGGCTCTTTTGGAGCATCAGAATTTGTTTCCTCAGCATGAGCCTTATAATTTAAACCTATTGCGATAAAATTTGCTGGTTTTATTACACATGGTCCAATTCTTTTGGTACTTTCAATCAATGGAAGAGAATTTAAATCTAGCTTTTTTATTTTATCTAAATTTTCAAAATTCAAATTCTCTGGTGTAAAATCTTTTAAAATATTTGATAAATTTCGAAAATTATTTTGATTGTCAATAATTGCAGGTATTTCATTACCATGCTCACCAACCCTTAAAAGTTTCATCAATTAACCTTTAATTCCAAGATGAGTATATTTAATGTTTAGATAATCTTTTATTGCCATTGACCCACCTTCACGTCCATAACCACTTTGTTTAATTCCTCCAAAAGGTGCTTCAGCAATAGCTACCATAGGTGTGTTAACAGCGACTGAACCTGTCTCTAATTGTTCTGATGCAAGATGTGCTGTCTCCATTGAGTTGGTACATACATAACTACATAAACCAAGCTCATGATTATTAGCTCTTTTAATTACATCATCGAAAGATTTAAATGATAACATTGGAACCAATGGCCCAAAAGGCTCTTGTTTCATTATCGTAAAATCATCTTTTACGTCATCAAATATTGTAGGTTCATAATAAAAACCTTTATTAAACCCAGAGGGTCTTTTTCCACCTAGTAAAACTTTTGCACCTTCTTCTTTAGTTTTTTCAACTAATTCCTCTATTTCGTTTAGCCTCTTTTTTGTGGTCAATGGACCTAATTGAGTTGAGGGATCCATACCGTCACCTATTTTCAATTTTTTCGTTTTCTCGATAAATAAATTTACAAATTCGTCCTTTTTTCTTTCGTGAATATAAAATCTGTTTGGCGATATACAAACTTGACCATTGTTTCTAAATTTAGCAGCAATTGCCATATCAGCTGCTTTTTTTACATCAGCATCATCAAATACAATAAAAGGCGAATGACCTGACAACTCCATTGTTACTCTTTGAACTTTATCTGCAGCTTGTTTCAATATTAGCTTTCCAACTCTCGATGATCCAGTTATAGAAATTTTTTTAACTATATCTGAAGCTATCAATTGTTGAGCGATACTTGGTGGATCACCTGATAAAAGATTTACTACGCCTGGTGGGACACCACATTCTCTACATATATCAACCATCTCCATTACAATTCCTGGAGTTATTACATCGGGTTTAACTATAACAGAGCACCCAGCAGCTAATGCAGTTGAAATTTTTCTAGCAGATAAAACTGCAGGAAAATTCCAAGGTGTTAATGCTGCAACAACACCAACTGGTTGATAATAAACATGTACTCTTGTATCCTCAAATCTACTTTCAACAGTTTGTCCATAAATTCTTTTTGTTTCTTCGGCATTCCATTCAAAAATATCTGCAGCACCTCCTACTTCACCTTTAGCTTCTGCAAAAGGTTTTCCAACTTCTAATGTCATCCATTTAGCAAGTACATCTTGTTTCTCTCTCATTTTGTCTGCTATTCTTCTGATGATGTAAGATCTTTGCCAAGGAGCAGTTTTTTTCCAGACTTCTAATCCTTTTGCAGCAGACTTTAATGCTCTATCAACATCCTCAGGCGTAGCTTTAGAGGCTTTTCCCAAAACTTCTTCATTTGCTGGATTAATTACTTCGTAAGTTCCTCCATCTGATGATTTTTGCCATTTACCATCGATGAATTGTCCAAATTTTTCGTACATAAATTCAATTTAGCATTACTATAAGTTGTGTCTACTATGTAATTTTTACACATTAATTATCTCTGATTAGATGATACTCTTATAAAAAAAAGGAGTTCAAGATGAAAGCATATATAATGGGTAATTACACTGAAAAAGCTTTTCAGGGTTTTTTAAAAGATCCAACAAGTGATAGAAAAGCTGTTGTAGAACAATTAACAAAAGCTATGGGTGGAACAATGCATAGCATGGATATCGTTAGAGGTTCTTATGATTTTGTAGTTGTTACTGACGTTCCAAGTTTTGATGATTTTGCAGCAATTAAATTAGTTGTTGAAGCATCTGGAGCTGTAAGAAATTTGACAATGCTTGAAGCAATTGATTTTACAAAAGCCACAACAAAAGCTAGTAAAATTGGTTACAAAGCCCCAGGTCAATAATCTTTTGGTATAACTTCCAGCTGCGGACTGGAAGTTATATTAATTCTTTTTTAATTTGGAAGAAAATTTAAGATTTTCGTTATTAAATTTTGAAGAATGTTTTTGGATGTAGTCATCCATAATTTTTACTTTTTCATCTTCAAATTCAGAAACTTTTCTACTATTTAAATCAACATATAAAGCGAGAACTTCTATTGTTGATGCGAGAAACTTTTTTTCTTTATGAACCATTTCCATTTTATATTGCAGTCTTTTTTTGTCGTGATCAAAATAAACTAAATTAACGTCAACCTCATCATCAACTTTAAGCTCTTGATTGTAGGTAATATTTGACTCTACTATCATAGTGCTTTTGCCAGTTGTTTTTGCTGAGTGCTCTCCCATTTTGAATATATTATTTAAAGTGTCTGCTCCATATTTATCAAATATCAAAAGATAATATGATACATTCATATGATCATTATAATCTATCCAATCTTTAATGATTTTTTGGGAACTTAAGTAAACAGACATAAAAAATTAATGAATAATTAATTTTTCTTTGGGTCGTTATCCACAACCAGACAAATCTCAGATTTTGTCAAAAATCTTTTTC
>CACGXX010000030.1:0-6677 GCA_902577125.1 uncultured Pelagibacteraceae bacterium | reverse complement strand
TCTTTTATATTATCTTTTTCATCATAAGTTGCTGAGAATATTAAATTTTTGGACATGACAAGTTTTAAATGTACTTTGATTATATCAAAAATAAAACTGCTTCAATTATTATTTGACTCATTCTTCATATTTATTAAGAAAAATAATTAAAGGGATCTAAAATTAATAAATTATTTTTAATAGCATTTCTAAATAGAGGCCTGTATTTTTTTCCTGAACTCAAGAAAACTATTAATTTGAAATTTTTTAAGTTTTTTATATTTGTATATTTATTTTTAATATTTACAAATGGATCGTAAAAATATGTATTTTTATACTTTTGTTTTATTTTGTTAAAAATTTTTAGACCTAGCGAGTTTCTTAAATCAGATACTCCGTATTTGTATGAAATACCTAAAATTAGAATTTTTGCTTTATTGTTTAATTTACTTTTTTTAATACACTTCAATATTTCATTGCTTACATAATTCCTCATGTTATTATTTGTTGATCTTCCACTTAAAAGTGTATTGGTTTTGAATTTATTTTTTTTTGCAATATAAGATAAGTAATATGGATCAACTGGCAGACAATGGCCGCCAACTAAGCCTGGTTGAAATTTTATAAAATTCCATTTTGTTTCAGCTAATTTAATAATTTCCTTAAAATCTAAATTAATTTTTTGGGATAAAATTAATATTTCATTGAACAGAGCTATATTTAAGTCTCTTTGTGTATTTTCAATTGCTTTTGCTGTTTCAGCCTCTTTAATTTTCTTTGAAAAAATTATTTTTTTTGAAATTAATTTGTAAATTTTTTTTATTTTTAATAAAATTGATTTATTGCTAGTATTTATAGCAAATACTTTATTTATATCTTTAATTTTTTTTGTTTTATCACCTGGATTGATCCTTTCGGGGCTGTAACATAAATAAAAATCTTTATTATTTTTTAATCCAGTTTTTAATTCTAAAAATTTAGCAAAATGTTCAGTTACACCTGGGTAAACCGTTGATTCTAGTACAACAATGTCTTTTGATTTTATGTAAGTGCTTATAATAGAAATACTTTTCTTAATGAATGATAAATCAGGCAAATTATTTTTTTTAATAGGAGTGGGAACACATATAATATAAACATTAGAGTCTTCTAAATCTTTAGTTTTATTTGAAAATGTTATTTTTTTTCGAATAAAATCTTTTTTATAATATTCTTTATTTGAGTCATATTTTTCACTAAGCTCTTTAATTCTTTTTTCAGAAATATCAAAACCTAAAGTTTCAAATTTGCTTGATATACCAAGGGCAACTGGTAATCCAACGTAACCCAAACCTATCACACAAATTTTAATCATAAATAAAACTTATACTTTTTTTGAACAAAATTGATATATATTTTGATATGAAAATTCTAATTACTGGTGGAGCAGGTTTTATAGGATACAATTTTTGTAAATATCTCTTAACAAAAACAAATCATAAAGTTTACTCTATAGATAACGTCAATGATTATTACTCACAAAAATTAAAGATAGCTAGATTAAAAGATTTAAAGAAACATAAAAATTTTAAATTTTATAAATTTGATTTATGTAACAAAAAAAAATTAGAAAAAGTTTTTAAAATTAATTTCAACATTGTATATCATTTTGCGGCACAAGCAGGAGTTAGATATTCATTAATAAACCCAAGATCTTATATTAGTAGTAATATATTAGCTTTTTTTAATTTGATTGAGCTTATTAAAAAAAATAAAATTAAAAAATTTTTTTACGCTTCTTCGAGTTCTGTCTATGGTGAAAGCAAAAATTTCCCATTAAAAGAAAATCAAATAATTTCACCAAAGAATATTTACGGATTAACTAAAAAAAATAATGAGGAAATTGTAGAATTGTTTTTTAAGGGATCAGGTACAAAATCTGTTGGCTTAAGATTCTTCACTGTTTATGGAGCATGGGGAAGACCAGACATGCTTATTTATAAATATTTGAAGTCAATTTTTTTTCAAAGAACAAAATTTTATTTAAACAATTATGGTAATCATACAAGAGATTTTACATATATTGATGATGTTACAGAAATTTTGCATAAACTTTTAAATGCTAAAATTACAGAGTCAAATGTTGTAGTTAATATTTGCTCAAATAATCCAATTAAAATCACAAGGATCTTAAAATTTATCAATAAATATCTTAAAAAAAAACCAAAAATATTTAAAAGAAGTTTTCAAAAAGCTGACGTTAAAAAAACACATGGATCAAATTTTAAAATAAAAAAAATTATTAAAAAAAATAGATTTGCGGAAGTAGATATATCATTAATAAAAACAGTAAAATGGTATGAAAAAAATTGGAAATTATTTAGATAATTTCTTTAAAAATCTATCGTAATTTTCAACATTCTTTTTTAAACTAAAATTGTTCAAATGATTTATGATTTTTGATTTATTAAATTTAAATATTAATCTTTTTTTATAGATATCTTTCAAATATTTTTTTAACAAATTTACATTATCAAATATCAACCCAAAATTTTTGTTAGGTAAAATTTCATTTATACCTCCATAGCTTTGAGATGCTAAAACTGGAACACCTACGCTTAAGGATTCAATTACTGTATTAGGGAAACCCTCAAAATCAGAAAAATTAATGTAATAATCATATTTTCTTAAATAGAATTTAATTTTAAAAGGATTTATAGTGCCAAGAAATCTTACATTTTTATTTTTATGAGTTTTAAAAGCTAATTTTTTAAGATTCTGCAATTCTGGCCCATCTCCTATGATATCTAAATAAAATTCTTTTTTATATTTTGAAAATATTTTTATTAATTTTGGAAGACCTTTTTCTTTACTTAAACGACAAACTGTAACAAATTTTATTCTAGAATTTTTCAATTTTTTTTTTTTATTAATTGATAAGCTATCGAAAGATGGTGGAAAAATAGTTTTGAATTTTAAATCGTACTTTCTATTGTATATTCTAGAAATATATTCAGAATTCGATATACATGCATCTGCTTTGTGAAAAGTAAACCTTATTAAAAATTTTATAATATTTTTTTTAAAAAAATCTACTTTACTATAATAAATATTTAATTCTTGAAAAGGTGTTCTTTCAATCAAACATATTTTTAATTTCAATCTTCTTAAAAAAAGAATAGTCAAAACATTTGAATAGTTAATATTTGATAAAAATATATTAGATTTATAATTTTTAGAGATGAGTTTGCTTAATAATTTTTTAATTTTAAAGAAAGCAAATAAAGCTCTTGTGGCGTTTATTTCATAAACATCAATACCCTCTTTTTTAAAAAGTTTTTTATAATAACATTTATTCAAACAAATTATTGATATTTGATAGTTTTTTTTTGGTAAATTTTTGCATAACTTATATATAGAGTTCCCTGCACCACCTAAAACAAATTCTGATAAAAAAAAGATTGTATGAATTTTCATTGAATAATTAGATAAATATTAAAATATACTTATTATTTCAATAGAAAGAGTGTATCTATCATATATATTTTTTTAAATCGAATAATTGTTTGATGACTAATAATAACGAATTAGCAAAATTATGCCAAGAAGAATTTTAGTAATTATTCCTGTTTTAAACGAAGTTAAAAATATTTACCCAATTGTAAAAAAATTAAAAAAAAATAATAAATTTGATATCTTATTTGTAGATGATAATTCTAAAGATGGAACTGTACAAAATATTCTTAAAGAAAAAAAAAAATATAAAAAAATATTTTTAATAAGAAGACCAAAAAAATTAGGTATAGGTTCTGCTCACAAAGATGGGTTGAAATGGGGCTATAAAAAAAAATATTCAATTATTATAACAATGGATTGTGATGGTACACACAACCCTATTTATATAAATAAAATGATCAAAATATTATTTTCTCAAAAAGTTGATATTGTATCCACTAATAGATTTTTAAAAAAAAATTCACTTGATGACTGGAGCTTGTGGAGAAAAAAATTAACAACTTTAAGACATTATGTGATTAAATTACTTCTTAACATTAAATTTGATAGCTCAGGTGCCTACAGGTGCTATAATATCAAGAAAATAAAATTACAGGATATTTTAAGTGCTAAAAATGAGAGTTATTCTTTTTTTTGGGAAAGTATTTTTATATTATCAAAAAAATATAAGATAAGAGAAATACCAATTAAGCTCCCAGGAAGGTTATCTGGTTCGTCAAAAATGAGGATAAAAGATATCATATTTGCAGTAATTTATTTAATTGAAATTTTTTTAAAAAAAAGATTATTTATTTAATTCTTTAGCAGCAATAAAGATATTTTTTTTCGGTTCCCAATTTAAAATTTTTTTTGTCAACCTATTATCTCCTACTGGAGTAAAAGTATTTTTTAAAATATTAGTTTTAAATTTAATTTTCAATTTATTAATTTTAATTAAATAATGAATTATTTTATTCATATAAGTTCTTTTATTTGACGAAAAAATTAGTTTATCTGGACAATTTTTCAAAAGTAACAGTTTATATAAACCATGACATATATCCTCTGCATGTGAAAAATCGCCTGAAATATTTTCTTTATAAATAGAACTCAATTTTTTAATTTGTTTCTTTTTTATAATTTTAATAAGTCTAGGAATTAGAAATTTTTTTTTTCTAAATTTGGAGTCATGATTAAAAAGAATTGCGGTAATAATATTTGATTTATATTTTTTCTTTGATTTTAACATATAATTATATGCTGCTACTCTAAATTTCGCGTATGAATTGATAGGTTTAAATCTAGAATTCAAATTTACTTTTTTTTTTTTATTCCCATACATTTGAGAGGTTCCGATGAGGATTAATCGTTTGTCTACCTGTTGTTTAGAAAAATAATCTATAAGATTTTTTGTAGCTGTGAGATTTTTTTTATAAAAATCTAATTTTTTTTTAAGTTCTAAATAATTAGGGTTTTCTGTGCCCAAATGGATTAAAGACTCTAATTTACATTTATCCAAGAATTTTGAAAGCTCACTATAATTTAGTAAGTTAATCTTTTTAAATTTAATCATACTTTTTCTTTTCTTTGGAATTTTTTTGACAATTCCTATTATATTATACTTTTTTTTAATAAGGATATTAGATAGGATTTGCCCATCTTGTCCTAATACTCCAGTTATAACTATGTTTTTTTTTTTAGTCATCAGTTAGTAATTTGCAGTATGTAATATATCAAATATATTTCAATGAATAATATACTTTAGCGTAAATAAAAATTAATATATTAAAAAAAATTACAATTAGTTTATGAAAATAAAAAAATGCAGATCATGTGAAGGAAAAAACTTAGAATTTTTATTTAGCCTTGGCAAAATGAGTTTTACAGGAAAATTCGCAGATAATTATATTAAATCTATACCTAGTGATAAACTTACTTTAGTTATTTGCAAAAAATGCAAATTGGTGCAATTAGATCGAAATTTTAATCCAAAATTTTTATATTCCAAAGATTATGGTTACAGAACGGGTATAAATAAAACTATGACAAACCACGTCAAAAATGTTGCACGTGAAGCAATTAGTAGAACAAAGCCAAAAAGTAAAGATTATATTTTAGATATTGCAAGCAATGACGGAACACTTCTAAATTTTTATAGTAAAAAGTTTAATACTGTTGGAGTAGATCCATTAGTAAATAAATATAAAAGATATTATAAAAAAATCGATTTAAAAATATCTGATTTTTTTTCTTATCAAGTTTTAAAAAAAAATAAAATTAATCAAAAATTTAAAATTGTTACTGCACTTTCAATGTTTTATGATTTAAAAAATCCTAATTTATTTTTAAAAGATTTAAAAAAAATATTACATAATGATGGAATATTTTTTTTAGAACATGCAGATTTATTATCAATAATTAAAAATTGCTTGTTTGATACAATATGTCATGAGCATTTAGAATATTATTCTACCAAAGTTATTATTAATTTGATGAAAAAAAATTTTTTAAGAGTTTTTGATATAAAACAAAATAATATTAATGGAGGAAGTCTTAGATATCTTATTTGTCATAGACATGCTAAATATAAAGAAAATAAAAAAAAGATATTATCTATTTTAAAAGAAGAAAAAAAAATTAATTTAGAAAATAAGAAAACTTTTACTAATTTTTTCAAAAAGATAAATTTGATTAAAAAAGATACCAATGAATTGATTTCATCGATATTAAATAAAGGGAAAATTATTCATGGTTATGGTGCATCTACAAAAGGTAATGTTTTATTGCAATACTTCAATATTAACAATAAAGTAATACCCTATATTGCAGATAGAAATAGTCAAAAATTCAATTTTTTTACGCCGGGTAGTAAAATTAAAATAATATCCGAAAAATTATCTAGGAAAATAAAACCAGATTATTATTTAGTGTTACCATGGCATTTCAAAAAAGAAATTTTAAAAAGAGAAAGTAAAATTAGAGGGCAAGGAACTAAATTTATCTTTCCATTGCCAAAATTAAAGGTTTTATAAAAATATGAAATATAAAAAAATCATAATTTTTGGAGGAACATCCGAAATATCTCTTGAATTGTTAAATCTTTACTTAAATGAAACTGAAAAATTTATTATCTTTTGTAGAGATAAAAAAAAATTTTTGAAATTGCTAGATGAAAAAAACTTTCTTATTAGTAATAAAGAAAAAGTCGAGATATTTGAAACAGA
>CACGXX010000029.1:0-7728 GCA_902577125.1 uncultured Pelagibacteraceae bacterium | reverse complement strand
CTTTTTTTAATCTATACCAATAATAGAAATCATCTTCTTTTTCAAATTCTTGTATAATTTTTTTAACTCGATCAAATTCTTCATTTGAATATAGATTTTCAGCGACTAATGATAAATTATAATGAAATTTTGGATTTAAATAATGAGATAAATATGAATAAAAGTTAGAATTTATAAAATCGTCTTGAGCAGAATGTAAATTAGATATTAAAAATAAAAATTCACTTATTAAGTCATTATGGTTTTTGCATGAAAAAATGGAGTTCATTTTTCTTTCATTGCCTTTTTCAATCCAACTTTTTCCTTGAGACAAAAGTAAAGAAGTATTGATAAATTTAATGTCATCAGTTATTTCTTTTGCTTCCTCTGTTTGGTTATTATCAATTAAATATGCTAAGTAAAAAAAAGTGTACCTGGTTAAGTCTGCATCGTCATTACCAACCAACTTAGAGAAAAAAGTTTTGGTTTTTGCATCTCCCAAATAACACCTTTGAAAGGTTGTTGAAATTATTGATAGATTTCCGTAATTTTTTATATCATTGGGCAATTTTTTTTCTTTGAATACAAAAATGTAGTCTCTCAAATTATCTAAAATTGCTGAGTTAAATCGGTTAAGTTTAATGTATTTTTTAGACTTAGATATGTAATCCAAAGCCTTTGAAAAATCCTCTCGTCTTATACTGTCTATTGTTAATAATAAGTATTTTTCAAAAAATTCTGATTTATTTTTATTTTGTTTAACAATATTTATAGCTTGATTTACTTTATTTTCTAAGACTAGAGAGTAAACATATCTCTTTAAATAAGGCTCATGTTTATTTAATAAAATCTTGGAAGTATTAAAAAAATTTAACGCCTTTAAGTTATTTTTATTTTCAAATGCTACAATTCCAGAAAAATATTTTGATAAGTTTCTAGAGTCAAAATCATCAAAACTAGCACTTTTAGAATGCAAGGGATTTTGATAAAGTAAAAATAATATCAATAAAAATTTTAAATTTTTGACAAACATAATTGCACTTTATGACTAAAAAGATGTTAAATCAAAATGCCAAATATGATCAAAGATTTTTAGATAAAGTAGAGCCAAAATTTGAATTTAGTAATAAGCCAATAAATAGACTTAAAATTGTAAAGGAAAATAGCGTTCAAAATAAAAAAGGGAAAGAAGAGAGAATATTAAGACTAAAGAAAAAAATCAATTCAATTGAAGATTGTAATTTAAGAAATAATTCTAAAAATCTAGTTATGGGAGATGGTGACATAAATAGTCCTATAATGTTAATTGGAGAAGCTCCTAATGAAAAAGAAGACTTGGAAGCTAAAACATTTTGTGGAGATGTTGGCGTTCTTTTAAACAAAATGCTTTTAGCAATTAAAATTAAAAGAGAGAAAGTGTACTCTACTTACTCAATAAATTTTAGACCACCTAATGATAGAAAGCCAACTACTCAAGAGATAAAGCGATATTCAATTTTTCTAAAAGAACATATTTCAATTATAGATCCTAAAATTTTGATATTGATGGGTACCACTGCAATGGAGGCGGTAACGGGTCTTGGTAATCAAATCTCAAACGAAAGAGGAAATTGGAAAGAAATCATAATTGGAAACAAAACAATTCCCGTAATTATCACTTTTAATCCATCTTATTTAATTAGGTATCCAGATAAAAAGAAATTCTCATGGGAGGACCTAAAAAAAATAAGAAAAAAAGTAGAAGATTTAAATATTATAATTTAATGAAAATAATCGCTGGTGTAGATGAAGTCGGTCGAGGAAGTTTGGTTGGACCAGTTTATGCAGCTGCAGTTATTTTAAAAAAATCTATAAATACAAAATTACTAAAAGACTCAAAAAGTATATCGAGCTCTAAACGCAAAGTCTTATTTAGCCATATTAAAAAAAATTCAATTTGGGCAATTGGAAAGGCATCATTGAAAGAAATTGAACAATTAAATATTTTAAATGCCAGTTTATTAGCAATGAAAAGAGCAATCAAAAAACTTAAGAAAAAACCTTCACACGTATTAATTGATGGAAATAAATTACCTGAATTAAAAAATTACAAACTTAAATCTATTATTAAAGGTGACCAAAAAATTCCATCTATTTCTGCAGCATCAATTATTGCTAAAGTTACACGTGATAAAATGATCTCAAATTTGAGTAAAAAGTTTAAAGGCTATAGTTGGCAAAAAAATTTTGGATATGGTACAAGCCAACATTTAAAAGCCATAAAAGTTTTAGGGATTACAAAGCACCACAGGAAAAACTTTTCTCCAATAAATAGATTAAAATAGTTTTCACGTAAAAACACAATATGTAGTTATCGCTATGATAAGTCATACAAAACCAGTCTAAATAATTCAATCATAGGTTGACCCAAGAATCTTTTTGGAGTCTAATTTATCTTTTCAAAATGAATTTAGATTACAAAAATAAATTAATTAACGGAGATAGTCTCAAGGAGCTAAAAAAAATTCCTGATGAGACTTTTGATTTAATTTTTGCTGACCCTCCTTACAACCTACAATTAAAAAGTGAATTAACAAGACCAGATAGATCTAAAGTAAATGCAGTAAATGATAAATGGGATCAATTTGAAAATTTTAAAAAGTATGATGAATTTACCTATTCATGGTTAAGTGAATGTAAAAGAATTTTAAAAAAAAATGGAGCTATTTGGGTAATTGGTAGTTACCATAACATTTTTAGAGTTGGAACGGCTATTCAAAATTTAGGTTTTTGGATTTTAAATGACGTCATTTGGAATAAAAAAAACCCGATGCCAAATTTTAGAGGAACACGTTTTACGAACGCCCACGAAACTTTAATTTGGGCATCAAAGTCTGAAAAATCAAAATACACTTTTAATTATCAATCCTTAAAATGTTTAAATGACGATCTTCAAATGAGATCTAACTGGGAATTACCAATTTGTAATGGTTCCGAAAGACTAAAAAAGAATGGTAAAAAAGTCCATTCTACTCAAAAACCTGAGGCTCTACTTCACAGAATTTTATTAGCAACATCAAATAAAAATGATTTAGTTTTAGACCCTTTTTTAGGATCAGGAACAACAGCAACAGTTGCAAAAAAACTGGGTAGAAATTATTATGGAATTGAAAAAGAAAAAACCTATTTTAAAGCTGCCGAACAAAGATTAAAGAAAGCAAAACCTATAGAAGATCATTATTTAGATACTTTGCAAAATGGTAGATCTAAGCCGAGAATACCTTTTGGATCATTGGTTGAATTAGGAATAATTAAACCAGGCACCACTATTTTTGATAATAAAAAGAAAATCAGTGCAAAAATTATGGCTGATGGCAGTATCAAACATGCTCAAACTGAAGGCTCAATCCATAAAGTAGCAGCTACAATTTTAGGTGCTGAAAGCTGTAATGGATGGACCTTTTGGCATTATAACTTAAATGGAAACGCGGTTCCTATCGATTATTTGAGACAAAGGTTGATTTCTAATAGTTAGTTTTTATATATTTTCCCAAGGTAGCCCTCTAAAAACTTTTTATTTTTTACTAATCTTTTCAAAAAAATATTTCTTAAAAATGTAGTTAAAGGATTAGATAAATGAAAAGCAAATTGATTAAATTTTGAGCGATTATTTACCATCTTTATTTTATCAACTCTATTTCTAAAAAAATTACTCTTAGTATTATTCTCTATATTTTCAAATAATTCATATGCACCTTCTATTGATTGTGATGCGCCTTGAGCAAATGATGGTGAAAAAGCAAAAAAAGCATCTCCTACTAGATGAATATTATTATTATTAAACTCAAAAAAATCATGACTCACAAATACAGGGTATATCTTTAAATCATTAATATTATCAAAAAATTCCATACTTAATTGTGGAACTTTTTCTAAAATCTTTTTAATAAAGTTGTCATCTTTAAATAACGAGAAATCTTTTTGCTCATCCTCTGAAAGTTTATACTTCATTACAGCTATAAAGTTTAAATCTCCATCAGGAGATACTGGATAAATAACATAGTGAAAATTTGAACCTAAAAACAATGAGATGTTTTTTTTATCAGCTATATTTGACGAGCTTGGTATTATTCCTCTTATGGCTAACGTATCATCATATTTTGGTTGAATTTTATTTTTTGATAACAGATTTTTACTCTTTGAAAAGACACCATCTGAAATAATTAAATAGTCAAATTCATAAGCTTCATTATTTTCAAAAGCGATTTTAACGATTTGATCTTGTTGTTCTATCGTTGAAATAGTGTGGTTAAATTTTATTTCTTTCTCTATATCCTTTTTTAAAAAATCAATAAGTGATGATCTTTTAAGAGTAGTATATTTACAATTTTCAGTATTAAAATCTGATATATTTAACTCACATATCTTATTAGAATTTTTAACTGAGTAAAAATTTATTTTGTCTGGATTAAATTTTTTATTATTTTCTAATTTATCAAACTGAATTTTATTTAAAAGTTTGATACTGTTGACAGATAATTGAATTCCGTAACCTTCTTTTAAATCGATTAAGCTATTTCTTTCAAAGATAGTTACTTGATATTTTTCATTTCTCTTAAATAAATTCGCAATGAATAGCCCTGAAATACCAGCACCAATTACAGCTACTTTTTTCATTATTTTTTTTCTAAATATTTAACAACTTTCTTAGTGAATGTTGGAAGCATATAATTATCTAATTTCCTTTTATCAAACCAATAAGATGAGGGAAATCTTTTTGCATTTTTGAGATATTCAATTTTTATGTTCATATTCATATTTGACATTTTAAAATTAAGATTTTCATTAAAATTTTTTGGGTTAGAAAGCTCTTCCATCGGAAAAATTGCTAAATTTTTTAGAAAGTTAAATCTTGTATTTTTTACTAACAGGTATTTTTGATTTTTTTTATAAACTTTAAGAATAAAATATTTTTCTTTATTCTTTTTTGTAATTTTAGCTAAATCAAAATCTTTCTTCTTATAAGATTTGCAATTTTTTGAGATAGGACACTTACTACATTCAGGATTTTTTGGTTTGCATATCATTGCTCCTAATTCCATTAAAGCTTGAGCATAATCGCTTGCTCTTGATGAAATTCCAAAAATAGATTTTTTTTCTATTAGATTTTCTTTTTGTATTTCCTTATCTTTTTTTAAATAAAGATATCTTTTTAAAACCCTTTCAATGTTTCCATCTAAAGGAATATAGGATTTATTAAAGGCAATAGCTAAAATTGCATTAGCAGTGTAATTGCCGATACCAGGTAAAGATATTAAATCCTCATAATTATTTGGAATTTCTCCATGATATTTACTAATTATGATTTTAGCAGTTTTTTTTAGATTTCTTACTCTCGAATAATATCCAAGACCCTCCCAAAGTTTTATCAATTCTCTATCTGGCATTTTTGAAAGTTTTTTAAGATTTGGAATTTTATTTATAAATCTATTAAAATAAGGAATTACAGTTACAACTTGTGTCTGCTGCAACATGAATTCACTTACCAATGTATAATAATGTTTTTTTGATTGTGAAACATTTTTTCGCCACGGTAATTTTCTCTTATTTAAATCATACCAATTAAGAATTTTTTTTGTTATTATTTGATCTTTCATATGCAATTCAAAAAATATACTAAGCAGAGAAATAGCATTCAAGGCTTAAGATCCTTTAAAGACACTTTGCCAAAAAATATCAAAAAAGTCATCAATAAGAAAGGGCACGTGTACTCTGAAACTATCAATAATTGGAAATATATTGTTGGAGAAAATTTATTTAAAGTTTGCTACCCCAAGTCTTTTAAAAATTCTAATAAGTTAGGTGTTAGCACTTTGTTAATTAACGTTAAAAGGGGGCATGAAGTTGAACTGGAATATTCAAGAAAAGATATATTAGAAAAATTAAATAATTTATTTGGTTATTCTGTTGTTGAAAAAATTAAACTAGCAAGTTTTGATGATGAAAAAATTAACCCCTCTACAAATGATGAAAGCTCCTATAATGTGACAAATCATAATTATCAAAAAAAGATAAATAGTGTTAAAAATGAAAAAATAAAGAAATCTTTAATAAAGTTATCAAAAGTGTTTAAAACAAAATGAAAAAAATATTTTTAATATTATTCTTGTTTTTTGGGTCGATAAGTATTTTAAATGCTGAAGGAAATAGAATCATAGCAGGAAATAAGGATGCGAAGATTACAATAATCGCTTATGAATCTTTAACATGTAGTCATTGCGCAGATTTTCATAAAAACGTATATCCTCAACTCAAAAAAGATTATATCGATACTGGTTTAGTCAAAATTGAATTTAGACACTTTCCTCTAGATGTAGCCGCTTTTAATGCATCAAAAATTTCTCAATGTAAAAGTAATGAAAGTTTGAAAATTTTAAATAGCCTTTATTCAAATCAACAAGCATGGGTCAGAGGGAAAAATGTGGAGGAAATTAATGATAATTTAAAAACATTCATTAAAAATCAAGGCTTCGATTTAGATTTTGAAAAATGTATAAATGATAAAAAAATAGAGGATTATGTGTTAAACGATCGAATCGAAGGTACTAAAAAATTTAAGGTTAATGCTACTCCTACGATTATTATTAATAACAAAAAGTTTGAGAAACCCCTTAATTATAAAAATTTAAAAAAATCGCTGGAAAAACTGATATAAACTCCTAATGGAGTTTAAAAAAATCCAATTGAACGGATTTAAATCTTTCGCTGATAAAACTAATTTCTTAATTGAAAATGGTTTAACTGGGATAGTTGGTCCTAATGGATGTGGAAAATCAAATATTGTTGAGTCCTTAAGATGGGTCATGGGAGAAACATCAGCAAAAAGTATGCGAGGATCAGGAATGGAGGATGTAATATTCTCTGGAACATCTAACAAAGCATCCAAGAATATTGCAGAGGTATCTGTGACTGTAACTAATGAAAAAAATGAGGGGCCAATTCAATATAGAGAATTGGATGAAGTAAACGTAAGAAGAAAAATAGAAAAAGATAAAGGCTCAAAATTTTATATAAATGATAAAGAAGTTAGAGCCCGTGATGCTCAAATGTTTTTTGCAGATCTATCAACTGGAGCACATTCTCCATCGATGATAAGCCAAGGTCGTATAGGTACAATCGTTACAGCTAAACCAGCCGATAGAAGGGCAATCTTAGAAGAAGCTGCAGGAATTTCAGGATTACATGTAAGAAGGCATGAAGCTGAATTACGACTAAACGCTGCAGAAAATAATCTTAAAAGAGCAGATGAATTAAGGCGCCAACAAGAAAGGCAACTTGTTAATCTTCAAAAACAAGCTGAAGAGGCAGCTAGATATAAAAATATGTCTGAAGAGATAAAAAAGATAGAGGCAGGCTTATATTATTTAAAATTATTAGAAATTGATAAAGAAATAAAAATAGAAAATGAGATTAATGTTGAAGCAGAGACTGAAGTAACAGACTTTAATAATAAGATCGCAGATCTTGAAAATTTAATAAAGACTGAAACTGAAAAAGTCACACCATTAAGGGAAAAGAATATTGAAAACTTATCTAAAATACAGAGACTTAATCTTGAGCTACAAAGTCTGGACGAAGAAAACACAAGGATACAAGATGAAATTGAAAATATAAAAAAAACACTTCAAACATTTGAGGAAGATATCGGTAGAGAAAAAGGAATAGTGATCGATGCGAACTCAAATGAAAAAAGATTAAAAGAAGAAAAAA
>CACGXX010000028.1:0-7744 GCA_902577125.1 uncultured Pelagibacteraceae bacterium | reverse complement strand
CCCAACTTATAAATCAGCTTCCTTTCCGTTATCTCTTGGCGGCTTTAGAAGACAATTTTTTCAAACGGAAAATATTTTATTAGGTAAATTTGCTAGAGAATTTATTTTTCAAATACCAGAGTTGCTGAAAACAAAAAAAAATCCTAATCCTACTGCAAGCATGGTTCCAAATGGATATCTTTTAATGTTTGGTCCAGAACATGCAGACGAACAATATAGGGCTCTTGAAAATCATAAAGCATGTGACGCTGGAACAAAGAACATCAAAGGTTCTGAGTTAGAAAAGTTTTTTCCTTATATAAACAAAGAAGGAATAGAAACGGCTACATTTACTGACAATAAAAGTGAAGGATGGATTGATCCTTTCCTTTTTCACACAGCATTAAAAAGTAAAGCGATAGAGCAAGGTGCAGAATTTGTTAAAGGTGAAGTTAAGTCTTTATCGGAAATAAATGCTAAAACGATAGTTTCTGCCGCTGGATGCTGGACAAAAGAATTATTGGAAGATATTCCTGTAGAGCCTCAAAAGCACACAGTTTTTAGAGTAAAGTGCCCAAAACATATTCCTGAAATGCCATTAACTGGAGATTTAACAACAGGAGTTTATTGGAGACCTGAGGGTAAAGAGTATTTAGCTGGCTCACCAAAATCAGTTTTTGATGCTACAGATCTTGAACCTGCTTGGGATGATTTTGAAGAATTGGTTTGGCCTGCTTTAGCTAAAAGAATTCCAGCATTTGAAGAATTGAAGTTAACAGGTGGTTGGGCAGGTTATTATGATTGTAATAGATTAGACAATAATGCGGTTGTAGGAAAACATCCAAAATTTGAAAATGTTTACTTAGCAACTGGTTTTACTGGAAGAGGATTAATGCAAGCACCAGGGATTGGAAGAGCTTTAACAGAACTAATTACGACAGGCTCTTATCAATCAATTGATATTTCAAATATGGCAGTAGAAAGAGTATTAGGTGCAAAAGCAAGACCAGAACCTTACGTGCTATAAAAGACTCTAAATGCAAAAAATTTTTAATTTTTTTCCACTCACAGTTTATAAGTCGACGCTCACACTTTCAGAAAATGAAAAAAATGAAATGATTGAAGAAGTTAGATTAATGGAAAAAAAAAGTAAAAATTTAGATTATAAATCTGCAACTAAAGCTTGGACAGGAGATACTCAAGGATTTGAGTATTTGCACAATAATCCAAAATTTAAAAATTTGTTTATTCAAATTAACAATTGTATTTTGGAATATTTAGAAAGTTTATCAGTTAACCATACAAAGCTTGATCTTTATTTTCAGAGATCATGGGCAACAATTTCAAAAAAAACTGAACATATTGATAATCATTCACATGACCAGTCGCATCTTTCTATTGCATTTTATTTAAAGAAACAAAAAGACGATGCTAAGATCATGTTTTTTGATACTTCTAAGCATAATGAATTTATTCCTCAATTATTCGACTCAAGATCATTAGCAAAAGAAAATATTTTTCAAAAACGAGATATTTTAAATTCAAGTAAAGTTGTATTTGATACTAAAGAAGATGATCTGTTGATATTTCCTTCTAAAACAATTCATGGCACAGAACAAGGCAAGTTTAATTCTGAAAGGATATCAATTTCAGCAGATATAGTATTTTTAGCAAAAGATTCATCAACACTTGAACATTTAGTTCCTCCAGTCGAAAATTGGAAAAAATTTTCTAATTAAAAAAAAGATTAATTGCATAAAGATTTATTCTCTTTTGAAAATTATCAGTTATAAGATAATCTAGATCATTAATGGTATTAACAAAAATAAATAATAAATTTTTTAATTATTATATTTTTACTTGTTTAGTTGTCTCAATATTTTTTCTTTATCATAAATTTCAATACCCAACTGATTGGACAACTTCTGAATGGTTAATTAATTACCAAGGAGGTTTTACTAGGAGAGGATTAATAGGAGAGATTTTAGTTCAAATTAATTCTTTTTTAAATTTTGAAATAAGAAACCTAGTTTTTATTTTTGAAATTATTTTACTTTTTACATATTATTTTTACATTATTAATTTTTTTAGAAAAGTAGAGTTTTCTCCTATCATAATTTTGATAATTTTTTCACCATTGGGTTTCCTTTTTCCAGTAACTGAAACTGAAGCAATAGCAAGAAAAGAAGTTCTATTATTTTTTTTATATTTACTTTATTTAAGTTCAATTTTAAAAGGAAACCAAAAAATAACTTACTCAATACTAATACTTGGACTACCTATAGTAAATTTAGTATGGGATGGAAATATTTTTTATATATTTTTTTTTATATACACTTATTTTATTAGTAAAATTAAGATCAATAAAAAAGAAGTTATAATATTTTGTATTTCATTAATTCCGTATTTAATTTCATCAATCATATTAATTACAACTAAATCAAATGACCAAATGTTAGAGGAAATGTGTAAAGCAATAAATGAACCCTGTTTTGGAGCAATGAATTTTCTTGACTATTCATTTAAAGATCAAATGAATTACGGTTTATCGAGATTGAAAATTGTCTATCTTATTAGGTATTTATTTATATTCCTTATTTGTTTTTTTCCATTTTTATTTATTTTTTATGATCAAAAAAAAAAAATTGAGATTTTTTTGGGATATATTATTTGTGTAATTCCTACATTTATTTTTTTATATATTTCTTTTGATTGGGGAAGATATCTTAATGTACTCTACATTTTCTCAGTTTTGACTTTAATTTTCTTATTAGAAATTAAAAAAATTCAAATTAAACAAACAAGATTAGTCATTTTCATTAATGAAATGTTAAAAGATAAAAGCAAACTATACTTCATTTATATTTATTTTTTCTTATATTTATTTGCGTGGCACCCAAAAGTAATCTTAACTGATGACATAGGTTCTTTGCCTTATTTAAGGATATTGGATAGAATTTTTGATTATTTAATTGCTTGATTATTTTTTAAATAAACAAAAATATTGAGCACCTAAAAAAAACCACTTTAAATAATTTTCGAGCTTGAAAAGAAAACCAAGTTTAGAAGGAAAAAAATGAATGTATCCTGATTTCACTATTTTAAAGTTATTTTTTTTACATAAATTTATTAAGTCATTTTTTTTTATTAATTCGGCATCTGCATCAAATTCACAATTTGCAACCATTCTTAAAGTAATAGGATTATATGGGTTATGTTCAAAAATGAACATTACCCCATTAGGGCTCAACAAGTTGTAAATATTTTTAAATAAAGCATCTCTATCAGTAGATTTGACATGGTGCACTACCACAGACAGGAAAATTAAATCAAATTTTTCATTTGTTTCTAAATTATCTAAACAATTTACTTTTGGAAAATTTTTCTTGACGTAATCCATGCTTTTTTTTGATTCGTCATGAGCATAAAAAGAACTTTCTTGAAAATTTTCTATCAGTAGACCTAACATTGTCCCAACACCACAACCTAAATCAAGAATTTTTTTGGGGTGATAGCCTAATTCTTTTTTTAATATTTCACTTTTTTTTAAATGATAATAATTTAAATTATTCTCTATATTACCAATGCTTTTTGCAATATACTCTTTATAATTATCAGCATAGTTGTCAAAATTAATTTTTTTTTGATCTCTTTTAGAAGTCATTTTTTCAAGATATATTAATGTAAACTAAATTAAAACTAATTTAATGAAAAAAATTAAGCTACTAATCATTGGATATTCAAAATTTGTAGAAAAAAGATTAATCAAATCTATAAAAAAAATAAAAAAAATTGATTATCGAGTCTGTTCAAAATCAAAAAAAAATAAAATGATTTATTATAATGATTATTTAGAAGGTTTAAATTTTAAGCCAGATTTGGTTTATATATCTTTGACAAATCATCTTCACTATAAATATGCAAAAATATTTCTTAAAAAAGGTTATAACGTTATAGTAGATAAACCAATTACAGATTCTTTAAAAAAAACTTCAGAATTACTTAAAATAGCCAAATCAAAAAATTTATTACTATCAGAGTCAACTCTATTTAATTATCATTCAATTTTTGAAAAAATATTAAAGATTTTAGGAGGAAAAAAAAATATAGAATTACTACAATCCAATTTTAATATTCCTCAAATCAAATCTTTAAAAAAAATTAAAATGACAAAATCAGATTGTTTTATGGATATGTCGCCATACGCAGCTGCATTAATTAGACTTTATATAAATCCAAAAAATCTTAAAATCGATATTGATTATAAAAAATTTCCAAGAAGTAAAAATATTCATAGTTTTTATATTTTTGCCTCAGATCAAAAAATAAGATATTTTGGTAATTTTTCTCATAATCGTGAATATTTAAGCCAGATAATATTTTATTCAAAAAGAAAAATAGTATTCCTACCTCATCAAGCATTTGCACTTTCTCAACAAAAAAATATTGAAATTATTATTAAAGAAAAAAATGAATACAAAAAATTACTAATCAAAAAGGATGATTGTATATTAAATTATTTCATTCAAGTTATAAAATCTATGATTAATAACAATTTTTTGAAATTTTATAATCTATTGATTGAAGATGCAAAAATTAGAGATAATTTATACAAAAAAATTAAATAAATATGAATATAAGTATTGTTGTACCAGTTTATAATAGTTCTTCAATAATTGAAAATTTGACAAATGATATTCTATCAACAACCAAAGAAATTTCTGATGTAAATAAAATACAGCTAATTTTGGTAAATGATTGTAGCACTGACGAAAGCTGGAAAAAAATATCTAAATTGTCGTCTGAATATAAAGAGATGGTAATTGGTGTAAATTTGATGAGAAACTATGGTCAACATAATGCAATAATGGCTGGTTTAAAGTTGGCTGATGGGGATTATACAATACTTATCGATGATGATTATCAGCATCCACCAAAAGAAATCCCAAATATTCTATCTAAAATAAGAGAAGGATATGATGTTTGCTACACAAATTATAAGAACAATGCTTACAGTAAATTTAAAATTTTTGGAAGTTGGATTAATAAGAAGATATCAAATATTTTAATTGATAAACCCAAGTCAATTTATCTATCTTCATATAAATGCATTACCAAAAAAGTTTTGAGGGAAATAATTAAATATGATGGACCATTTGTTTATATAGATGGTTTAATATTTGATATAACAAAAAATGTAACTAGTATTGATATAGAACATTCAAAAAGAAAATTAGGAAAATCAAATTACAATTTATTTAAACTTATTTCTCTTTGGTTAAGGGTTTTAACAAATTTTTCTATTGTTCCATTAAGAATAGCAACATTAATTGGTTTTTCTATGACTTTTGTAAGTTTTATAATTGTAATTGTAATTGTAATACTTAAAATTAATAATCCTGCAATAGCTGCTGGATGGGCATCTTTATCAACACTAATTGTTTTTTTTTCAGGAGTTCAACTTATTTTAATTGGACTTGTTGGAGAATATATTGGCAGATCATACATTAAATTAAACAAAAAACCTCAATTTGTAGTAAGAGAATATACAAATTTTAAAGAGTCAGATGAAAAATAAGTTACTAAAATTAAGGAATGAAATTTTAAAAAGTCAAAAAGTAGAAAATAATAATATTCAATCTGTCCTTAAATGGTTAAAGAAAAGAAATAAAGTTAATAAGATGAAAGTAAGTAAAATTTCTGTAAATAAATTGAAAGATTGGTATTTAAAAAAAAATGGAAATTTATTTCATAAATCTGGACAATTTTTTTCAGTTGAGGGAGTAAATATTCAAAATGCAGTTGAGAGAGAAATTTCAAGTTGGTCACAACCAATATTAAATCAAAAACATGGTGGTATTTTAGCAATTTTAGCTAGAACAAATAAAGGTATAGTTGAGTTTTTGTTGTTTGCCAGAAAAGAACCTGGAGATAATAGCATTAAATTATGTCCATCATTTTCAGCAACACAATCAAACATTAATCGAGCTCATGGAGGAAAAAAAACTCCTTTATCTGAGTTTGTTTTGAAAAATAAAAAAAATATTATTGGAGAGACAACTCATTATGAAGAAGGAGCTAGATTTTGGAAAAAGCCTAATAAAAATGTAATTATTCATGTAGATTATAAAAAAAGTTTAAAGATTAAAAATCCTGATTTTATATGGTTAAATTTTTCACAAATTAAAAAATTGAACTTTAAGAAAGGTATACTTAATCCTTTTGTTAAAACGATTTTATTTATGATTTAAGTTCCACAAAAAGTTTGATAATTTTCATTAAAATTTGATGAAACTTGGTATTTAAGAATATTTTTTTGCCGAGAGTATGGTTTTTTTAAAATTTCAATCAGTTGATTAATTGATTTGAAGTTATCTTTTTCTGCTGCTTCAAGAGCTTCTTCAACTTTGTGATTCCTAGGAATAACTAAAGGATTTACACTTCTCATTAATTTCATATTTTTTTCAGGAGAGTTTTCGTTAATTTCCAATCTTTCTTGCCACTTTTTTTTCCAGTTTTGAAAATTACTATCCTTATAATTTTCATCGTTCTCAATTTTAATATTCATTAGATGACAAAAAGTATTTGTATAATCTACTTTGTTTTGATGCATCCAAGTGAGCAAATCAACAATCAAAAATTTATCATTGTTATCTTCACCTAATAATCCAAGTTTTTTTCTCATCATATTCAACCATTTTTCCTCGTATTTTTTGCCGAAAGTTTCAATTAACTCTGTTGCACTTTTAACCGCCTTATTCTCATTTCGATCAATTAAAGGGATTAAACACTCAGCAAATCTTGAAAGATTCCATTTTGTAATAGCTGGTTGATTACAATAAGCATATCTTCCCATTTTATCTATTGAGCTAAAAACAGTTTTTGGGTCATATGTATCCATGAATGCGCATGGACCATAATCGATTGTTTCACCAGAAATTGTCATATTATCAGTATTCATAACACCATGAATAAAACCTACACGCATCCAATTAACTACAAGATCAATTTGTTTTTCTATAAGAATTTTTAAAATGTCTAGAGCTTTATTGTTTGAATTTAATAGTTCTGGATAATGTCTTTTAACCACATAATTTAGAAAAATTTCTAATTCATCTTTTTTATTACGTGCTGCAACATATTGAAAAGTTCCAACTCTAATATGACTTGAAGCCACTCTAGTTAAGATCGCACCTTGCAACGGAGTCTCGCGCATTATTTCCTCACCTGTTTTAGCTACTGCTAAACTTCTTGTTGAAGGAATATTTAGATTATGCATTGCTTCACTAATTATATATTCCCTTAACATTGGACCTAGTGCAGCTCTACCGTCACCATTTCTTGAAAATGCTGTTTTACCCGAACCTTTAAATTGAACATCGTATCTTTCATTATTTTTTGTTAAATGCTCTCCTATTAAAACCGCTCTTCCATCTCCTAACATTGTGAAATGTCCAAATTGATGACCAGCATAAGCTTGAGCGATAGCATTACTTCCCTCGGGAAGAATATTTCCTGTGAATAAAGCCGCTAATTCATTTTCATTAATTTTGGAAAAGTCCAGGTTTAATTCATTAGCCAAATCTTTATTCATTATAACTAACTCAGGATTTTTAACGGCAACAGGTTCAATATGTTCTTTAAATGCATCAGATAGTCTTGAATAAGAGTTATCGAAATTCCAATTCATAGTATTCTTCATAAAGATTTATTGGCTCCAGATTCTTTTTAACAATTCTTCTCTTCCACATGCTTTTTTATATCT
>CACGXX010000027.1:0-8093 GCA_902577125.1 uncultured Pelagibacteraceae bacterium | reverse complement strand
AACTTTTTTACCTTTAGCTAATAAATCTAAACCTTTTTTAAGCTCACCTGGATAAATCTTTGTTCCAGGACCATTAGCAACATCCATTACATTCTTTGCAATTGAAGCTCTGTCAGTTGAGTTACCTGCTTGCATAGCTAAAACTATTAAAGCAGCAGCATCATAAGATTCTCCTGTGTATGGACCAGAACTATCTATACCAGCAGCACTTGCTACTTTAGCAAAAACTCCAGCTCCTTTTCCAGTTGAACCAGGTAATGAACCAAAAGATTTATTTAAATCTTTTCCAAATGCATCAACTAAAGATTGACCAATCATACCATCTGATAAAATAAATCTATCAAATGCACCAGAGTCTAAAGATGCTTGAATAATACCTTTACCACCTTGGTCTAAGTAACCTATTACCGCTACTGCATCTCCACCTGCTGAAGCAAGTGTTGCTACTTCAGATGAATAGTCTGCTTTACCATCCTCGTGTGCTGTTACAGTAGTAACTTTAATACCATGAGCCTCAACAGCTGCTTTATAAACATCTGCTAAACCTTTTCCATAGTCGTTATTAGTGTATGTAATTGCTACACTTTTAATTTTTCTGTCTTTAGTAACATCAGCTAAGATTTGACCACCTCTTGCATCTGAAGGAGCTGTTCTAAAAAAGTATCCTTTATCATCAAGAGTTGTTAAACCTGGAGATGTTGCTGAAGGTGAAATCATTACAACACCGTTTGGCACCGCAACATTAGATGCAATCGCACCTGTTACACCTGAACAATCAGCTCCCATAATTGCTGCAACACCTTGTGCAATAACACCTTCGGCTGCTGCAGTAGCTGCCGCTGAGTCAACACAAGTTGAGTCTGCTCTTACAACTGAAATTTTTTCACCACCAAGTAATGATCCAGAATCTGATGCTTCTTTAAAAGCAAGCTCAGCAGATGCTGCCATTGCTGGTGTTAGGGATTCAATTGGACCAGTAAATCCTAATATAATTCCCATTTTTACCTCTGCAAAAACATTTGTTGTAAAAGTAGAAACAAATATAAATGCAGCCACAAATAGTTTTTTCATTATTATCCTCTTTTATTGTTAACAATTTTTAAAAACTAAATTAAATCTGATTTATAAAAAGTTGCAATAAACAAATTATTTAATTTTGTGTAAAAAAAACACCGAAGTGATTACAATTATACCACCCAATATGAACAAAATAGTGGGTACTTCACCGAAAACTATATAAGTGAGAATAATTCCAAATATTGGAAATAGGGAATAAAAAGGAAAAATCTTGCCGACAGTATAAAATTTATATAGATAAAACATCAGCAGGTGTGCACATAAAGATACTATCACTGCTTGATAAGATATGAGAGTCCATGACTGAAAATCTATTTGTTCAATATTCTTTTGAACATTACCTTCAATGAAAACTGAAACAATTATGAGTATTACAAAACCAAAAATACCCGTGCTAGCATTTATCATACTTATTGGCAGCTCTTTTAGTTGCCTAGAATAAACTTGCGCAAGTCCAAAAAATAAAGCCATAAGACTAGCAAAAAATAAACCCAAATAGTTTTCTGTTAACTTAGGATCAAAAAAGATTATGACTATTCCAATAAAGGAGGTGAAAATCAAAATCCATTTATTTTTACTTATATTTTCATTTAAGAGAAAAGCACTTGCAAGTATTCCAAACGGTATCGCAAGTTGAGATCCTAAAATTATAGGAGCAATTATTGAGGAATGAAATAATGATAAATTCATAAATACATAAACCAAAACACCCATAGATATTGAAAATAAAATCAATGGTTTGAAAAATTTTTTATTTGGTAATTTAAATTTCCAAAAAGGTATTAACAACAAAAAGACTAATCCCATTCTTAATGAAGCCATTAAGATGGGTGGGACAGAATTATTAAGAGCTAACTTAGCTACAGGAAACGCACTTCCATGAGCTATCATTATAAAAATCAAAATGAGTAAGTGTTTAAGTGGCAATTTTTTTGATTAGAAGTATTTTTTAAAGGTTTCATTAATTGATAAAACACCATAATCATTTAATCCACCGATAATCAACTGTAAAGCAACAAGCAAAATAAAACCTAAACCAATATAGGCAATCCAAAGATGTCTTTGTATATAATTAGCTAGATAGGTAGCTAATGCACCAGTAAGAACAACTGACAAGATAAGTCCAAACATCATGTACCCAAAATTTCCTTTTGCAGCACCCACAACCCCAATGACGTTATCAAAGCTAATAGTTATGTCTGCAAAAAGGACTTTATAAATACTTTTAATAAAAGAGGGCTCTTTTGATTTTTTAGTAGGTGATTTGATCTTTTTAATTTCAAATAAATCTTTTCTTAAATCATTAACAATCCAGATTAAAAGAAGACCACCAATTATTTTAACCCAATAAAATTGAAAAAGGTAAGTAGCAAAAACAGCAAATAAAACTTTAAAGACAAGTGCGCCGACTACACCCCAAAAAATGATTAATTTTCTATTTTTAGGTACAAAATTTGCAGCGATTAAACCAATTATAATTGCATTATCTGCGGCCAAGATAATATCAATAAATATGATCTGTAAGAGTATGAGTGATTCTTCTAACAAGGTAATATCATTTTAAAAAAAACAATTATAATTGTTAGTTTCCTGTTGTCTATTAATAGTAATTAATATTTGGATTTTTCACCAGCTATAACTGCTTTTAACTGGTCATATTCTTTACAATTACAATCTTTTAAAACCTCAAGTCTTTCAACTGCAAGATTATGTCTATTCGTGGCTACGTATAGTTCGCCAAGGTATTCATTTATACCAGTATGCTTTGGATCAATTTTTAATCCTTGTAGATAAAATTTTTCCCCATTCTCAAAATCACCAAGCTTTCGAGTTGTAAAACCAAGATAATTTAATGTATCAGCTTTATTTGGAAAATTTTTATTAGATTGAACCAATAATTTTTGCGCTTTCAAATAACTTTTTTTTGCTTTTTCTAACTTATCTTTTTTTTCAAAGTTTTTTGCTGCTTTAATATGTGTAACAGCCATATCATATTTTGTTTTAGTTTTAGAGGAACCACTATCGCTCGATCCTGCAGCATATGAGCTTGAGACAACTAAAGTAGATATAAATAGTGAAATAAGTAAATTTTTAATCATATAAATTTTTTCATTTTATTTAATGTTTCTAGTTTTAGTCCATTATCCAGTAAATTTTTTCTTATAGATTTAGCTGTTTCTAATGAACTAATATTATCGCCATGTATACATACAGAATCGATTTCACAAGGTATTTGTTTTCCACTGTGACAATTAAGTGACTGAGTTTGCACCATCTTTAATACGTGTTTTTTTGCTTTTTCTGGGTCAGTTATTAAAGCATGAGGTTTTTTTCTTGATACAAGATTTCCATCATCTTCATAATTTCTGTCAGCAAATATTTCACAAGCAATTTTCATATCTAATTTTTTAGCAGCTTGTTCCATTTTAGATCCAGTCGGCACTAAATAAATTAACTCTGGATTTATTCTTTTAATTACTTTTGCTAAAGTCGTTGCTAAATCAATATCCTCACATGCCATATTATTTAAAGCTCCGTGAGGTTTTATATGAGTTACATTTTCACCATGGTTAGACGAAATTGTTTGAAGAATTTCATATTGATCAGTTATTAATTTTTCTAATTCAGAAGAGGATAAATTCATTCGTTCTCTCCCAAAATTTTCAGGATCATTAAAAGATGGATGTGCTCCAATACTGACACCATTTTTTTTTGATATTTCTACAACTTGATTCATAGTTTCCTCATCACCTGCATGATAACCACATGCTATATTTGCTGAATTAACTATTTCAAGTAAGTCAGGATCATGCTTGTTAGAATGATGTTTAGATTTTTCGCCTAAATCACAATTTATATTAATTTCAATACTCATTATTCTTCAGTATAACATGGCATGATAAAAAATATATCAAATCTTGGTGACGCAGCTTTATATTGTGATTTTGGTAAAGAGGTAAATAAAGACATTAACACACAAGTAATCAAATATTTTAAAACTATTCAAAAAAAAAATATTGCAGGGGTGAATAATATTACCCCATCTTACAATAAATTAATTATTTCTTTTGATCTTAAAAAAATTAATTTTAATAAACTCAAAAAAGTAATTGATAATATAGAAATTATTAAAGGCGATAGCATACAGAACAAAAAATTTGAAATTCCTGTCTGCTGTGAAAAAGAATTTTCTTTAGACATAAAAAGATTAGAAGAAAAACTTAAGATGAAAGAGGAAAAAATATACGAGAGTTTTTTTGAAAAAGAATTTTTTTGCTATATGACAGGTTTTATCGCAGGAATGCCTTTTCTTGGAGATTTAGATGAAAATCTTAGAGCAAAACGTCTTGATACCCCGAGGGTTAAAGTACCAAAGGGTTCAATTGGTTTGACTGAACAATTTGCCAATATCTACACTTTTGAAAGCCCTGGGGGATGGAATATCATTGGAAATACCCCATTAAATCTTTTTGATAGCACTAAAGAAAAAGAACCCAATTTAATTAATCCAGGTGATTTAGTTACATTTAAGAGAATTACCAAAGAAAAATATCAAAATTATCATGAATAAAAATTATTTTGAAATTATAAGGGCAGGTATTAATTCAACTTTCCAAGATCTTGGAAGAAATAATCTTTATCATATAGGTATCCCATTCAGTGGAGCTATGGATAATAGAAATTATTTATTGGCCAATAAACTTGTTGGAAATGATCATAATGATCCAGTTATAGAATTTGCTTATCAGGGACCTCGTTTGAAATATTGTGGAGACAAATTAAATATTGCCATAACTGGCGATGTAACTTTTAAAATTAAAAAAGGTGATAATTTTGTTGACGGAGAATGTTATCAATCTTTTATTTTAGAAAATAATGATGAGCTAGATATTATATCAACTAATAAATCCGTTTATGGATATCTAGCAATCAGTGGTACATTTGATTTAAAATTTCAATGGTCTAGTTGTTCAACTAATACTAAAGCAAAGATAGGATCTAACAATGGAGATAAATTATCTGATAACCAAAAAATTACAATCAAAGAAATTAATAATAACTTTGTGAATAGAAAATTAAATTATGTTAATACAAAAATAGAAAATATTAGAGTAATTAAAGGAACAAATTTTAATTATTTTTCTGAAGAGGGTAAGAAAATTTTTTTTAAAAATGAGTTTAAAGTCTCTAAATTATCCGATCGTATGGGAATGAGATTAGAGGGAAAAAAAATAGAAAATATAGTTGATACTAATATTAGATCTGAAGGCTTAATTAAGGGCGTGATACAAGTGCCGGCTGATGGCAATCCAATAATCATGCTCTCAGATCATGGTACTATAGGTGGTTATCCTAAAATAGGCGTCGTTGTGAGTGCCGATTATGACAAATTGGTTCAATTAACTCCTGGCTCAAAAGTCAAATTTCAGGAGGTCGATTTAAATAGTGCAGAAACTCTTTTTAAATTGTATGACTTAGAAACTCAAAATTTAATTTCACAAATATAATGAATATTTTAAAAAAGTTTACCTGGCCCATTACTGATATTTTTTGGTGCTCTTAGTTTAAGTTTTGGTGGACTTATAGTAAAATCTTTTGAGGGAGCAACATTGTGGCAGATATTATTTTGGAGATCCTTATTCTTCTCTCTTACCGTTTTAACTTTTTTGATAATCACCTACAAAAGCAAAGTTTTAAAATCGTTTTATGACTCTGGATTACCAGGTTTTATTGGTGGATTAATATTATCTATTGGTTTTTGTGGTTACGTTTTTGCTATGTATAATACTACTGTTGCTAATACTAATTTCATCATATCACTTCAAATCTTATTTTTAGCTATATTTGGTTTCTTTTTCTTAAAAGAAAAAATTAATCTAATTACTTTAATCTCAATTATTTTAGCAATGTCTGGAGTGCTGTTAATGGTTGGAAATTCATTATCTCCAGGAGAATTATCTGGAAATTTAGCAGCTTTCACAATGCCAATTACTTTTGCAGTTTTAATAATGATCGTTAGAAAATTTCCGTCAGTTGACATGGTCCCAGCACAGTTCGTTGCAGGTATAAGTTCATGTCTTATTGGTTTATCACTTTCACCTACAATAATGATTTCACCTCATGATATTTTTTTAGGTTTTTTAGCAGGATTTTTTCAAATAGGTTTCGGTTTTATATTTATAACAATTGGTGCAAGAACAACTCCTTCTGCGATGGTTGGAATAATCATGCTATCCGAATCCGTTCTTGGCCCTATTTGGGCTTTTCTTTTTGTAAACGAAATACCCTCATTGTATGGATTGATAGGAGGAGCAATAATACTTTTTGCTGTATTACTACAGTTTTACACGCTTTTAAAAAAGCCTAAGGCAATCGTTTCCAATTGACATTTTATGTCACTTATAGGACTATTGTTTCACGGGAGAGACTACAGATTATCGTAGCGCCGAAGGAGCAACCGCCCAGGAATCTCTCAGGCAAAAAGGACCGTAACATATTAACTCTGGAAAGAGATTTAATTCTCGCCGAAGGAGCAAAACTCTCAGGCAAATATACAGATGGGTATAATGAGTTAATATGGGAACAAAAAAAACATCACTTTACCAATTACATCAAGATTGTAACGCAAAGTTTGTTGAATTTGCAGGTTATCATATGCCAATTCAATATTCTGAAGGTATTGTAGAGGAGCATAAATTCACAAGAAATCACTCTGGTATTTTTGATGTTTCACATATGGGTCAATTATTTATTTATGGTGGTGAAGAATTAATTAAAGATTTAGAAAAAATTTTTCCATTAGATTTGAAAAATTTGAAACTAAATCATTCTAAATACAGCTTCCTGATGGATAAAGATGCTGGGATACAAGATGATTTAATCATTACAAAAATTGATGAAGGTTTTTTAATAATTCTTAATGCAGCGTGTAAAGACAATGATTTTAAAATTTTAAAGGAACTTTTAAAAGAAAAGTACAAAATGGTTTTGGATGAAAATAGATCTTTAATAGCAATTCAGGGACCTAAATCATCACAAATCTTAAATGAACTTGTTGATGGGGTAAAAGATTTGAATTTTATGTCTGGAAACTGGTTCTTATTTGATAATCAGAAAGTATACATTACTCGATCTGGGTATACAGGTGAAGATGGTTTTGAAATATCAATTCTAAACAATTACGCGGATCAATTGACGAGAGAATTAATTAATAAAGGATCTAAATTAGCAGGCTTAGGAGCAAGAGATACTCTAAGATTAGAAGCTGGTTTATGCTTGTATGGTCATGACCTTGATAAAGATAAAACTCCAGTTGAAGCGAATTTGAAATGGGCAATTTCAAAAGAAAGAATTTCCAAAGGTGACTTTATTGGTTCGGACATAATTATTAAGCAATTAAATGATGGTGTCACCAAAATCAGAGTTGGGATTAAACCTGAGGGAAGAATAATTGCTAGAGAAAAAACAAAAATATTCAACCAATCAGATGTTCATATTGGAGAAATTACTAGTGGTACATTTGGGCCAAGTGTAAATGGACCTGTGGCGATGGGCTATGTGGAAAATGAATTTTCAAAAAAAAACACTAAAGTATTCTTAGAGGTACGAGGTAAAAAATATGCAGCAAACATTTGCAGTTTACCATTTTATAAAAAAAGTTACGTAAAAGGAGTAAATCAATGAGTGAAGTGAAATATTCTAAAGAACATGAATGGATAAAATTAGAGGGTGATGTTGCAACAATCGGCATAACAAAGCATGCAACAGAGATGCTAGGAGATATTGTGTTTGCAGAGCTACCGGAAAAAGGTTCTAATGTTGAAAAAGATGGTACAGCAGGAGTTGTAGAGTCTACTAAAGCTGCAAGTGATGTTTATACTCCAGTGAGTGGTGAGGTTGTAGATACAAATCAAGAAATTGTAGATGATCCATCTAAAATAAATCAAGACCCTGAAAATTCTGCTTGGTTCTTCAAATTAAAAATAAAAGATAAATCTGAAATGGACTCTTTAATG
>CACGXX010000026.1:0-8334 GCA_902577125.1 uncultured Pelagibacteraceae bacterium | reverse complement strand
ATGACTTATGGAAAACAAAAAATTAAAATTAACAATTTCTGGAAAGCCAAAAAAATCTTTTAAGAATTTTGAAAATTCAAAATCACAAGGAAAGCACTCGGTTGTAATCGATAAACCCCAAAATAAATTTGCAAAAAAAGGAAGTTTATTTAAGCAAAGTAAACTAAAATTCTCAACAAAAGTTCAAATCAATCCGAATGATTTTGAAAAAAGAAAACTTGCAGAGCAGAGAGCTACCAAGAGACTTAAAGATGACACAGTTTCAAAAGATAAAAAAATTAAGCCAGGTGTTAAAAAAAGGGAGGTAAAATTAACAGTTTCTAGAGCATTAAGTGATGAGATAGAGGCAAGAGAGCGAAGTTTAGCCTCAGTTAGGAGGGCAAGAGAAAAAGAAAATAAAATTCAAAATAAAGATCAAAGTAAGGAGAACATTAAACCTATAAAAAGAGATATAAATATACCTGAGGCTATAACGGTGAGAGAGCTCGCAAATAGAATGGCAGAACAATCAAGCAATGTAATTAAGCACTTATTTGGAATGGGTGTTACAGTTACGATTAATCAAACACTTGCTGCTGATACTGCAGAATATTTGGTAAAAGAATTTGGACATAACCCCATCAGGGAAGAAAAAGCTGAGGAAATAATTCAAAAAATCAAGGCTTCAAGAACTGAAAATTTAAAAAATAGACCTCCGATCGTAACTGTAATGGGCCATGTTGATCATGGAAAGACTTCTGTACTAGACGTCTTGAGAAGTGCGAATGTTGTCTCGGGTGAATTCGGTGGAATTACCCAACATATTGGAGCTTATCAAATAGAAAGCCAAGGAAATAAATTAACTTTTATAGATACACCAGGACATGCAGCTTTTACAGAAATGAGGGCTAGAGGATCAAAATTAACTGACTTAGTTGTGTTGGTTGTTGCTGCAGATGATGGAGTAAAACCACAAACAGTAGAGTCAATAAAACATGCTAAAGCAGCCGATGTTCCAATAGTAGTAGCAATAAATAAGTGTGATTTACCAGAGGCTGATCCACAAAAGATAAAGAATCAATTATTAGAACATGAATTAATTGCTGAAGACCTATCTGGTGATACTCTAATGGTAGAAATATCAACTAAGACAAAAAAAAATTTAGATAAACTAGTTGAATCAATAATTCTTCAAGCTGAAATATTAGATCTAAAAACTGATTTTGAGTCTAAAGCAACAGGTATTGTTTTAGAATCTAAAATAGATATTGGCAGAGGTCCAGTTGCAAATATCATTGTTACATCAGGGATGCTTAAAAAAGGAGATTTTTTTGTAAGTGGTTTAAAATGGGGTAAAGTCAGAGCAATTATAAATGACAAAGGCCAAAATATTGATACAGCTTCACCTTCGACACCAGTAGAAATTTTAGGAATCAATGGTGCATCAAAGGCTGGAGATGATTTTATTGTTTTAGAGACTGAGAAAGAAGCTAAAACATTGAGTGAAAATAGAGATCAAGAGGAAAAGGTTGGAGAAAATCCTTTATCTTTTGCAACCCAAGAGTCTGCCTTCTCAAATAATTTATCGAAAGAATTAAATTTAATAATTAAATCAGATGTGCACGGATCTTCAGAGGCAATTAAAAATGCGATAAGTCAAATCACACATGATGAAGTTAAACCAAAAATAATTCTAGCTGATATAGGTATGGTTACAGAAACAGATGTAACTCTAGCAAAAGCATCTAATGCTGTTCTTATTGCATTTAATGTTAAGCCAAGCAAAGAAGCAAAGAAGCTTGCTGAAAATGAAAAAATAAAGATATCATCTTATAACATAATTTATGAAGTTTTAGACTTCATTAAAAAAAGGATGTCAGGATTATTATCACCAGATCTTCAAGAAAGAATTACTGGTACAGCACAAATTTTGGAAATTTTTAAAGTTTCAGGAGCTGGCAAAGTTGCAGGTTCTAAAGTTACTGAAGGAGAAATTAATAGTTCATCAGATGTTAGAATTATAAGAGATGGGGCTATTATTTATACAGGAAAAGTTTCCACAATATTTAGAGAGAAAAATCAAGTTAAACAGGTCAGTGGTGGTCAAGAGTGTGGTATTACTGTTAAAGATTATATGGATTTCCAAAAAAATGATATAATAGAGGCTTTTAGTGTTACTTCTACAGAGAGGTCAATTTAATGGCAGATCGAATAGGAAAACCAGTATCTCAAAGACAGCTTAGAGTTGGAGAAATGATTAAACAGTCTTTAAGCATGATTTTTATAAGAAATGAGGCTAAGGTGCCGAATTTAGAAACAAATACTATAACTGTTACTGAGGTAAGAATGAGTCCAGATTTAAAAATTGCTAAAGCTTATGTCCTTCCACTAGGAGGAAAAGATGCGGAGGAAACAGTCAATGTATTAAAAGAATACTCATTTTTAATTAGAAAAATTTTATCACAAAAAGTGGTTATGAAATTTTTACCAAAATTACTTTTTAAAAAAGATGAGTCTTTTGAGTACGCGGAAAAAATAGAAAACTTAATAAAACAAACAAATAAATAGGAAAATAAAGAATGAGTAAAAAAGCACAAGAATTAGCAATGCATGATAAGGACACTGGTTCGTCAGAGGTTCAAATTGCTTTGCTAACAGAAAAAATTGAATCTCTCTCTAAACACATTAAACAATTCAAAAAAGATAAACATTCATCTGTAGGATTGTTGAGAGCGGTTAATAGAAGAAAGAAATTGTTAGAGTACTTAAAAAATAATAAATTGGACTCTTACAAAAATGTACTGTCGAAACTGAATTTGAGAAAATAGAAGTCAAGATAGATAGAACGGAATGGAACGAAAAGAACGAAACGAAATGGAAATGAAATGTTTAAAGTATATAAGAAGGAAATTGAAGTAGCGGGTAAGAAAATAAGTTTAGAAACAGGTAAAGTAGCCAGACAAGCAGATGGAGCAATTATAGCAACATGTGGAGAGACAGTTGTTTTAGCAACAGTGGTGGGAGCAAAAAAAGTAAATCCGGAAATGGATTACTTTCCGTTATCTGTAAACTATCAAGAAAAGTATTATGCAGCTGGAAAAATTCCAGGTGGATATTTTAAAAGAGAAGCAAGGCCAACTGAAAGTGAAACATTAATTTCAAGATTAATTGACAGACCTATTAGACCATTATTCCCAGATGAATTTAAAAATGAAGTTCAGTTGTTACCAACTGTAATTTCTTATGATAAAGAAAATGAAGCTGATATTTTATCTATTACAGCATCCTCAGCAGCATTAGCAATTTCAGGCATGCCATTTATGGGTCCGGTAGGAGCTTCTAGAGTTGGTTATATTGATGGCAAGTATGTTTTGAATCCATCAAAGACTGATTTGTTAAAATCAAAATTAGATTTAGTCGTAGCAGGTACAAAAGATGCTGTGCTAATGGTTGAATCCGAAGCAAGTGGTTTAACAGAGGAAGAAATGTTAAATGCAGTTAAATTTGGCCATGAAGGCTTTGTTCCTGTGATTGAAATGATTGAGGAACTTGTAAAAGAATGTAGAAAACCTGAGTGGACTGTAGAAAAAAAAGATCTTTCGGAAGTTAAGAAAAAACTCGAAGAAACTTTTACTGAAGATCTTAAAAAAGCTTTTGCAACAAGAGATAAACAAGACAGATCAAATCAAATCTCTGAAATTACTGATAAGGCTAAAAAACTCTATGAAGAGAGTGAAAATTTTACTGATCTAGATGTAAATTCAGAGCTTAAAAATCTTGAAAAAACAATTGTAAGGACTGATATATTAAAAAATAAGAATAGAATTGATGGTAGGGGATTATCTGACGTAAGACCTATTTCATGTGAGGTAGGAATTTTACCAAGAACGCACGGTTCTGCTTTGTTTACTAGGGGAGAAACGCAGGCAATAGTGACCGCAACTTTAGGAACTTCTGATGATGAGCAGAGAATTGAAAGCTTAGATGGGTTACAAAGAGAAAGGTTTATGCTTCACTATAATTTTCCACCGTTCTCAGTTGGTGAAACAGGTAGAATAGGAACTGGTAGAAGAGAAATAGGACATGGTAAATTAGCTTGGAGAGCTATTCATTCTTCATTACCATCAAGTGAGTCATTTCCCTATACATTTAGAGTTGTTTCAGAAATTACAGAGTCTAATGGTTCTTCTTCAATGGCTACAGTTTGCGGAACATCACTTGCATTAATGGATGCGGGTGTACCTATTAAAGAACCTGTTGCAGGTATAGCAATGGGATTGATTAAAGAAGGAGATGAGTTCAGCGTCTTATCAGATATTTTAGGTGATGAAGATCATCTTGGGGATATGGATTTTAAAGTAGCTGGAACTAAAAATGGAATTACCTCACTTCAAATGGATATTAAAATTACTGGTATTACATTTGAGATTATGGAACAGGCATTGAGTCAAGCTAAAGACGGAAGAATTCATATTTTAGGTGAAATGAATAAAGCATTATCAGCCTCAAGATCAGATGTTGGAAAACACACTCCAAAAATGGAAAAAATCAATGTTGATAAAAAAGACATCGCTGCTGTAATTGGAAAAGGTGGAGCAACAATTAGAGAGATTGTAGAAAAATCAGGTGCGAAAGTTGATGTGAATGATGAGGGCATAGTAACAGTTTCTGCACCGGATGAAGAAGCAAGAAATATTGCCATGCAAATGATTAAAGACATCACAGCCAAAGCTGAATTGAATAAAGTTTATTCAGGAAAAGTGATGAAAATAATGGAATTTGGTGCATTTGTAAATTTTTTAGGAAAACAGGACGGACTTGTTCATATCTCAGAACTTGCAGATAAAAGAGTAGCTAAAGTTACTGATGTTGTAAAAGAGGGAGATGAAGTAAAAGTAAAAGTGATTGGTTTTGATAGAGGAAAAGTTAAGCTTTCTATGAAACAAGCTACTAAATAATTAGGGGTAATAATTTATAAATTTTTTAGCTATATATTCTCTGTGAAATGAATATTTATGAAAAAATTCGAATGTTTCATAATATTTATTTTAAAAATAATTTTTTTATTAAAAAAAAGACTTATTCGATGGATGGAGAAGATCTTTTTATCGATAATTTTTTTAAAAAAAAAAAAGGATTATATGTAGATGTTGGTGCTTACCATCCATTGGAATTAAGTAATACATATTTACTCCACAAAAGAAAATGGGAGGGTATTAATATAGATATCAATTCTCTTTCAATTAAATATTTTGATTTTTTGAGGCCTAACGACATTAATTTAAATTTAGGTGTGGCAAAGAAAAATTCTACAAAAATAATATATTTTCAAAAAAACAAATCTCCACTTAATACATTGAATTTGAGTCATGCAAAAAAAATCTTTTCTAATAAATTTAAAAAAAAAAAGATAAAAGCTGAAACGCTTACAACTATTTTGGATAAGACTAAATTTAAAGGTAAAGAAATAGATTTTTTAAATATTGATACAGAGGGTAATGATCTGGAGGTATTGAAAAGTTTAGATTATAAGAGATATAAACCTAAATTAATATGTGTAGAATTGATAGATCATTTTAATCCAGAGCAAAAAGAAATCAAAAAACACAAAATTTATAAATTTTTAAAAAAAAAAAAATATCAGCTAGTATGGTCTGGTCATTTTAGCCATATTTTTAAGCTATGATATTCTAAGTAATATTTTTTGGGTCAGGCATTCCTACTTTGTTATATCCAGCATCTACATAATGAATTTCACCTGTAACTCCATTTGCAAGGTCACTCAGTAAATATAATGCAGAGTTTCCAACATCATGAATATCCACGTTTCTCTTTAAAAAGGAATGGTCTTCATTCCATTTATACAAGAATTTTGCATCACCAATAGCAGACGCTGCTAGGGTTTTAATAGGACCTGCGCTTATTGCGTTTACTCGTATACTTCTAGAACCTAAGTCTCTAGCTAAGTATTTAACACTAGCTTCTAAAGCTGACTTACAAACACCCATTACATTATAATTCGGAATAGCTTTTGTAGATTCGTAAGTTAAAGTTAACATGTTGCCATTTTTTTTCATTATTTTTGAGGCTTCTTTTGCGACCTCAGTAAATGAAAAGCAGGAAATTAACATACTTCTCATAAAATTTTCCCTAGTTGTATTTAAATATTCTCCAGATAATTCGGATTTATCTGAAAATGCAACAGCATGAACTATAAAATCGATCTCACCCCATTTAGATTTGATATCTTCAAATAATTTTACTATTTCTTCTTTTTTTTCAACGTCACAACTAAATGTTACTTTTGAATTCAGTTTTTCAGCCAAAGGTATTACTCTTTTTTTTAATGCATCTCCTAAGTAAGTAAATGCAAGCTCTGCTCCAGCTTCGGCTAGTTTTTGTGAAATACCCCAAGCGATAGATCTCTCATTAGCAACACCCATAATCAACCCTTTTTTACCTTTCATTAAATTCATTACTAAACCTTTTCAAAAATTAAAGCCGCATTAGTTCCACCAAACCCAAAACTGTTTGTCATTACTGTGTTTAAAGTTACTCCTGTTTCAGTTTTGGCTACTATTGGAAATTTTTTAGCCTCATCATCCATTTCACTAATATTAGCAGATCCAGCGATAAAATTATTTTTCATCATAATTAAACAATATATTGCCTCATGGACAGATGCTGCCCCCAATGGATGTCCGGAAAGAGATTTAGTTGAGCTAATTTTTGGAATTTCTGATCCAAAAGTCTCTTTTACGGCATTTAATTCTGTAATATCTCCAACAGGAGTAGATGTTCCATGTGTATTTATGTAATCAATTTTATTTTTTGCTGTCGCCATAGCCATTTTCATACATCTTACTGCTCCCTCTCCTGAAGGTGCTACCATATCATATCCGTCTGAGGTTGCTCCATAACCAGTCAATTCTGCATAAATTTTCGCTCCTCTAGCTTTAGCGTGTTCATACTCCTCAAGAACTAAAACTCCACCACCTCCAGCAATTACAAAACCATCTCTTGTTTTGTCATATGCTCTTGATGCAGTTTTAGGAGTATCATTATACTTTGATGATAAAGCAGTCATCGCGTCAAACATTGCAGTCATCGCCCAATGTATTTCTTCACTTCCACCAGCAAAAACAATATCTTGTTTACCTAACTGAATTAGCTCCAAAGAATTCCCAATACAGTGTCCACTAGTTGCACAAGCTGAACTCATCGTGTAGTTAGTCCCTTTGATTTTAAATGGAACTGCGAGTGTAGCAGAAGCAGTGCTTGCCATTGTCCTTGGAACAATAAAGGGTCCCATAAGTTTTGGTGTTTTAGCTCGTGTTTTATCAGCAGCCAAAATAACATTTTCAATCGAAGGGCCACCTGAACCCATTACAATTCCTGTTTTAAAATTACTTATATCTTTCTCCTCTAAGCCAGAGTCTTTAATTGCTTCCTTCATGGCAATATAATTATACGCTGAACCAGAACCCATAAATCTAATTGTTTTTCTATCTATATGATCCTCTAGTTTAATGTTCGGTTTACCATGAACATGGCTTTTCAAGTTATGTTCTTTATATTCTTCTGCAAAAGAAATTCCTGATTTAGAATTTAATAAAGATTGATAAACTTCATCTTGATTATTGCCTAAACAAGATACTACCCCTAAACCAGTTATTACCACTCTTCTCATTATTTAAATAAACCTACTTTTAAATTGTCTGCTGAATATATTTTTTTCTCATCAGCAAGTAATACCCCATTAGCAAGACCAACAGTTGTTCCTCCAGGTGACATTATTTTTTTCATATCTATTTCATATCTTACGTTTTTAACATTTTTTAAAACTTCACCTGTAAATTTAACAGTACCAACTCCTAAAGCCCTTCCCTTGCCAGGGTTTCCTTTCCAACCTAGGAAAAAACCAACTAGTTGCCACATAGCATCTAACCCTAAACATCCTGGCATAACAGGATCTTCTTTAAAGTGACAATCAAAAAACCAAAGATCATTTTTAATATCTAACTCAGCTTTTAATAAACCTTTTTTAAAAGCTCCCTTGTCGTCATTTATTTCTGTAATTCTATCAAACATTAGCATTGGTGGAAGAGGTAATTTAGCATTACCAGGGCCAAATAGTTTCCCTTCACCACAATTTATTAGTTCATCGTATGAGTAAGAGTTTTTTTTCATAAAATTGAATACTCTTATTTACTTGATTTTGTAACTATATAATATAATTATAATACTTGTTTAGAATAATTTTAACTAACAATTTGCTTAAAAAGTGAAATATATAGATAAATTAAGAAATTCTGGATTGAGACCCACTAAACAAAGGCTTCAGATATGTGAAGT
>CACGXX010000025.1:0-9959 GCA_902577125.1 uncultured Pelagibacteraceae bacterium | reverse complement strand
TTGGATCTATTTTACTTGGTGTTTCAAGAGCTATTGGAGAAACAATGATAGTTGTTATGGCCTCTGGTTTAGCTGCTAATTTAACTTTAAATCCTTTAGAGTCTACTTCAACGATTACAGCTCAAATTGTAGTTATTCTAATTGGTGACCAAGCTTTTGGCGACCCAAAAACGCAAGCTGCTTTTGCTTTAGGTATGTCATTATTTTTAGTAACACTTTGTTTAAATATTGTGGCCTTGAGAGTAGTTAAAAAATATAGAGAAAAATATGAATAAAAATAAAGAACAATTATTAAATAAAAGATATAAAGCTGAACAGCGATTTCGCTTATACGGTCTGAGTGCAATTTTTATGGCACTTTTATTTTTAACAATCTTTATTTTTAAAATTTTTTCAACTGGCTATTCAGCTTTTCAAAAAACATGGCTTATTGTTCCAGTAACTTTCGATGCTGAATTAATGATGTTAGACCAAAATCCTTCTAAAGAAGATTTACAGGACGCTGATTATTACGATATAGCATTAAAATCAATGGCTGATTTAGATCCAAACGCCAATGAAGATCAAGAAAATGAATTGAAGAGAATGGTGTCTTATTTTTTTGAAAAAGAAATTAAAAATGAACTTTTAAATGACCCTAATTTAATAGGAAAAACAAAGGAAGTTTATCTAACTGCTTCAGATGATTTAGACCAAGTCTTTAAAGGAAATTATCCAAGAGATTTACCTGAAGACCAAAGAAGAGTAAGCGATTATCAATTAAAAATTTTTGATCAACTTGTTGCAAATGGTAAGGTTGAAAGTAAATTTAATATAAGTTTTTTTACAAATGCTGACTCAAGAGAAGCTGAGCTAGCTGGAATAGCAAGTTCATTTATGGGCTCAATTTTTTCTATACTTGTTTGTTTAATGATAGCTTTTCCTGTTGCGGTTCTAGCTGCAATCTATCTTGAAGAATTTGCCCCTAAAAATAGATTTACTGATTTTATTGAAGTTAATATAAACAACTTAGCAGCGGTTCCATCTATAGTTTTTGGTCTATTAGGGTTAGGAGTTTTATTGGCTATATTTCATTTACCAAGGTCTACCCCATTAGTTGGAGGTATCACTTTGTCCTTAATGACTTTACCAACAATAATTATAGCTGCTAGAGCATCTTTAAAAGCAGTTCCACCAAGTATAAGAGAGGCAGCACTTGCTATGGGAGCAAGTCGAATGCAAACCACAATGCATCATACAGTTCCTCTTTCTATGCCTGGCACGTTATCAGGAACAATAATTGGTTTAGCTCAAGCTTTAGGAGAAACTGCACCCTTAATTTTAATTGGAATGGTTGCTTTTGTTAACACGATACCTGGATCACCCATGGATCCTGCTGCAAGCTTACCAGTTCAAATTTATATTTGGGCTGAAAGTGCTGAAAGGGGATTTGTAGAAAAAGTTTCGGCATGTATAATGGTCTTACTTGGCTTTTTAATAATAATGAATTTATTTGCCCAAATAATAAGACATAAGTTTGAGAAAAAATGGAGTTAAAATGATAAAGATTAAAGCAAAAGATGTTGATGTTTTTTATGGAAAAAAACAAGCGCTCTTTAATATAAGTTTAGATATTGAGGAAAATCAAGTAACGGCATTAATTGGTCCATCTGGTTGTGGTAAATCAACTTTCCTAAGATGTCTTAATAGAATGAATGATGTAATTGATATCTGTAGTGTTAAAGGAGAAATTTTAATTAATGATTTTAATATCAATGATAAAAGTTGTGATGTCGTAAGACTAAGAGAAAAAATTGGTATGGTTTTTCAAAAACCCAATCCTTTCCCAAAAACTTTATATGAAAATGTGTCTTACGGTCCAACAATTCATGGTATGGCTCAATCAAAACAAGAAATGGATGAAATTGTTGAAACTAGTTTGAAAAAGGCTGCACTATGGGAAGAGGTAAAAGATAGGTTGCATGAACCTGGAACTGGATTATCTGGAGGACAACAGCAAAGACTTTGTATTGCTAGAGCGATTTCTGTAAGACCTGAAGTTATATTAATGGATGAACCTTGTTCAGCATTAGATCCAATAGCAACAGCACAAATTGAAGAATTGATTGATGAGTTAAAAAAAGAGCACACAATAATAATTGTAACTCATTCTATGGCTCAAGCAGCACGTGTTTCTCAAAATACAGGTTTTTTTCATTTAGGTCAATTGATTGAACATGGATCTACTGATAAAATATTTAAGAATCCTGATAATAAAAAAACGCAAGATTATATAACAGGGAGGTTTGGATAATGTCTGAAGCACCACATACAGTCAAATCTTACGAAGAAGAACTAAAAAATCTTAATGCTAATATAATTAAAATGGGAAGTGCATGTGAAGATTCTTTAGGTAAAGCAATTCAAGCCATTACAACAAGAGATAATAATATTGCAGAAGCTGTTATTCAAGAAGATGAAAAAATAGATAAATATGAGACTTTAATTGAACAGCAAGTTGTGAATTTAATTGCTTTAAGACAACCTATGGCAATTGATTTAAGAGAGACAGTAACGGCTTTGAAAATGTCTTCAGATTTAGAAAGAATAGGTGATTTAGCAAAAAATATATCCAAGAGAACACTTTTGCTTAACGAAAATCTTCCAAAGAACTTGGTAGACTCATTGAATAGAGTATCTAGCAATGTTCAAAAACAATTAAAATCAACATTAGATGCTTATCTAGAAAGATCTGCGCCAATGGCAGTAAATGTTTGGGAAGGTGATGAGCAAATAGATGATCTAACAAATCTTTGTATGCAAGAAGTTATAAAATATCTTAAAGAAAATGAAAAAAATTTAGAAGATGGAACCCATTTATTGTTTGTAACTAAAAACATAGAGCGTATTGGTGATCATACTACAAATGTTGCAGAACAAGTTTATTATTTAGTTAAAGGCGAATATTTAGAAGGTGATAGACCCAAGGGAACAGAGCCAATTGTAACCGGAGAAAAATGATTTATGTCAGCTCATGTTTTCATAGCTGAAGATGAAGCATCAATTGTTAGTTTGTTAAAGTACAATCTTGAAAAAGAAGGTTATAAAGTCAGTCATTCAGAAAATGGAGAAGATGCTCTTAAACAAATAAAATTAAAACAGCCAGATTTAATATTAATGGATTGGATGTTACCAGAATTATCTGGTGTTGAAATTTGTAAAAACTTAAAAAAAGATAATAAGTTTAATGATATTCCTGTCATTATGTTAACTGCAAAAGGGGAGGAAGAAGACAAATTAAAAGCATTTGATACAGGTGCAGATGATTATGTAACTAAACCTTTTAGTCAAAAAGAATTGAATGCTAGAATTAAATCTTTATTGAGAAGATCTAAACCTCAATCATCATCAGACATTGTAGAATTTACTGATTTAAAAATAGATCGGATTACAAAAAGAGTTTATAGAAAAGATAAAGAAATTACTTTGGGTCCAACTGAATTTAAACTCTTAGATTTTTTTATCAAAAATCCAAAAAGAGTTTATTCAAGAGAACAACTCTTAAACAATGTTTGGGGAGAAAATATATATGTTGAGTCTAGAACAGTTGATGTTCATATTAGAAGATTAAGACAAGCAATTAACATACAAAATACAAAACCTTTAATTAGAACAGTAAGATCAGCTGGTTATTCTTTAGAATCTTGAAGATCTTTGGGTCTTATAAACTTTTTTAATACTCCCTTTTTCTCAACTTCATTCCAGGATTTAATATCAAACTCAATTTTTGCAAATGCTGCTGTTGGGAATTTATAATTCATTAGTTTAAAATTATTCGTATTATGATTTTTTGTAAGATTTCGTACTAAATTTTTCACTGATGGTTCATGGTTTATAATCAAAATTGATTTATATTCACTGGATATTTCTTTAATTTTTTTTACAATTGCATTCTCATCAACTAAATATAAATCTTTTGAAAAATTAACTTTTTTTGGCTTATTAATTTTCTTGGATAAAATTTGAAAAGTTTTTTTTGTTCTTTTTGATGATGAAATTAATGCATAATCAAATTCAAATTTTTTTTTAACAAAAAATTCACAAATCATTTTTGCATTTTTCTTGCCTCTTTTAGTAAGTGGTCTATCAAAATCATTAATACTTAAATCATCCCAACTAGATTTTGCGTGTCTCATGACGTATAATTGATACATAAAATCTAAATATATGACTGCTTTAAAAAAACAACATAAAGAAGAGTTGAAATCTAAATATATAAATAGAGAGCTTTCTTGGTTAAAATTCAACGATAGAGTACTTTTAGAGGCGCAAAATATCGAAAATCCTCTTTATGAAAGAGTAAAGTTTTTATCAATTGCTGGGTCTAATCTAGATGAATTTTTTATGGTCCGTGTAGCTGGGTTATATAGTCAAATAAAACAAGAAGTTGACTCACTAAGCTCTGATGGTTTGACACCTGAAGAGCAAATGGATGAGGTAGTGCTTGAAACTAAGAATCTATTAAAAAAACAGAACAAAATTTTTATTCAACTGATTATGGAATTAAAAAAAAATAATATCAATTTAGTTAAACCAGTTAATTTAAATACTAAGGATAAAAAAAAACTTTTAGAAATATTTAAAGAAGAGATTTACCCTTTATTAACACCATCAGCAATTGATCCTGCACATCCATTTCCATTTATAATCAATCAAGGAAGAGCAATCGTAATGAAGTTAAGAAAAAAAAATAAAAAAAGGATTTTAAACTCAATAATAGTAATACCAAAAGCATTATCTAGATTTATTGAAATTGAGTCTTCAAAAAATCATAAGAAATTTGTGATTCTAGATGATGTAATAAGTTTTTTTGCTAATGAAATTTTTCCAGATCATGATTTAGAAAAGAAAATGATTTTTAGAGTAATAAGAGACAGCGATGTAGAGATTCAAGAGGAAGCAGAAGATTTGGTTAGATCTTTTGAATTGGCTTTAAAAAGACGTAGAACGGGTGATATTGTTCGTTTAGAGGTTCTTGAAAATAGTGATAACGAACTGATAAGATTTATAACTAATAAATTAGATATAAATCCTGACTATATTTATGATGTTGCTGGCCTTGTTGGAATTCAAGATATAGATCAAATATGTAAAGTAAAAAATCCAAAATTAAGATTTAAACATTTTACACCTAGAGAAGTTGAAAGATTAAAAGAATATAATGATAATTTTTTTGAAACTATTAAAAAGAAAGATTTAGTTGTTCATCATCCTTTCGAAACATTTGACTCAGTAATTGAATTTTTAAACCAAGCAGCAAATGATAAAAAAGTTATAGCTATAAAACAAACTCTATATAGAACAACTCTAGACTCACCTATTGTTAAAGCTTTAATAACAGCTGCAGAAAACGGAAAAACAGTTACCGCTTTAATTGAAATTAAAGCTAGATTTGATGAGGAAGCTAATATTCAACTATCAAGAAGTTTAGAAAAAGTAGGTGTTCAAATTGTTTATGGTTTTGCTAAATATAAAACTCATGCAAAATCATCATTAGTTTTAAGAAGAGAACAGGGTAAAATACAAACTTATTTTCATTTAGGAACTGGCAATTATCATCCAGTAAATGCTAAAATTTATACTGATTTGTCTTTATTTAGTTGTGATAAGAAAATGGCATCAGATGTTGAAAAGTTTTTCAATTATGTAACAGGATACGCAAAACCAAAAAATTTAAATAAAATTTCTATTTCGCCAGTAAATATGAGGCAAACCTTAAATGAAAATATTGATGCTGAAATTAAAAATTCTAAAAATGGAAAATTTGCAGCTATTTGGGCAAAAATGAACTCTTTAGTAGATCCAGAAATTATTGATAAATTTTATGAAGCTTCGAATGCTGGTGTAAAAATTCATTTATTTGTAAGGGGTGTTTGTTGTTTAAGACCAGGAGTAAAAGATAGATCAGAAAACATATTTGTAAAAAGTATCATAGGAAGATTTTTAGAGCATTCTAGAATTTACTGCTTTAGTAATGGTACAAAAAAAATGCCTAATAGAAATGCAAAAGTATATATTTCGTCAGCTGATTTAATGCCGAGAAATTTAAATCGAAGGGTAGAACTTCTAGTCCCAATTGAAAATGAGACTGTTCATGAACAGATCTTAGATCAAATAATGTTGGCAAATTATCTTGATACTAATCAGAGCTGGGAACTTGAAGCTGATGGTAATTATAAAAAAATTAAATATAGTAAGAGCGATTCCTTTTCAGCTCATGAATATTTTATGAATAATCCGAGCTTATCTGGAAGAGGTAAAGCTAAACTAAGAATGCAGCCTAAACAACTGCACTTAAGATTGATTAAAAGTGGAAGTAATTAAAAGTAAAAATAGTTTAAAATTAAATCAGGCAAAATTAGCTATAATAGACATTGGATCAAACTCTATAAGAATGCTAATTTATGAAGATTTCAGTTCTTCTCGTGTGCCTTTTTTTAATGAAAAAGCAGTTTGTGAACTTGGAAAAAATTTAGATAAATCCAAAAAACTTCACAGATCTGGTACCGAATATGCTTTAAAAGTTTTAAAAAGATTCTCTGAAATTTTAAATGTTTCAAAAATCACAAATCTTAAAATCATTGCAACAGCAGTTTTAAGAGAAGCGACTGATACAAAACCATTTATTAATGAAGTTGAAAAACTTTTTAAAACTAAGATTAATATATTATCTGGTGAAGAAGAAGCTGAATGCTCAGCTGAGGGAGTAAAAATAGGCTTTGAAAATGTCAATGGATTAGTTGCTGATCTTGGAGGTGGAAGTTTAGAATTAGCTCGAGTTGAAAATAATATAGTTACTAATAAAACCTCATTACCTATTGGAGTTTTAAGATTATTAAATAATCCTATAGTTAAAAAAAGAAATTTAGCAAAATATATCAAAAAATTATTAAGAGAAGAAAAATGGCTTTCAAAAAAGAAATTTAATAATCTATATTTAGTTGGAGGTACCTGGCGAGCATTATTTAAATTACATCTTTTTCAAAATAATCATCCGGTACATATAATTCATCAATATAGTATTGATAACAATGTTTTATCTAAGTTTGTTGAAAAAATTTCATCTTTTAATAAATCTAAACTTAAAACAGTTGAGTATATTTCAAAATCTAGAACAGTGTATTTACCTTATAGTTGCATTATACTTGATGAAATTATGAGAGTTACAAATCCAAGAAATATAATTTGTTCTATAAGCGGTTTGCGTGAAGGTTCTTTATCAATTGACTATTTTAAAGATGTAAAAGAATCAGAAATTTTTCATAAAGCACTTGAGAATATTGCAAAAAAAAGAGGTGATCTAGGATCGAACTATAAAAAATATTATGATTTTATTCAGCCAGTTTTTGAAGGCAATGAACATTTTAATAAGAAATTATTATATCTGGCATGTGTATTAAGTCATATGGATTGGGGATTAGGAGCATTTCAAAAAGCTGAATTGGTATTTCAAGAAACAATAAATACTCCTTTACTTAGATTATCTCATAAAGAAAGAATACAATTAGCTTTGTCATGTTATTGGCGGTACTGTAGTATCAAGTATAATCCAAAGATGGAGTATCTAACTTTTTTAAATAATAATGAAATTTTTTCAAGCAAACAAGTTGGAGCAGCATTGAGATTTTCACAATCATTGACCTCGATATCTACGATATTTCTTGAAGAGTTTAAATTGTATAAAAGAGGTAATGCTGTATTTTTAAAAATTCCATCACAACATCAAGAAATAATCTCAAAACAAGTTACTAAAAGATTTAAAGCTCTTGCTAGAGAATTATTTTTAGAACCAAGAGTAATTTACTCAAATAATTCAAGATAAATTAAATTTAATTCTATTTTTAATTGAGTGATATTTTTTTGTAACATTATTTTAATTTAAATTCATTTAACTTTAACAATAAGTAAATAATTTTGTAATTTAGTTTATGTATAAAGCACCATCAAAGTTTAAATATTCATTATTTCTTCCCCTGTTTAAATTTTGTTGATTAACTACTTTCTTCCTTCTCTTAAATGAGAAGGGAGAAAGACGATTTGGAATTAATTATTTATAGATGCAGGAGATTGCTCTGCATTTTTCTTAGCAAGCTTTTTTGCTTTTTTTTCTGCAACCTTTTTTTCTAGACCAGCAATTTTAATATTAAGGCTTGATAATTTTTTTTCTTTTGCTGTAATTTTATTTTTAAGTTTGTCTATTGATTTTAATATCTTTGTTTTTTTCTTTTCATTTTTTTTTAGTTTTTTTCTCATTAATGCCTCCGAATTATTTAATATTTGATTTAATCATATAATCCTTAAATAAAAAAGATATTTTGATACAACCTTTAGTTTATAGTTTTTTAAGAACTGTTATTAAATAAAAAAACATTGCTATATGAGAACTATTATTGAATTTTTGATTTAATATTAATTTAAATATCTCTCTTTGATTAAAAAGATGAATTCTAATACCCTGTTCTGGTTTCGAAATTTTAATTAAGTCTTCTGTGTAATAACCAGTAATTTTAGTAGTTAGTCTTCCAGGTTCATTATAAAAAGTTATTATTTTACTCAATTTTGATCTTGATCTATATCCTGTTTCTTCTCTTAATTCCTTATATGCTGATTGGAGAGTTGTTTCCTTTTTTTCCACTATGCCAGAAGGAAACTCGTAATTAATTTTATTAATTGGAACTCTTTTTTGAGATACTACTATATATTTGTCTTTAAGTTTAGGTATTACTAATGAAAGATTAGAAGTTTTAAGATAATGATAAAACTCTTTTTTCTTGAATTTTTTGTTAATTAAACTTATTCGATTGGTAAGTTTTATATTTTTCAATTTTTCTCTAAAAATAACTTTTTAACAATAAATACAGCAATTAACATTCCAATAAGCTCAGCTAAAATATAATAAGGAGTATTTAAATAACTAATACCAGTAAACGACTCTGTAAATGTTCTAGCAATAGCAACAGCTGGATTAGCAAATGAAGTTGAAGAAGTAAACCAATAACCAGCAGTAATATAAAGACCAACGCTAGCTGCAACAGCAATTTTGCCTGACTTCATTGAACCAAAAATTATTATTATTAATCCTAATGTTGCTATTACCTCAGATGTGAATATGTAAACCCCATCTCTTGACTTAGTAGATAATTCATAAATTTCATGTTCAAAAAAGAAATTAGCTAAACCAACACCAATCAAGCAACCAACCAATTGAGCAATGATATAGTAGGGTAATAGTTTCCTTTTTAATTTGCCTGTTATTGCCATTGCGATACTTACAAATGGATTAAAGTGAGCTCCTGATACATCAGAAAAAACTGTAATAAGCACAAATAAACCTGCTCCTGTTGCTATAGTATTAGCTATTAACATCACAGCAACATCATTAGTTAAGTTTTCAGCCATTAAACCTGAACCAACAATAATCATTACTAAAAAACAACTTCCTAATAGTTCAGCAAGAAAATAGCGACTTTTATTTTTCATAAAGCAGTTCCTTTATTCTTTTATGAATATTATTGTAAACTTTTTCTATTATTTCATCTTTTTTATTTAAGTCGTTTGTTTCATCAAGTAATTTGACAGGATCCTCTATATCCCAATGAATTATCTGATCTTTATTTGGCCAAATAGGACAGACTTCGTTATTGGCATTATTACAAACTGTAATCACATAATCCATTTTAATTTGACCATTAATAAACTCATTAAAATTTTTAGATCTATAATTTGAAAGATCATAATGTTTTGATAATAAATAATTCTTCACATCTTCATTAATTTTTCCTGTTGGATTACTTCCGGCACTAAAACCCTTAAACATATCTTCATACTCGTTATTTATTATACTTTCAGCAATAATACTTCTTGCTGAATTACCTGTGCATACAAACAAAATATTCTTCATTTAAAAAATAATCTTATAA
>CACGXX010000024.1:0-9966 GCA_902577125.1 uncultured Pelagibacteraceae bacterium | reverse complement strand
TTGCTGAACAAGTAATATCAGTTTTCTGCGGTGTTAAAGGATATCTCGATGATATTGATTTAAAAGATGTATCAGAGTTTGAAAACAAAATTATTAATAAATGTAAATCAGATAAACCTGAAATAATTGAAGCAATTCAAAGCACTGGAAAACTTGATGAAGATAAAGAAAAGCTATTGGTAGAAGTAATTACTCAGCTGAAAGGAACCTTTAAATCTTAATGTAATATGGCAAGTCTAGATGATCTCAAAAAAAGGATAGCTAGTGTAAAGTCTACACAAAAAATCACGAAAGCTATGAAAATGGTTGCAGCAGCAAAATTAAGAAGAGCTCAAGAAAGCGCTGAGAGAGGGAGACCTTATTCAGAAAAAATGAACAATATTATTTTAAACTTATCTAATGGTATATCTGATAAGGAAAATGCCCCAAAATTATTATCTGGGACAGGCGAAAATAAAGTTCACCTATGTGTAGTAATGACATCAGACAGAGGCCTTTGTGGCGGTTTTAATTCTAACATCATTAAAAAAGCGAAAAGTTATTTTTCAAAAATTTTAAACGAGGGTAAACAATTAAAGATTATTACTGTAGGGTCAAAGGGAAATGACCAACTAAAAAGAGTTTATGGAGATAAAATTATTGAAAATATATCTTTTAAAGAATCTAAAAATGCAAATTATTTTGATGCCGATAAAGTTGGAAGGATCATAATTGAAAAATTTGAGGATGGTAAGTTTGATATATGTACTATTTTTTATAATCAATTTAAAAATGTAATCACTCAAATACCCCAAGCTCAACAGATTATACCCTTAAACAATGAAGAGGATCATAATAATTCAGACGAAAGTTATGAATTTGAGCCAGATGAAGATGAAATTTTAAGCAATTTACTGCCAAAAAATATTTCAACACAAATATTTAAGGCAATGTTGGAGAATTCAGCTAGCGAACAAGGGTCCAGAATGAGTGCAATGGACAATGCTACCCGTAACGCAGGTGAAATGGTTGACAAACTTACTATCGAATATAATAGAAGTCGTCAGGCAGCAATTACAAAAGAACTAATAGAAATCATATCAGGAGCAGAAAGTTTATAATTATGAGCAAAGGAATAATTACACAGGTTATTGGAGCAGTAGTAGATGTTAAATTTGATGGAGAACTTCCGGAAATTTTAACAGCATTGGAATGTAAAAATGGAAACAACAGATTAGTTTTAGAAGTAGCGCAACACTTGGGTGAAACTACAGTTAGAACTATTGCAATGGATGCTACTGAAGGTTTAAAAAGAGGTGATGAGGTAATTAATACCAATGCTCCCATACAAGTTCCAGTAGGACCTGAAACTCTTGGAAGAATTATTAATGTTATTGGAGAGCCAATAGACGAAAGAGGAGAAGTAAAAACTAAAGAAAGCTGGCCAATTCATAGAGGTGCCCCTGAATTTAATGATCAATCGACTGAAACTGAAATACTTGTTACTGGTATTAAAGTAATTGATTTGCTTGCTCCTTATGCAAAAGGGGGAAAAATTGGTTTGTTCGGTGGTGCTGGTGTTGGAAAAACTGTTTTGATTATGGAGTTAATCAATAACGTTGCAAAAGCACATGGAGGCTTTTCAGTTTTTGCAGGTGTAGGAGAGAGAACAAGGGAAGGAAATGATCTTTATCATGAAATGATTGAGTCTGGTGTTATCAAACAGGACGGACCAGGATCTAAAGCAGCATTAGTTTATGGACAAATGAATGAACCCCCAGGCGCTAGAGCTAGAGTGGCACTTACTGGATTGACTGTAGCAGAATATTTTAGAGATCAAGAGGGCCAAGATGTACTTTTCTTTGTTGATAATATTTTTAGATTTACTCAAGCAGGCTCAGAAGTTTCGGCACTTTTGGGTAGAATTCCATCCGCAGTTGGTTATCAACCAACATTAGCTACTGATATGGGTAATCTTCAAGAAAGAATTACCACTACTAACAAAGGATCAATTACCTCAGTACAAGCAATTTATGTACCTGCAGATGATTTAACTGACCCTGCTCCGGCTACATCTTTTGCTCATTTGGATGCAACAACTGTGCTTTCAAGACAAATAGCTGAAATTGGAATATATCCTGCTGTTGATCCGTTAGACTCAACTTCAAGAATTCTAGACCCTAGAATCGTTGGTGATGAACATTATAGAGTAGCGAGAGATGTGCAAAGAATATTACAATCTTACAAATCATTACAAGATATCATAGCCATTTTGGGTATGGATGAATTATCTGAAGAGGATAAGCTGGTTGTAGCTAGAGCGAGAAAAATTCAAAGATTTTTATCTCAACCATTTTTTGTTGCAGAAGTTTTCACAGGATCACCAGGAAAATTGGTAGATTTAGACTCAACCATCAAAGGCTTTGATGCTATTTGTAAAGGTGAATATGATCATTTACCTGAAGCAGCGTTTTATATGGTGGGAACGATTGAAGAGGCAATTGAGAAAGCTAAAAAAATGGAACAAGAAGCTGCTGCTTAATGAGCGAAGAGTTTAAAATTGAAATTGTAAACCCAGAAAAATCTTTTTTAGTAAAAGAGGATGTTTTAGAGGTTGTTGTACCTGCATTTGAGGGTGAAATGGGGATTTTAAAAGATCACATATCTATTATTTCTTTTTTAAAACCTGGGATAATTAAAGTATTTTCGAAATCAGGTGATGAAAATTATTATGTAGAAGATGGAATTATTGAATTTAAAAATAATAATTTATCTATCTTAACAAGCACAATAATCTCTGTGGCAGATTTAGATAAATCTAAACAAGGGGATTTACTCAAAAAAGCTGAAGCGGAAGCAAGTAAATCTGAGATCAGTGATCAGGCTAAATATTTAGCAGATCAAAAAGTCGAAGTTCTAAGATCGATTAACTAATAATAACTCTAATTTTTTTTTAATTTCTTGATAGACGTGTAATTTAAAATCTACCACAACTTTTGTTAAGGATTCTAATTCAATCCATTTCCATTCGAGAAATTCAGGTTTTTTTGTTTTAATATTTATTTCACTATCCTCTCCAGTAAACTTCATTATAAACCATTTCTGTTTTTGTCCCTTATACTTACCCTTCCAAATTATACCCAATAAGTGATCTGGTAATTCATATGTTATAAAACCATCTAATTCTTTAATTAGCTCTACTTTTGTAATACTAGTCTCTTCCTTTAACTCCCTGTAGGCGGCGGTAAGAAAATCTTCACCTTCATCAATACCTCCTTGTGGCATTTGCCAGAAGTTTTTTGGGTTGTCTATTCTTCTTGCAACGAAAATTTTATTTTCTTGATTAAGCACAACAATGCCTACACCACTACGGAGTGGTAGATGTTTATATTGCTCTTTCATTTAGCCGTTTAAAAGTTTTAATGCGTAACTTAGTTGATTATCGGTGTCTGTCTTAATCCTAAATTCATCCGTATCTTCATCAATCTCAATATCAGGACTTACTCCAACTTCAGAAATTGATTTGCCTGATGGTAGGTAATATTTTGCAACAGTGAGCCTTATTGCTCCTTTATTCTTTAGTGGAATAATTGATTGCACTGAACCCTTTCCATAACTATTTTCGCCTAAAATAATCGCTCTTTTATGATCTTGTAGTGCTCCAGCAACTATTTCTGAAGCAGATGCAGAACCGTAATTAATTAATACAATCAAAGTTTTGCCACCTATCAAATCTCCTTTTTTGGCAAACCATTTTCTATTTTCAGAGGCCTTTCTACTTTTGGTAGATACAATCTCCCCATTATCTAAAAAAAAATCTGATATCCTTATAGCTTGTGATAACAACCCTCCAGGATTATTTCTTAAATCTAGTATATATGAATTTATATTTCCATTTTTTTCAAATTCTCTAATTTGCTCTCTTATTTGATCGCCACTATTTTCATTGAAAGATGTTAATCTAAGATAACCAACGTTATTTTTTAAAAGATCAGCTTTTACTGATTTAATTTGAATTATTTCTCTTACGATTTCAAATGTTAAAGCTTTTTTTTGTCCAATTCTTCTTACAGTTAAAATAATTGATGAACCTACAGGTCCTCTCATTAAATCTACAGCTTCACTTAGAGATTTACCTTGTACCTGAATATCATCTATCTTTATGATGTAGTCACCAGCTTTAATTCCAGCTCTAGACGCTGGGGTATCGTCAATAGGGGAAATTACTTTTACAACTCCAGACTCCATATTTACCTCTATTCCCAAGCCACCAAATTCACCACTTGTTTCAGTCTGCATTTCGTTGAAAATTTCAGGTGACATATATGCTGAGTAAGGATCTAGTGATTGAAGCAAACCATCTATTGCAGCATCCATACTTTCAGATTGATTTATTTCATCGACATATTCCTTATTAATTTTTTCTAATACTTCTCCAAATAAATCTATTTTCTTATAAACATCATTTTCAGCTGCAACGACAGGATTAAAAGTTAAAAACTTCAGGAAAAATATACTGATAATAAAAAAAATTTTCCTCATATTATAAGTTTTTCTTTTGGAATAAATTCTGACCACATTTTTTCTAATTCATAAAATTTTCTTTTTTCTGGATGAAATATGTGGACAATTAGATCTATTCCATCTACCAGTTTCCACTCAGTACTATCTTTTCCCTCGATTTTTGAATCTTTCATTCCATAATCTTTAAATTTTTCTAAAACTTGCTCAGAAAGTGACTGGATATGTCTAGATGACGTACCGCTTGCAATAATCATGTATTCAGCCATTGAACTTTTATCTTTAAGATCGATGCTAACAATGTCTAAAGCTTTATTGATATCTAAAGTTTGAATTATGATTTTTTTTAAATCAGAAATTTTGTCCATTAATTAACTAAACCATATCAAATTTTTCTCAATTGAGAAGAAGAAATATTGACCTTTTCAAATTCAATAAATTTCAAATTTTCTCTATTTAATCTTTTATATGTAGTTGAATTTAATGATTTTTTTTTATAACCATGCCTATCAAATACTATTATTTTACATTTCTGTGAAATTAATTTCCATTTATACCATTTGTGAAATTTTATTAAATTATCAGCGCCCATTATAAAATAAATTTTGTTTTTTTTGTTCTTTGAAACATGATTTATCAAATCAAAAGTTTTATTCGATTTAATTATGTCCTCATAAAATTTTACTTTAATCAATTTACTTGATCCAATAATTTTTTTGCAATGCTTGATTCTATTATCTAAACTTGTATGCGTCTTTTTTTTAAAAGGATTTTTTTTTGTTATTGCCCAAATAAAATTTCGTAATTTAAATCTTTTAATTGCCTCTTTTGAGATAGTTAAGTGACCTTTGTGTGCAGGATCGAAGGATCCACCTAGGATCCCAATTTTGTTTCTTCTTGTAACCAATTTACTTTCTAATTTTACCATTACTTGTTACTTGATATTTGTAGGAAATTAGTTGTCCAAGTCCTACAGGGCCTCTTGGTGGAAGAACATTTGTCGAAATTCCAACCTCACCACCAAATCCAAATTCACCACCATCTGCAAATTGTGTAGATGTATTGTGCATCGCTATTGAACTTTTAACTCCCATTAAAAATTTTTTAGCAGTTTTTTTGTTTTTAGTAATAATACAATCAGTATGCATAGTTCCATATTTGTTAATATGAGAAATAGCCTCTTGTAAGTTTTTGACCGATTTAACAGAAACGGTAGCAGATAAATATTCTTTTGACCAATCTTTGATTGATGCTTTTTTGATTTTACCTTTGTAAATTTTTCGTATTTTATTATCTCCAATAATTTGACAACCTTTTTCCTCTAATATCTTTAATATATGAGCTCCAAACTTTTTGATTATACGCTCATTGAGCAAAATTGTTTCAGTTGCTCCACAAATCGCTGTATTTCTTAATTTTGCATTTACTATTACATTGGTAGCAATTTTGGGATCTGCATCTTTATCTACATATGAATGACAAACACCTTCTAAGTGACCAATTGTTGGAATTTTAGAAATGTTTTGTACTTTTTTAACTAAATTTTTACCCCCTCTTGGTATGATTACATCAATCAAATTAGTCATTTTAGTGAGTAAAAAATCTACCACTTTTCTATTCTTCATATCGATGAATTGAACAAAGTTTTGATCAACTTTATTAATCCTCAAAGCTTTTCTGAATAAATTTGATAAAATTTTATTAGAATAAAAGGCCTCAGAACCACCTTTCAAAATAACTGGATTTCCAGATTTAAAACATAATGATGCTACATCCGAGGTTACGTTTGGTCTACTTTCATAAATTACACCTATTACTCCTATCGGGATTGATATTTTTGAAAATACAAGTCCATTAGGTCTTTTCCATCTTTCAATAACATTGTGAACTGGATCTTTTAACTTAATTATTTTTTGGATTGAATTAATAATACCCAAGATTTTTTTCTCATTTAAAATTAGTCGATTTATTAAATTATCTCTTAACTTTATATTGATAGCCCGATCTACATCTTTTTTATTTTCCTTAATGATTAAATGTTTATTTTTTCTTATCATTTTAAGATAATCACTTAAAACTTTATTTTTTTTATAAGTATTTATTGGTTGGGCAAACGCTTGTTTTGATCTTTCACCAATATTTATTAATATCTTTCTCATTAGATTTCTACCATATCATCTTTATGCACTACCTCAGATTTTGATACGTATCCTAAAATTTTTTGTATTTCATTCGAATGACAGCCCATAATTAAATTTATTTCTTTGGATGAAAAAGAGCTAAGTCCACGAGCAAACTCTTTTTTTTTATTATCTAAAATTTTAATATGATCTCCCTTATTAAATCTACCGACCACTTTTTTAATTCCAGCCGCTAATAAACTTTTTCCACTATGAAGAGCCTTTTTCGCCCCATCATCAATTATAAGTTCACCCTTAGGAGAAATCGAGCTGATAATCCACTTTTTTCTTGCATGCATTTTAGATATTTTAGAAATAAACCAAGTGCAATTATTTTCACTCTGGATACGATCGATAGGATTAAGATTTAACCCATTTGCTATTACCATATTGCAACCAGCCAAATTACAAATTTTAGCAGCTTCGATTTTTGTATTCATGCCACCACTTCCTAATTCTGTCATACCTTTGATATTTATACTCTTAATAACTTTGTCTAAATCGATCACTTTCTTAATTAACTGAGCATCTTTGAATTTTTTTGGGTTTTTTGTGTATAAACCATCCACATCCGAGAGTAATATTAATGTATCTGCATTTGTAATTTGAGCTACTCTAGAAGCAAGTCTATCATTATCTCCATATTTAATTTCAGATGTAGCAATAGTATCATTCTCATTAACAATAGGGATGAAATCAAGATCGAATAAGTTTTCAAAAGTTCTTTTTGCATTAATTGATCTTCTTCTTTCCTCGGTATCGTCAAGGGTAAGTAAAATTTGAGAAATATCTAATTTATATTTTGAAAACGTTTCTAAGAACAAATTCATTAATTCAATTTGCCCTATTGATGCAATTGCTTGACTTTTATCTAGCTTAAGATTTTTTTTATTATAATTCATTTTTTTACATCCAAGAGCTATTGCACCTGAAGAAACAATTATAACTTTTTGATTATTCAATCTTAATTTTTTTATATCCTTCGCAAAGCTAGAGAGCCATTTTTTTCTTATTTTCTTATCTTGATCTACTAAAAGTGAAGAACCGATCTTGATAACAATTTTTTTTGAGTTTTTAAGATACATAATTCAATAATTTTGATTTGATTTTTGATACTGAAGATTTATTGAATGTTGATACAGTAATAACTTCTGATTTAGTATTCTTTTTAAAATTTTTAACTATGTGATTTAATTCTTTTTCATCAATAAGATCTATTTTGTTCAACACGATTAATTCTTTTTTTTTAGTGAGTTTGTTACTATATTTTTTAAGCTCATTTTTTACTTGTTGATAGCTTTTTTTTAAATCTTCACTTGTAATATCAATTAAATGTAAAAGAGATTTACATCTCTCAATATGTTTCAAAAACTGAATTCCAAGGCCTGTACCTTTATGAGCCCCTTCTACTAATCCTGGTATATCTGCTATCGTTATTTCTTTATTATCATAACTTGCTACTCCCAAATTTGGATTTAAAGTGGTAAATTGATAGTTTGCAATTTTAGGATTTGCGTTAGTAACCGATGCTAATAAACTTGACTTACCTGCATTAGGCAATCCTATAATCCCAATATCTGCTATTGTTTTCAATTGAAGCCAAATTGTAAACTCTTCTCCTTGAGTTCCTTTTGTAAATTTCCTTGGAGCCCTATTGGTAGAACTTTTGAATCTTGTATTGCCCAGTCCACCTTTACCACCAGCAGCAGCGATAAATTCCTCACTAATTTTCGTAAAGTCGTAAATTAATGTTTTGTTGTCCTCTTCAAAAACTTGTGTTCCTAAGGGAACCTTCAAAATTAAATCTTCACCACTCTTGCCTGTTCGGTTTTGTCCTGCACCGTTCTCGCCTCTCTTTGCTTTATGATGTTGTTGATATCTAAAATCAATCAAGGTATTTAAATTCTGTTCAGCTTTTAAAATTACTGAACCTCCTTTTCCACCATCACCACCATCTGGACCACCAAATTCTATAAATTTTTCTCTTCTGAAACTCGGAGATCCATCTCCACCATTTCCAGCTTTAATATAAATTTTAACTTGATCTAAGAATTTCATAATACAACAATAGTTTAAGTTGTACTATTAATTGGGTTTTACTGAAACAAAAGTTCTATCTGACTTTGTTTTTTTAAAAACAACTTTACCTTTTATTACTGAAAAAATTGAGTGATCTTTACCCATTCCTACGTTCTCTCCAGGAAATATTTTTGTACCTCTTTGTCTTACAATAATATTTCCAGGTATAACAGATTGGCCACCATACTTTTTGACACCAAGTCTTCGCCCAGCACTATCACGTCCATTTCTAGAAGATCCGCCTGCTTTTTTTGTTGCCATAATTAATTCCTAGTTATTTACTAGCCTCTTTTTTTGTTTCTGTCTTCTTTGTTACTTTAGAAACTTTTTCAGCCTCTGAAAGAATTTTACCATCTTTTGAAAAAATTTTATTTATTCTAATCATAGAATATTCCTGTCTATGCCCATTTTTTCTTCTTGAATTATGTCTTCTTCTTTTTTTAAAAATTAATACAGTCCTATTTTTACTATTTTTAATTAAGTCAGCTTCAACTTTTGCACCACTTACTATTGGGGCTCCAACTTCTATTTTACTGTCATCTCCATAAGCTAAAATTTCATTAAATTCTATTTTTGAATTAGCTTTGATATCTGTTAATTTCTCAATTTTCAAAATCTCTCCAGATTTGACTTTGTATTGTTTACCACCTGTTTTTATAACTGCGAATGACATATAATTGCTCTAAATTTTGTTAAGCAATATAGTCCTAGCAAGTCTATAGTCAAGTTTTATAAATCAAAAATTGTCCTTTAAATCTCTTAATTTTGAAAAACTTTCAACATCTTTAGCTTTAAGAAATATATTGCATTCTATTTCATCAGATAAAATTGATGGAATGGTGGGTTGGCCATTTCTTATTTTTTCTTTAATTTCTTCAATTTTATTTTTTAAATTTGAATTATCTGGATCGTTTGACTCACAAAATTTTGAATTTTGTAATGTATATTCATGGCCGCAATATATCTGAGTATCTTTCGGAAGTTCTTTTATTTTTTTTAATGAATTGAACATCTGTTCATAAGTTCCCTCAAAAATTCTACCACATCCTAAAGAAAATAAGGTATCACCAGTAAAAATTTTTTTTTCCAAAAAAAAATGAAAGGCAATATGCCCACTTGTATGACCTGGTATGTGATAAATTTTAGCTTCAAAATTTTCGCCTTTCCATTTTTGATTATCTTCCACAAGCACATCAATTTCTGGAAT
>CACGXX010000023.1:0-10599 GCA_902577125.1 uncultured Pelagibacteraceae bacterium | reverse complement strand
GTTTGGTTTTTTTTAATAGCTTTATTAAATAATGTAACCTTCTCTATCAAATGATCAGCGGCCAAGAACATTAAAGGTTGTTCGTTAGGTATATCCTTTATTAATGCCGTACTTAATATAGCTGGTGCGGTATTTCTTTTAGCTGGCTCTAAAACTATCTTGAATTTTCTTATTTTGTGTCTTTTTAAATGTTGTTTTACTTGTTTTAAATATTTTGCATTAGTACTAATAATTGGAGCATCATATATTGATGCTTTAACTCTCTCTAATGTTTTACCTAATAAAGTCCAATTACCAAAATCTATAAATTGTTTAGCTTGATGTTTTTTAGCTTTAGGCCAAAGTCTTGTTCCAGCGCCACCACATAAGATAACTGGGCGAATTTTCATCAAATTTTTGAGTAATCCTTAACTTCGTTTTTCTTACCTGGATGTGTTGGTGCTCCTAAATACGCAGGTCTAACAGTTTGTGCATATTTCCAAAGAGTTCCTGATCCAAAATCAGATTTTCTAGCCTTCCATTTTCGTCTTCTTGAAGCTAATTGTGCTCTTGTTAATCGAACATTAATTGTTCCTTTCTTAGCATCAATATCAATAATATCTCCATTTCGTAATAGAGCGATAGGTCCACCTAATGCAGCCTCTGGTCCTACGTGACCTACACAAAATCCCCGAGTTGCTCCAGAGAAACGTCCATCAGTTATTAAGGCAACTTTTTCTCCTTTACCTTGACCATAAATTGCACCTGTTGTTGAAAGCATTTCTCTCATACCTGGTCCGCCAACTGGTCCTTCATATCTAATAATAATTACATCGCCATCTTTATATTTTTTGCTTTGAACTGCTTTCATCGCACTTTCTTCATTATCAAAACATCTTGCTCTTCCAGTAAATTGTAATTTTTTAAGTCCAGCAATTTTAACAATTCCACCTTCAGGAGCTAAGTTTCCTTTTAAACCAACTACACCACCTGTTGGAGATAATGGATTTTTAAATGATCTCATTACTTTTTGTTTTGGATTAAATTTAATTCCCTTTAAATTTTCTTTCATTGTTTTACCTGTAACGGTCATACAATCTCCATGAATATAACCACCTTCATAAAGAGTTTTTAAAAGCATTGGGACTCCACCTGCTAACCACATATCTTTAGCAACATATTTTCCACCTGGTTTTAAGTCAGCAAGATATGGAGTTCTTTTAAATATTTTTGCTACATCCATTAAATCAAATTTAATGCCAGCTTCATTTGCTATTGCCGGTAAATGTAATCCTGCATTGGTTGATCCACCTGTTGCAGCAACAATTGTTGCAGCATTTTCTAAGGCTTTTCTTGTAACAATATCTCTTGGTTTAATTTTTTTAGCTAATAATTCCATAACCATTCGACCACTTGCTTTTGCATACTTATCTCTTTCTTCGTACGGAGCTGGTGTTCCAGCTGAATAAGGTAGTGCTAAACCAATAGCTTCTGATACACATGCCATAGTGTTAGCAGTAAATTGTCCTCCACAAGCTCCTGCTGTTGGACATGCAACTAATTCTAATTTTCTTAGTTCTTTTGCAGACATTTGTCCTGATGAATGTTTTCCAACTGCCTCAAAAACATCTACAACAGTCACATCTTTACCTTTGTATTTACCTGGTAGTATTGAACCACCATATATAAATACACTTGGAACGTTTAATCTTACCATCGACATCATCAAACCAGGTAAAGACTTATCGCAACCTGCAATACCTACTAAAGCATCATAACAGTGCCCTCTAACAGTTAATTCAGCACTGTCAGCAATAACTTCTCTTGATATTAATGAGGATTTCATTCCCTCATGACCCATAGCAATACCGTCTGTAACGGTAATTGTACAAAACTCTCTTGGTGTTCCACCTGATGCTCTTACACCCTTTTTAACTGACTGGGCTTGTCTCATTAAGGCTATATTACAAGGAGCTGCCTCGTTCCATGTTGATACCACTCCAACAAAAGGTTTAGCAACATCCTTCTCCGTTTCTCCCATTGCATAATAAAAGGATCTGTGAGGAGCTCTATCAGGTCCTAAAGATGTATGTCGACTTGGTAATTTTTTCTTATTAAATTTCCGCATTATAAACTTTCAATTGTTAAAGATATTTTTTTGATATCATTTTTTAAGTTACTATAGTTAGTTTTTTCTTGTTCAACAATATTTTTTGGTGCCCTATCGACAAATCCTTTGTTTGATAATCGTTGTGAAATCTTATCTAATTCATCTTGGTATTTTGTTTGTCTTTTTTGTAAATTTTCTTTGATTAAGTTTAAATCAACATTTTCATCAAAATAAATCTTGAATATATCACCTGAAATTACAAGAGTTGCAGAAGGTCTATCTTGATCCTTTTCAAAAAAATTATTGATACGACCAAGTTTTTTTAAGATTATTTCGTTATTATCCATTAAAGATCGATTTTTTTTAGCTATCTTATTCATAGAGAGATCTACAAAAGAACCTGGGCTGACATTTAGCTCATTTTTAAACGATCTAAGTTCTGAGATAATATTGATGATTTTTTCTACATCCTTTTGAGATTTGTCTTTTTTGACTTTTCCTGATGGCCAGTTTTTGTACATAAGGAAATTCTTATTCGATTTATCAAACTTGTTTTTTAACCATATTTCTTCAGTAACAAACGGTATAAATGGATGAAGCATAATCAGTATTTGTTTAAAAACATAAGCTGATACCTCTTTTACTTCCTTTTTTGATTTTTCATCATCTGAATAAAGGATTGTTTTTGAAAGTTCGATATACCAGTCACAATATGAATGCCAGGCAAATTGATAAGCATTTTTGGCTGCCTCATCAAATCGATAGTCTTTAATATTCTTTTGAATTTTATCTTTTATTTCAATCAATTCAGAATAAATCCATTTATTGATATTTAAGCTAGTTTTAGGAACTTTATCAGTCTTATTAAAATCACAATTATTTGTGATTAAAAAATTATTTGCATTCCACAATTTATTTAAAAAGTTCCTATAACCTTTTACTCTATCCTCAGAAAGTTTTACATCGGTTCCAGGTGAAGCCATTGAAAGCAAAGTAAATCTTAAAGCATCTGCACTATATTTTTCGATTAAGTCTAAAGGATCAATTACATTACCTTTAGATTTAGACATTTTTTGTCCTTTTTCATCTCTTACTAAAGCGTGAACATAGATATCTTTAAAAGGTTCTTTATTAAGAAATTCCATTCCAAACATAATCATTCTTGCAACCCAGAAAAAAATTATATCAAAACCAGTTACTAAAACTGTGGTTGGATAAAATTTCTTTACGAAATCTTTTTTATCTGGCCATCCTAAAGTTGCAAACGGCCATAAACCTGAAGAAAACCAAGTATCTAATACATCAGGGTCTCTAACTAATTTTACGTCTTTTTTGTAATATTTCTTAGCTTCCTTGCTTGCTTCTTTTTCATTTAAAGCAACAAATATTTTGTTGTCAGGTCCATACCATGCTGGTATTTGATGACCCCACCACAGCTGTCTAGAAATACACCAAGGCTCAATATTATTCATCCATTGAAAATAAGTTTTCGACCAGTTATTTGGAAAAAAATTTGTCTTTTTTGTTTTAACAATTTTTTTTGCTTTGATAGCTAATTTTTTTGCATCAACAAACCATTGCTCAGTTAAAAAAGGTTCGATAACAGAATTAGATCTATCTCCATAAGGAACTTTATTTTTTATATTTTCCTCTTTAACAAAATAATCTTTTTCTTTGAGTTCATTTAATATTTTTTTACGAGCATCAAATCTATCCAAACCTACATAATCTTTCGGTGCATTTTCATTAATTTTCCCCTCTTCAGTAAAAACATTTATGATCTCGAGTTTATTTCTCTGTCCTACATCATAATCATTAAAATCATGCGCTGGGGTAATTTTTAATGCTCCTGTTCCTTGATCTGGGTCTGCATAACTATCTTTAATTATTCTAATTTTTCTACCTACAATAGGTATAGTGACTGTTTTACCGACAAAACTTTTGTATCTTTTATCTTTTGGATTAACAGCAATAGCTGTATCTCCAAGCATAGTTTCGGGCCTGGTTGTGGCTATAGTGATAAATTCAGATGATTTATCTATTGGGTATCTAATGTAGTAAATCTTAGAGTTCATTTCTCTTTGATCTACCTCTAAATCTGAAATCGCAGTTTTTAAAACTGTATCCCAATTTACCAATTTTTCTGCTTTATAGATCAATTTCTTTTTGTGTAATTCGACAAACACCTTAATTACAGATTTTGATAAATTTTCATCCATGGTGAATGCATTTCTGGACCAATCACATGAACAACCTAGTTTTTTTAGTTGATTGATAATTATATCTCCATACTGATCTTTCCAATCCCAAACCTTTTCTATAAACTTTTCTCTTCCGAGTGTATTTTTGTCTAAATTTTCGTTTTCGAGTTTTCTCTCAACGAGTGCTTGGGTAGCTATACCAGCATGATCTGTACCTGGTTGCCACAGAGTTTCATAATTATTCATTCGATAATATCGAACTAGCATATCTTGAATTGAATTATTTAAAGCATGCCCCATATGTAAACTTCCCGTCACATTGGGTGGCGGAATTACAACTGAAAATTTTTTAGAATTTTTTTGAGGTTTAAATAGTTTATTTTTTTCCCAATACGAATAGATCTTATCTTCTACATTGGAATGTATATATTTATCACTCATCTTGGATATAGTTAGTTTATAATTTATTAATCTAAATTAACAATAATCAAATTAAAACGTTATTTGATAGACTAATTCTAAAAATTTTATATAAAACTGATGTAGCTATCATCTAAAACATAAGGCAACGTGGCGGAATGGTTACGCAGAGGATTGCAAATCCTTGTATCCCGGTTCGATTCCGGGCGTTGCCTCCAAAAAAAATCTTGTTTTAGTTAAAAAAAAAAGTAAGTTTGCTTTTTACATTCCTCGGTAGCTCAGTTGGTAGAGCAGTTGACTGTTAATCAATTGGTCGCAGGTTCGAGTCCTGCCCGAGGAGCCAAATTTTACCCAACTTTTGAAATATTATTTGAAACCTGTAACGATTTATTAAATTTCAACTTTTGATCAGAGTTAAGTTCAGAATATATCTTAACTAAAAAATTATAATTCACATTCATATGCCCCTCTTGAGATTTTTCTAGATTAACTAAGTATTCAGAAAAATCTTCAAAGAAATAGTTTATTGGAACTTTAAGATAATTTGATAACTGTAATAATCTTATCGAACTAACTCCGTTAGTTCCTTTTTCATATTTTTGTATTTGTTGAAATGTAACGTTGATTGCTTTTGCTACTTTTGTTTGTGTTAAACCTAAAGCTAACCTTCTAAGCTTAAGCTTATTGCCTAAATGCTTATTAAAATTATCTTCCATTAAGACCCCTCTTAATTTATTATTAAAAAACAGATTGAACAAGTTTTTAATCTTTACTGCAAGAATATTATTTTTTTATTTTTTTGGAAATACCTGCTATTCCAAAAATATGTCAAGTAATTCTTAAGGTATAATTTGAGAAAAATTCCTTGAAATTACTGGTATCTATAGTATCTGGCTGAGAAAAAGTTTAGTCCTATCACTCTTAGGATTAGCAAAAAATTCCTTGGTATCCGCTTTTTCTACAATCATTCCTTCATCCATGAATATCATTTGATCAGCAACTTCTTTAGCAAAACCCATTTCGTGAGTTACAACAATCATAGTCATACCTTGTTTTGCAAGATTTACCATTACATCAAGGACTTCTTTAATCATTTCAGGGTCTAAAGCTGATGTAGGTTCATCAAAAAGCATTATTTTTGGCTCCATACATAAAGCTCTTGCTATTGCAGCTCTTTGTTGTTGTCCACCAGATAATTGACCTGGATATTTTTGTGCTTGATCAAGAATTTGTACTCTTTCTAAATGTTTTAATGCTAGTTCTTCCGCTTCTTTCTTTGGCATTTTTTTTACCCAAATAGGAGCTAATGTACAATTATCTAAAATTGATAAATGAGGAAATAAATTAAATTGTTGGAATACCATTCCAACTTCAGCTCTTATTTGTTCAATATTTTTTGTATCTTCTGTTAATTCAGTTCCATCAACAATAATATTTCCCTCTTGATGTTCCTCTAATCTATTGATGCATCTAATCAAAGTGGATTTTCCAGATCCTGATGGACCACAAACTACAATTTTTTCTTTTGGTTTAACTTCTAAATTAATCTTTTTTAAAACTTGAAAGTCACCAAACCATTTGTTCATATTATTAATTTGGATGATGTTATCTGACATAATTTTTATCTATCTGTTTTATATTTTTGCTCTAAATTATAGCTATATTTACTCATTGCATAACAAATAATCCAGAAAATTATTGCTGCAAAAACATAACCCTCCATTGCAAAACCTAACCATTTTGGATTAGTTTTTGCTAAATTTAACATTCCAACTATTTCTAATAGACCTACGACAAATATTAAAGGTGTATCTTTAACTAAAGCTAAAAATGTATTTGCAATTCCTGGGATTACTAATTTTAATGCTTGTGGAAGAATTACAAAAATATGCATTTTCCAATATCCCATACCTAAGGATTTTGCTGCCTCGTATTGACCTCTTGGTAAAGCTTGTAGACCACCACGTATTACTTCTGCAACGTAAGCAGCTTCAAATAATGAAATCGCAATAATTGCTCTTACTAATTTATCAATGAAGAAATCCTCTGGTAAAAACATTGGAAACATTACTGCTGACATAAATAGAACTGTTATTAAAGGTACACCTCTCCAAAATTCAATAAAGCCAACTGAAATATATCTAATTAGAGGAAAATTTGATCTTCTTCCAAGAGCAAAAGCCATTCCTATTGGAAAACAGAAAATTAAGCAGAAAAAAGATATTATAAAAGTTAAAGATAATCCGCCCCAAGCTCCAGTCTCTACCCAGTTTAAACCATCTAATTTACCTAGCTCAATGTATTCTTCAAAAAATATAAAATACTTCAAAGTTATATAAAGAGCTAAAGGTACAATTAAAAAATAATAAAATTTATATTTAGCGGGTATAAAAAATCCTAAAATAATAGATAAAATAGCTGCAATAATCCCATATGAAAAATCAAAAAATACAGGACCTCCGGATATAAAGAAAAAGATAAATAAGAATGCAATCAGAGGATAAATAACAACATAATAAAGTGTTAAATACTTCTTAAATCTATCAGTTGCAAAATAACCAACCGAGCCCATTAAGACTAAGGCTATAAATGATAAATTTATTCTCCATTGCTCAGCATTAGGGTACATCCCATACATAAATCTTCTCATCCAAACTTTTATATATGTCCAACAAGCTCCTGAACCAGTGCAAACATCTTTGGTATCACCGGCGAAACTAGCATCTATTACAAACCAACTAAGAATAGGTGGAAGAGATTTGATAATAACAAATATAATTAGTAATGACAGAACTGCATTAAAGTTGTTGGTATTTATATGTTTATTTAAAAGGTCTAATTGTTTTATTCCGCTAAATTCTATCCTTATAAAATAAAGTCCAACAAAACCTAATATTAATGGAAATAAAAAACTTAAAAAACCAGGTAAAAAACCAGTTAAATTTAAGCTAAAAAATGAATTTAAAAAAACATCCAATACACTAATCAAAAATAAAAAAGAACCTAAGTATAAGAAAGTATTTAAATTATTTTTTATCAGGTCTTAAAAAATTTATTTTTGACATTATTTTTCCTGTATTGCAATTTTTTTGTTATACCAATTCATTAAAAGTGAAATTGAAATACTTAAGGTTAAATAAGTAAACATAGTTATTGAAACTATTTCAATAGCCTTCCCGGTTTGCATTAAAGCAGTCCCTGCAAACACTAAAACTAAATCTGGATAAGCGATAGCTGCTGCTAATGAAGAGTTTTTTGTTAAATTTAAATATTGGTTAGTTGTTGGTGGAATTATTATTCTTAAAGCTTGAGGCATAATTACAAGTTTAAGTACTTGATTTGGGGTTAATCCTATAGATGCAGCAGCCTCTTTTTGTCCTTTACCTACACCTTGAATTCCTGCTCTTACACATTCTGCAATAAAAGTAGCTGTGTAAAGAGATAAAGATAAAGTAAGAGCTATCAATTCTGGAGGTAAACTTACTCCACCTTCATATATAAAGGAGGTTGTAGCTAATTGTTTTAAAACAGGAACCTCAAATGAAATACCTACTCCACCAATCATAAAACTTAAAAGAGGTAAAATAAATATTAATCCAATTGATATCAAAAAATACTGGAATTTGTTTTCCTTGATTTTCTTGAACTCTCTTAGCATGAATACGAATAACAATTATAGCAATTATTGCTGCAACTATTGAATAAAAGAAAACACTAAAATTTTGCCAAATAAAAGCTGGAACATAAAGACCTTTAATGGTTAAGAAAAAAACACCAAAAATTGCTTCTGCATCTTGTGGAAGTGGTAAAGCTCTTAAAGCAGCAAAATACCAAAAAAATATTTGAAGCAGTAACGGTATGTTTCTAAAAAATTCAACATAAAAAGCAGCAAATTTATTTATCAGATAATTAGGGGATAATCTTGCTACACCAACTATTACACCAAGAATAGTTGCAATAATAATCCCAATAACTGAAACAAGAATTGTATTTAATAACCCGACTAAATAAGCTCTAAAATATGAATGTGAGCCATCGTATTCTATTAATGAAAATTGTACATCGAAAGAAGACTCTTGTGATAAAAACCCATAACCAAAATCAATCCCTCTGTTTTCCATATTAATCTGAGCGTTATAGGTAAAAAAACCAAAAACTAATACGACAGCAGTAACTGTAATTAATTGTGGAACAATATCTTTAAGTTTAAAATTCACGATGGGAGTAATATAGAAGCTTATAAAAAAAAGGGCTAGAAAAATCTAGCCCTTTTTAATCATTTAAATATGCAATTATCTTGCAGGTGGTACGTAAAGAATTCCACCCTTAGTCCATAATTCATTCGGACCTCTATCAGGTAAAATTCCAGTGTCAGCTATATTTCTTTTATAGCTTTCACCATAATTACCAACTTGCTTAATAATTCTTAGACTCCAGTCGTTATCTAAACCAAAAGCAGCACCTAATTCACCTTCTGCTCCAACTAATCTTTTAATAGCTGGGTTATCAGAAGTTTTCATCATATCTGCATTTGCTGATGTAATACCGTATTCTTCTGCTTCGATCATAGTATTTAATGACCATCTTACGATATCTTCCCACACAGAATCACCTTGTCTTACAACAGGACCTAATGGCTCCTTTGATACAGTTTCAGGTAACACAATGTGTTCATCTGGATTTGACATTTTTGTTCTCTGTGCAGCAAGACCAGATTTATCAGTAGTGTAAGTATCACATCTACCTGCATCATAAGCAGCTACAACTTCATCAGCTTTTTCAAAAGCAACTGGCTCATATTTGATCCCTTTAGAATTAAAGAAGTCTCTCATATTTAGCTCAGTTGTTGTACCAATGTTTGTACAAGCTGAGATACCATCTTTGAATTGGCTTGTTGAAGTAATACCAGAACTTTTTCTGACCATAAAACCTTGGCCATCGTAGAAATTTACTCCAACGAATGTAAGTCCGATATCAGCATCTCTAGAAAGAGTCCAAGTTGTGTTTCTTGATAAGATATCAATCTCACCAGAAGTTAAAGCTGTAAACCTTTCTTTAGCACTTAGTGGTGTAAACTTAACTTTGTTTGCGTCACCTAGCACTGCAGCAGCTACTGCTCTACATACATCAACGTCAATACCAGTCCAATTTCCTGCAGCATCAGCGTTAGAAAATCCTGGAAGACCTTGAGATACTCCACATCTTACAAAACCCTTCTTTTGAGTGTTTTTAAGTGTTTTAGATTTTTTAGCAGCCATAGACTCTGTTGTAAAAGTGAACAACACAGCGACCATAGCAACTAAAGAAGTTAATTGTTTTAAGTATTTAAACATATTTCTTCCTATTGTTTATTTATTTGTTAACAAATAATTCAAAATTACTTTTGAATATTTATAATTTAAGCATGTTCAAAAATACTCTTCAAGGAGAATTTGTTGGGTTTTTGGACCCAGTGAAATTCTAGTCAAGATAATAATTATATTAAAATTACTGTTAAAATTGATGTCTGGCGCGCCCTGAAGGATTCGAACCTACGACCCTCGGTTTAGAAAACCGATGCTCTATCCAGCTGAGCTAAGGGCGCATCAAAATTAATCTTACATATACAATAATAACTTAATTTTTAAAAAGGAATTTTTTTATTAAAAGCAAAATTGTTAATAACTCAATCCGACCTACAATCATAAAGAAAATAAGACAATATTTACTAAATAATTGAAGATTGTAAAAGTCAAATTCTTCTAAACCATAGATTGAGGAATTAACAGTATTCATCAAAGTTAAAATCGACAATTTAAATGAATTTACAAATGTTATACCACTTAAGCTAAGCAATGAAGTTAATATAAATAAAGACAAAATAAATATTATTATTGTTAAAAAATATTT
>CACGXX010000022.1:0-12052 GCA_902577125.1 uncultured Pelagibacteraceae bacterium | reverse complement strand
ATTCCAACAATAGGAATTGGTTCTTCAGTCAATTGTGATGGTCAAGTTTTAGTAATTGATGACTTAACAGGATTAAGTCAAAGCAAATTAAAATTTGTTAAAAAATTTGTTGATATAACAAAGTTGATCGAAAATGGTGTAAAAAAATTTAAATCTGAAGTATTAAAAAAACAATTTCCTAAAGCCAAACATTCTTTTTCAAAATGAAATTGAATAAAATAGAGCCAAAATTTATAAAAAAAAATAATCCAAGGATAGGTTTAATAACTTTAGCTAGTGATTTTAGAATTGAAAAAGATTTTAACGATATAATTTATGGGAAAGATATAGATTTATATTCAAATAGAATAAATTGCTATAATCCTCTTACCAATGAAACCTTGAAAAAGATGGCAGATGATATTCCTGAAGTAACTAAAAATATTTTACCAGATCAAAAATTAGATTGTGTTGCTTATGGATGTACATCAGGAACTATTGCTGCAGGTTATCAATCAATCTATGAAAAAGTAAATTTAGCAAAACCTAATACAAAAGTAACAACACCTATTACTTCTGCTATAAATGCTCTTAAAACACTTAAGATAAATAAGGTTTCAATATTTACTCCATACACCGACGAGATTAATCAGTCAGTTATCAATTATTTTAAAAATGAAAAAATAGAAATTTCTGAATTATCTTATTTTGATATAGCTTCTGATTTAGATATAGGCAAAGTTGATCCACAACATTTATTTGATGTTTTAGTTAAACAAGATTTGTCAAATAGTGATGCTTTATTTATATCTTGCACGGCACTCCCAGTATTATCAATTATAAATGACATCGAAAAAAAACTAGGCAAGGTAATATTATCAAGTAATCAAACCTTAATTTGGGACACACTGAAACAAATTGATAATCAAAATAAGGTTGATGGTTATGGGGTGTTGTTTAATAATTAGTTGATGAATTTTTCAATTGAAGAGTACAAATCTAGATTAAAAAAAGTTCAAAATTCAATGCAAGATAAAGGTATTGAAATTTTGATTTCACAAGATCCTTCAAATATGAATTATCTAACTGGCTATGATGCATGGTCTTTTTATTATGCACAATGTGTGATTGTTCATGCAAATGCTGATGAACCGATTTGTTTTGTTAGAGATCAAGATGCTGGTGGCGCTTATATAAAAACTTATTTGAAAGATGAAAATATTGTTAAGTATCATGAAAAATATATTCACACTTGGCCACTACATCCTTACGATGCTTTAGTAGATTTAATAAAGGAAAAAAAATGGGATAAATTATCTATAGGCGTTGAAATGGATAGTCATTATTTTACCGCTTATTGTTATGAAAAAATAAAACAAGGATTACCCAATGCAAAATTGTTAGATAGCAAACGATTAGTAAATTGGGTTAGATTTATTAAGTCAGACGCTGAAATAAAATATATGAAAGCAGCTGCACAGATCACTCAACTTGGTATGGAAAAAGCATTTGAGACTATTAATCCAGGTGTAAGACAATGTGATGCTGTTTCAGAGATATGGTCAACTTTAGTAAAAGGAACCTCAGAATTTGGAGGGGATTATGCTTCAATAGTGCCAATGCTTCCAACTGGAAAAGGAACCTCTGCATCCCATTTAACTTGGACTGAGGATAAATTTGTTGAAGGTGAAGCTACTATTATAGAGTTATCTGGCGTTAATAAAAAGTATCATTGTCCAATGGCCAGAACAGTTTTACTTGGAAAGCCCGATCAAAAAAAAATTGATACCATGAAAAAAAACTAACGAGGCACTTCAAGCGGGTATAGATAAAGTTAAAGCAGGAAATACAGCTGATGATGTTGCACAAGCTTTTTGGAAGATATTAGATAAATATAAAATTGAGAAAACTTCAAGAACTGGCTATTCAATTGGGATAGGCTATCCTCCTGACTGGGGCGAACATACTTTAAATATATCAAAAGGTGACAAAACATTATTACAGCCCAACGTTACCTTCCATATGATTGCAGTAATGCAATTTGGAAATTGGGGAGTGGAAGCTTCTGAAGCAATTAGAGTAACTGATAAAGGTTCAGAATTATTTTGTAATTTCTCAAGAGAACTTCACGTTAAAAGCTAATTATTAAAGGTTGATATTTATTCTTACAAATGTTTTAAAGTTCCTTAAATTATGGCATCAAAAAAAGATTTCGTTAAATTTGATAAAGTCGATAAAAGCTATGACGGTAAAGTCTTAGTCGTCAAAGACCTTCAATTAGATATAGCTGAGGGAGAATTCATTACAATGTTGGGACCCTCTGGTTCTGGTAAAACAACTTGCTTAATGATGTTAGCAGGTTTTGAAACTCCAACTAATGGTGAAATTTATTTAGATGGTAAAGCAATATCCAGCATCCCCCCTCATAAAAGAGGTATTGGAATGGTGTTTCAAAATTATGCATTATTCCCGCACATGACTGTGTATGAAAATTTAGCTTTTCCATTAAGAGTGAGGAAAATTCCAAAAGATGAAGCTGATAAAAAAATTGATAAAGCATTATCAATGGTATCCCTACAAGGGTTTGCTGCAAGGATGCCAGGTCAATTGTCAGGTGGACAACAACAAAGGGTAGCCGTTGCAAGATCATTGGTGTTTGATCCACAATTAGTTTTAATGGATGAACCTTTGGGTGCTCTGGATAAAAATTTAAGAGAAAGTATGCAATATGAGATTAAACATATTCATGAAAGTATTGGTGTTACAGTTGTTTATGTTACTCATGACCAAAGTGAAGCTTTGACGATGTCCAATCGTATTGCAGTATTTAATGATGGTAAAGTTCAACAACTTTCAAGTCCTGATGAATTATATGAGAAACCTGTAAATTCATTTGTCGCTGAGTTTATCGGAGAGAATAATACTTTTGGTGGTGAAGTTTCAGATATTTCTGGAGGAAAGTGTAAAGTAAAATTAGCAAATGCAGAAATACTGGCTAATCCAATCTCAGTCAAAGGTAAAGGAGAGCGGACTACTGTTTCTTTAAGACCAGAACGAGCTTTGATTAATCCAAGTACAAAAATGGACAATCTTCACAAAGGAAAAATAGAAGAAGTAATTTATCATGGGGACCATACAAGAGTAAGAATAAATCTTTTAGGCAACCCAGAGTTTATTTTAAAAGTTCCAAATAGTTCATCTAACTTAGATATTAAACTTGGTAACGAGATTAATATCGGATGGAACAGTGATGACGCTCGGGCACTTGACCCAAAATAGACATTCCACAATTATTGAATAAGTAGATAAAAAGGGTTGTTGACTCTCTTCCCTGAAGTTGTTTTAATTAGTTTTTTAAACGTTTAAACGGAGGAAAAATGAAAAAACTAAGTAAAATATTACTAGCTATTTCTTTTGTACTTTCACTAACTACTTCAGCATTTGCAACAACAGTAACTGCAGTGTCTTGGGGTGGGGCTTATACTGAGTCTCAAAAGTTAGGTTATGGTGATCCGACTGCTAAAAAACTAGGCATTAACATTGCTTGGGTTGATTATTCAGGTGGTTTATCAGAAATCAAAGCACAAAAAGAAGCTGGAAAGATCACGTGGGATATAATGGACGTGTTCGCAATGGATACTATCACTGGATGTGATGAAGGATTATTTGTTGAATTTGATTTTGACAAAGACTTCCCACCAGCTCCAGATGGAACTCCAGCAAGTAAAGATTTCTTTACTGCAATGCCAAGTAAATGTGCTGTAGGAAATATTTTATATTCTTGGAACTACGCTTATAACACTGAAAACGTTAAAGGTACTCCAAAGACTATCAAAGATTTCTTTAACACAAAGAAATTCCCTGGAAAAAGAGCTATCTACAAAAGCGCTTTAACTAATTTAGAGATCGCTTTAGCTGCAGATGGTATTAAGCCAGGTAAAGGCGGAGCAAAAATCTACAAAGCTTTAGAAACAGAAAAAGGTGTTGAAAGAGCAATGAATAAGATCAAAAAATTATGTACAGATCCACAAGGTGGATGTGTATTTTGGTCTGCAGGTGCTCAACCACCAGAACTGTTAGTATCAGGTGAAGTAGTAATGGCTACTGGTTGGAATGGTAGATTCTTCAATGCAGAAATTGGAGAAGGTGCACCAATCAAACAAGTTTGGGACGGCCAAGGTCTTGATTACGAATATTTCGTACAAGTCAAAGGTGGACCAAACGATTCTAATGGTATGGCTAAAAAAGCTTTAGCTATGATGACTAGTTCTGAAATGTTAGCAGGAAGTGCTAAATACATTGCATATGCTCCTTGGAGAAAATCTTCAATTGGTATTATGGAAAAAGGTGAGCCTTGGTATAAAGATGGTAAGACTAACATGGTACCACAAATGCCAACTGCACCGGCTAACACTAAAAACTACTTCCTAGTAGATCCAATTTTCTGGGCTGATAACGGAACAGAGCTTGGTGAAAAATGGGAAGCTATGAAAGCTGGTCTATAATTTAAGTTTTAAAGAACTAAATTATATATTATAATTTAAGGGCGGTTATTTATAACCGCCCTTTTTATTTATGAGCTCAGAAACAAAACAAATCTTAACTACAGACGGAATACCCTTAGAGGTTAGTCTAAAAAAAGCGGAAAAAAAGAATAAGATCAAAGCTTTCTTGCTCGTTGCTCCTTTATTATTTTTTTTAATTATCACTTATGTTTTTCCAATAGGTGACATGTTGTTCAGAAGTATCGACGATAAAATGGTAACACAAATGCTTCCCAAAACTTTTAAAGCAATGGAAAATTGGGATGGACAAGAGTTGCCAGATGAGGAAGTTTTCGCAGCTTTTCATGAGGACTTTATAAAACTTGTTGAAGATAAACGAGAAGGTAAACTATCTACTCAATTAAATTACACAAAGAACGGCTTTAAAAGCATTATCAAAAAATTAAGAAGAGCATCTAAAAAATTTGAAGAGGGAAATTATAAAGAACAAATAATGGCAGTACACAAAAGATGGGCTGATGTTGAGTACTGGAGAGCAATCCAAAGAAGAGCCCCTGAATTTACAGGTCAAAAATATTTAAAAGGAATGGATATGTATGTAAATGAGGAAGGGAAAATAGTAAGCGTTGAAGAAGATAGGAGAATTCACAGAGTATTATGGTTAAGAACTCTGGAGATTGCATTCTTTGTGACGGTCTTTTGTTTTTTGATGGCTTATCCAATAGCTCATTTGTTAGCTACTCTGCCAATGAAATATAGTAATTTATTAATGATCTGCGTACTGTTGCCGTTCTGGACTTCATTACTTGTAAGAACTGCCAGCTGGATGATTTTGTTACAACAACAAGGTATCGTAAATGATTTCTTTGTTGGAATAGGATTAGTAGCTGACGATAATAGGCCTGAGATGATGTACAACAAGACAGGAAGTTATGTTGCGATGACACAAATTCTGCTGCCATTTATGGTGCTTCCGTTATACAGTGTAATGAAAACTATCTCACCAAGCTTAATGAGAGCTGGAAAATCGTTAGGCGGTACACCGTTTGTAGCATTTTGGAAAGTTTATTTCCCACTAACAATTCCTGGAATAGGAGCAGGTTGCTTATTAGTGTTCATTTTAGCGATTGGTTATTACATTACACCAGCCTTAGTTGGTGGTGCATCTGGGACTTTAATCAGTAACCAGATCGCCTTTCATATGAAAAGTACCCTTGACTGGAGTTTTGCATCTGCAATGGGACTAATGCTGCTGAGTGGGGTATTGGTGATTTATTGGCTTTATAACAAAATAGTTGGAATTGATAACATTAAATTGGGATAATTAGGATGGCATTACCAAAATATACTGAACCACATTATAGAATTTGGCATTATATTTATCTAACAATTTGTGCCGCTGTTTTCTTTTTTCTAATTGCCCCTTTATTTGTAATCTTTCCATTATCTTTTAACGCAGAAGAATTTTTAAGTTTCTCTGATGGGATGAAAAGGCTTGATCCAGATGCTTTTTCTTTGAGATGGTATAAAGATATGATTTATGGAACTAAAAATCCTTGGGGATTAGCTGCTAAGAATAGTTTTATTATCGCAATTTTTGCAACAATAGGTTCAGTAATACTAGGAACAGTTGCTGCCTTAGGTTTGAGTAGTAGGCACATGCCTTACAAAGGTTTGATAATGGCTGTTTTAATTTCTCCTATGATCGTACCTTTAATTATTTCAGGTGTTGCAATATTTTTCTTTATGGCAAAAGCTGGTTTGGCAGCAACCCATACAGGTATTGTTCTTGCCCATATTATTTTAGGAACACCATTTGTTGTTATCACGGTTACTGCTACACTCTCAGGATTTGATCACAGTGTAACTAGAGCTGCTGCTAGTTTAGGTAGTGATCCAGTAAATACTTTTATGAAAATTACGTTGCCACTAATATTACCAGGAGTTATTTCAGGTGGATTATTTGCTTTTGTGACTTCATTTGATGAAGTTGTTGTTGTTTTATTTTTAGCAGGTTTAGAAAATACAACTATTCCAATTCAAATGTGGACAGGTTTAAGAGAACAATTAAGTCCAACAATTCTAGCAGTTGCGACTTGTTTAATTATACTATCAACATTAATACTAGTAACCGCTGAGCTTTTAAGAAGACGATCTGAGAGGCTTAGAGGGATTAATCGATAGTAAAATAATCAAATGAAAATTAAGAATGTAGTAGTTATTGGATCAGGTACAATGGGTAGCGGTATAGCTGCTCATCTATGTAATGCCAATATCCCTGTCACACTTTTAGATTTAAAAACTGAAATAAGTCAAAATGCTAGAGAACGAATTCACAAATCAAGACCACCTTTATTAATTGATAAAACCAAAATTGATAATATTAAAGTTGGAAATATATCTGATGATTTTGATGTGGTCAAAAATGCTGATTGGATTGTCGAGGCAGTGGTTGAGAGAATTGATATTAAACATCAAATTTATGATAAAATTTTTGAAAGCAGGAAAGATGGAGCAATAGTTTCCTCAAATACTTCTTCAATCCCAATCAAAGTTTTATCTCAAAATTTAAATAAAGATCAAAAAAAAGATTTTTGCATTACTCATTTTTTTAATCCTGTACGATACATGGGTCTTTTAGAAATAGTTAAGAATGAAGACAATGATCTAAATAAAATCAATCAATTAAAAGAATTTTGTGAAGTTGAGTTGGGTAAAGGAGCAATTGTTTGTAATGATACCCCTGGTTTTTTAGGAAATAGGGTAGGTGTGTATGCAATGCAAATTGCAATGACTGAAGCATTTAAGATGAAACTTTCTGTGGAGGAAGCAGATGCAATCTTTGGAAGACCTATGGGTATACCTAAAACAGGAGTTTTTGGATTATATGATTTAATTGGGATAGATTTAATGGCAGATGTTTTAAAAAGTTTTATCAAAGAACTTCCAAAATCTGATGAGTTCCATGAGGTTGCTAAAGAAATTCCTTTAGTTAAAAAATTAATCGAAACTGGATATACGGGAAGAAAAGGCAAGGGCGGCTTCTATAGAATGAGGAAGACTGATAGTGGAAAAATTATGGAAGCTATTAATCTTGAAACTGGCGAGTATTCAACAAGTCAAAAAATAGATATTAAGTCTGATAAAGTAGATTTAAAGGCTCTGATTAATAGAAATGATAAGTATGGAGACTATGCTTGGTCAGTACTATCCAAGATAATAAAATATGCTTCATCACTAGTTCCTGGGATTACCAAAGAATTTAATGACATAGACGAGGCAATGAGACTTGGATTTAATTGGGCGAAAGGACCTTTTGAGATGTTAGAAGAAATTGGTGTTAAAAATTTCTTTGATAAAGTTGATGAATATAAAGGTAATAATTTTTTAGAAAACCTATCTAATTCTAAAGATGAAAATTTTTATGGTGAAAGGCAAAAATATACATCTATTGAAACTTTAGGTAAGATTAAAAAAACTGCCTCAAGTATTGATGGCAACAGTTCAGCTTCAATTTATAGATTTAAAGATTTTAATATTGTTGAGTTTACAACTAAAGCTAATGCGCTCGATTATGACTCAATGGATGCTCTTAAGAAAGCAACTGATAAGCCTTTAATAATAATTAATGAAAGTATGCAATTTTCTGCTGGTGTTAACCTGACTTATACAATGGAATTTGCAAATAAAAATGATTTTAAATCGATAGAAAAATTTATTAAATATTTTCAAGAAACTTGCAAACATCTAAAGTATTCTAAATACCCGGTAATATCTGCTCCATCAGGTTTAACTTTGGGTGGAGGTTTTGAAGTTTTAGTACAAAGTAATTTCGTAGCCTCGCATACAAATATTGTAATCGGATTAGTAGAAACTATTGTTGGATTAATTCCAGCTGGAGGTGGATGTAAAGAAATGCTAGCTAGATGGTTAAATACTGAAGAGGCTAAGAAGGATCCAAAATATGCACCTTTAAAAGTATTTGATATAATTGGCTATGGTAGAACAGCTACGTCTCCAGTTGAGGCAGAGCCTTTGAAATACTTATTACCTGAAAATAAAAGAATTATGAATAGAAATAGTTTGCTTGAAGTATCGAAAAAAATCTTAAATGAAAACAAGGACTTTAAAGCACCAAATGAACTTACATTTAATTTACCTGGTAAATCAGTTATTGATGATATGAACAAAATTTTGGAAAAACTTTACAATGATAAAGTTATATTGGACCATGGTTTGACTGTAGCAAAAGAATTAGCTCATGTATTAAGTGGTGGTGAAACTACCAAAGATAAAACTCTTACAGAGGATGATTTGTTTAAATTGGAACTAGAAGCTTTTATGAGATTAATTGAGACTAAACAAACTCAAGATAGAATTAAACATACTCTTGCCACCGGTAAACCTTTAGTTAATTAAATAATCTAAGAGTATTTATAAAGTCAGGCCTTAAAACATATTCAGATTTATCTAAGTGTTTAATTTTTTCTAAAGCTTCTAAGCCAAATATTACTTTTCCTATGGGTGTGTATTCTCCTTCATACAAAGGTTCATCCTGAAGAATTATAAAAAATTGGCTGTCCTCAGTATCATATTTTAAAGATCGAGCTAATCCCACACTTCCTTTGGTGTAGTTAAAATCCTTATCAACTTCAGATTTGATTGTACCTAAACCAGATTTTCCAGTTCCAATTTTTCCATAATCAATGTTTCCTTTTTTTCCAAATTCTACATCACCAGCTTGTACAAGTTTATCTTTAATGACCCTATGAAATGCCACATCATCATAGGCATTAGATTTAATCAATGTCTTAAATCTCTCTACTCCATTTGGAGATATATCTGGATATAATTCTATAATTACATTTCCACACTCAACATTTAGAATTGCTATGTTATTTGGACTTTCAAAATTAATTTTATTTGGGTCATAACTCTTAACAAATAAACATTTATCTTTTAACAAAACAAAAGAGGTAATTGAAAATAAACCTAAAATTACAACAAATATAAATATTATTTTTTCAGATTTTGAAGCTTTTATCTTTTCAATCATAAAATAAAATTTTCATCTATTTTTAGGAGTCCTTTTTTGATGAATTCAATCTTTTTTTGAAGAATAGGATCAACCGTTGCAGGTAAATTTCCATACATTAAATGAGAAAATACCTCAGCCATATCCTCAGATGCGGTGGATCGAGAGTATTCAGTAATAAAACCAGCTGTTTTAGAATATGTTTCTAATCCTATTTTTTTAGTACACGTAGAACATTCTGCATAATTGAACTCTTTAGGATTAAAACTAGACCAAATTTTTTGGTTAAATATATCTTTGAAACTATCATTAATTATGTGGAACACTTCGTGATGTAACACTCTTTCAAAATATTTATCGTTAAATTTTATATCAACAATTAAAGTTTTCATTACATTATCAGGTATCCCAGCAGTATTGATACCTGAGATCGATAAGTTTTCACACATAACAATGTATTTTAAATTTATTTTTTTTAAAAAGTTTTGAGAATATCTATTAAGATTTTTTTCAATAATCTTATATTTTTTATCTAGGTCTTGTTTTGATGATTTGAAACAATTGATATTATTGTCAACACCTATTGTAAATGCTTGTTTAGCATTCAAGTATCTTAATTTGTTTTCAGTTTTAAGATTATAAATCTCCAGGTTTGGAATTTTTATTAGTTCGTAAATTGTATCTGCTTGGGTTGGAGTAATTAAAAATAAATACAATAAAATGAGCTTTAATAATTTCATAATTAGTATTATTGAAGATATTCCAATTTGTTAGAATGTGATAGAGTTTTTGTGATGAAAAAAAAAAGAAGCAAAGAACCCATTCAACCAGTAAGTGGTACCAAGGTTCCAAGATTTGCTGGCCCATCAACTTTTGCTAGACTACCAGAATTAAGAGATGTTGAGTACTGCGATGTTGCAATCGTCGGAATACCATTCGATGCAGGCACAAGTTATAGACCTGGAGCAAGATTTGGTCCTCAAAGTATTAGACAAGCTTCAAGACATTTAAGAACAAATTATCATCCAAATTATGATGTGGAGCCGTTTAAAGTTCAACAAGTTGCTGATGCAGGTGATATTACTTGTAATCCATTTAATATAGATGAAGCAATTAAGCAAATTGAGGAAGGAGCCTTGGATCTTCTTAAAAAAACTGGTGGTATAATTAGTTTAGGTGGAGATCATACAATTGCGTTTCCTTTATTAAGAGCAGTAAATAAAATTAATAATGGTCCTGTTGCTTTAGTACATTTTGATGCACATCTTGATACTTGGGATACTTATTTCGGTGCGCCTTATACACACGGGACACCTTTTAGAAGAGCACGAGAAGAAAATCTATTTAAGGATGATGCTTCAATGCATGTTGGTATCAGAGGTCCATTGTATAGCAGAGAAGATCTTAAAAATGATGAAAGTTTTGGATTTAAGATAATTCATTGTGATGAGTTTCAAACTGAAGGTACTGATAAAATTGCTGAAAGAATAAAAAAAAGAGTAGGAGATAATCCATTATATTTATCAATTGATATTGATGTTTTAGATCCTGCTTTTGCACCTGGCACTGGTACACCAGAAATAGCTGGCATGACCACTAGAGAAATGGTTAACGTTATTAGAGGCTTGTCTGGTATGAATTTAATCTCTGCAGATGTTGTTGAGGTATCACCTGCTTATGATCATGCTGAGGTAACATCACTTGCAGCTGCTACTATAGTTTATGAGTTAACAAATCTATTTGCAAAAAAGTAAAGAAAGGTTAGGAATCTCCAATGGAAAATAAAAAAAATTTTTACATTAATGGCAAATGGGTAACACCAAAAAGTAAAAAAGAAATCAAAGTAATTGATCCTGCAACTGAAGAAAATTGTGCTGTCATAACATTGGGTAATAAAGATGATGTAAATGATGCTGTGAATGCTGCCAAAAAAGCTTACAGTTCTTGGGCATTTTCATCAAAAGAGGAGAGAATAAAATTATTAGAAAAACTTTATGAAAATTATAAGAAAAGATGGGCAGATATTGCAAATGCGATTACGATAGAGATGGGAGCACCAAAAGATTTTGCAACGAAACTTCAAGCTGGTACAGGTGCAGCTCACTTAAAATCATTTATAAGATATTTGAAAAATTTTGAATTTGAAAAACCATTAGGAGAACATGCACCTAACCAAAGACTTATTTATGAACCAAAAGGTGTATGTGCATTAATCACACCGTGGAATTGGCCTATGAATCAGGTTTGTTTAAAAGTAATGCCCGCAATAGCGTCTGGCTGCACTATGGTTTTAAAACCATCTGAATTAGCTCCATTATCATCAATGATATTAGCTGAGCTTATTGATGAGACTAAAATTCCAGCAGGTGTGTTTAATTTAGTTAATGGTGATGGAGCAACAACTGGCGATGCATTAACAAGTCATCCTGATGTTAATATGATTTCATTTACTGGATCAACTAGAGCAGGAGCATTAATTTCCCAAAATGCTGCGAAAGATTTCAAAAGAGTAAGTTTAGAACTTGGTGGCAAA
>CACGXX010000021.1:0-12223 GCA_902577125.1 uncultured Pelagibacteraceae bacterium | reverse complement strand
AATTTTCTGTTGCCTCTATTTCTGATTGACCACCAGATAAAAATGCTATTCCTGGTACCTCTGAAGGGACAGAGTCTTTTAAACATTTAAGAGTTAATTTTGCAACCTCTTCGTTTGATATTTTGTCTTTACATTTATTACCAGCTAAAATCATATTTGGCTTTAATATAATTCCTTTCAAATCAACTTTATGTAAGATTAATTCTTCAAAACATTTTTTTATTACCTCAGAAGTCTTTTCATAACATTTTTTTGCTGAATGCTCACCATCCATTAAAACTTCAGGTTCAACAATTGGAACCATATGACATTCTTGAACTAATGCAGAGTATCTAGCTAACGCATGTGCATTAGATTGAATTGAGAGTTTACTTGGATGTTCTTTTGATATGCTATAAACACCTCGCCATTTTGTAAACTTGGCTCCTAATTTATAATATTCTTTTAGTCTTTCTCTCAATCCATCCAAACCTTCAGTAATTTTTTCATTTGGTGAACCAGCTAAAACTTTTGCTCCAGTATCAACTTTGATACCTGGGGCACTACCCATAGCAGAAATTAATTCTGGGATTTTATTTTTTTTTGAGGTTATTTGTTTTATTGTTTCATCGTATAAAATTACTCCTCCAATATATTCAGTCATACCAGACGCGCTAAACAATGTTTCTCTAAATAATAATCGGTTTTCAGCTGTTGATTGAATTTTAACTGACTCCAATCTTTTAGTCATAGTTGCAGTACTCTCGTCAGCTGCAAGAATACCCTTTCCATTATTAAGTATTTTTAGTGCAATGTTATTTAATTCAGACATATTAATTTAAAGCTTTTATACCAGGTAACTCTTTACCTTCAAGATATTCTAAAAATGCTCCACCGGCAGTTGAAACAAAGTTAAAATTTTCTATTAATTTAATTTTATTGACAAGAGCTATCGTATCTCCACCTCCTACAACTGAGTAAATTGAATTATTTTTATTTTTATTTGTGATAGCTTTTGCAATATCATAACTGCCATTAGCAAAATTTGGATTTTCAAAATATCCTGCTGGTCCATTCCAAAGAACTGTTTCACTATTTTCAATAATACTTTTTATCTTGTTTAATGTCTTAGGACCAATATCCAAAATGATATCATCATCTTTAATATTAGTAATTTCTTTGATTTGAGGTTCATCATCTAAATTTTTTCCAATCAAAACATCCTCCGGGAAAATTATTTTACAAGAATGACTTTTTAAAGTTTCAAAAATCTCTTTTATCATTAGATCACAATTTTCCTCTTTAATTGATTTACCTATTTGGTTTCCTTTGTATTTAATTATGTTATTAGCCATTCCACCAACAATGATAATATTATCAAATTTAGATATTAAATTTTTTATTATTCCAATTTTTGTTGAAATTTTTGATCCTCCAATAATACAAGTGATTGGTTTTTTGATTTCTGTTGTAACTTTTTTTAAAGCACTAATTTCGGTTTCCAACTGCAATCCAGCAAAAGAGGGAAGAAATTCAGTTATTTTACTCACAGAGGCGTGTGCTCTGTGAGAGCAAGAAAAAGCATCGTTTACATATAAATCAGCAAGTTTAGCTAAATGTTGTGCAAAATTAGTGTCATTTTTTTCTTCCTCTTTGTAAAATCTAATATTCTCTAAAAAAACTATTTGATCATTTGGGTCTTCAAACAAATTTTCTTTTTTTAATTTAAAAATATCTTCTTTAACTAATCTAATTTTCTTATTTATTTTTTTTTCCACATTCTCACAAATTGGTTTAAGTGAAAGGTCGGTAATTATCTTACCTTTTGGCCGTCCTACGTGAGAAATTATTATAATCTTTGATTGTTTTTTTATTAGAAAATTTATAATTGGAATAATCTTATCTATTCTTGTTTCGTCGGTAATTAATCCTTTTTTTAATGGAACATTCAAATCCAACCTTAATAAAACTTTTTTTTTATCAAGATTTTTCTGGTCTTTTATACTATTCATTAAGAAATTTTATGAAGGTATTCAGCTATATCACACATCCTGTTTGAAAAACCCCACTCATTATCATACCAAGCTGAGATTTTTCCCATATTCTTACCAACCACATTTGTTAAACTTGCATCAATAATTGATGAGGCAGGATTATGATTAAAATCAATTGAAACAAGTTTTTCTTTTGTTATTTCAATAATTTTATTTTTTTTACTAAAATTTTCAAATGCTGAATTTATTTTTTCAATATTCAAATCTTTTTTTGTACAAAAGATGAGTTCAATTAATGAAACATTCGGGGTTGGTACTCTCATTGCAACACCTTCTAGTTTTCCTTTTAGAGAAGGAATTATTTCACCTATGGTTTTAGATGCACCTGTCGAAGTCGGGACAATTGATTGACTAGCAGATCTAGCTCTCCTAGGGTCTTTATGTGAATTATCTAAAATTCTTTGATCACTCGTAAATGCATGTATGGTTGTCATAAAACCTTTTTCAATTCCAAAATTTTCATTTAAAACATGAGCAACTGGCGCCAGACAATTTGTTGTGCAAGAAGCAGCAGAGATAATTTTATCTTCTTTATTTAATTCAGATTCATTTACTCCAAAGACAATAGTTTTATCAGCATTTTTACATGGAGCTGAGACAATCACTTTTTTTGCACCATTATTCAGATGCGGCCCTAATTTATCTTTAGAATTAAATTTTCCAGTACATTCAAAAACATAATCAACACCATATTTTTTCCAATCAATTTTATTTAAATCAGTTTCTTGACCAAACGAAATTTTACTTTTATTTACAATAAGATTTTTTTCATCATAGCTTATATCAGCTTTAAATTTTCCATGGATTGAGTCATATTTTAAAAGAGTTGAGCAAGTTTCAGAATTAGTTCTATTATTAATATGTTTAATTTCTATATCTTTATTCCCTTCAAAAATAGAGCGAAGAATCATTCTTCCTATTCTTCCCATTCCATTGATACCAATTTTTATTTTCATAATTTTTCTTTAATTTTTTTTACAATATTTTCAGTATTTAATTTAAAATGATCATAAATTTTTTTATATGGAGAGCTTTTTCCAAAGTCGTTAATTCCAAAATTTAACCCATTTGTTCCAGTATATTTTTTCCAATAATTTGTTTCAGAGGCTTCTATAGATACTACTAGTTCAGTTTCGCCTAATATTTTTTCTTTGTATTCTTCACTTTGATGATCAAATATTTTTTGACAAGGCATCGATATGATTTTGGAATAGATACCATCTGTGGCTAATTTATGACCTACATCATTTGCTAAACTTGTTTCAGACCCAGTTGCTAAAATCGTTACACTAATATTATCTCCAGTTCTCAAAATTTCATAAGCACCAAAAGATGACTCATTTTTATAGGAATTTTTAAGTCTTACAGGGCTAACTCCTTGTCTTGTTAATGAAATTACGCTTGGAGTATTTTTACTTTCAAGAGCTAATTGCCAACATTCAAAAGTTTCAATTGTATCTGAAGGTCTAAAAACGTTTAAATTTGGAATAGATCTCAAACTAGTTAATTGTTCAATAGGTTGATGAGTAGGACCGTCCTCACCTAAACCAATTGAGTCATGTGTAAATATATATATAACTCTTTGTTTCATCATTGCAGCTAATCTGATAGAGGGTTTGCAATAGTCACTAAATATTAAAAATGTTCCACCATAGGGAATAAGACTACTGTGCAATGCTATTCCATTCATTATTCCACACATCGCGTGCTCTCTAACTCCATAATGAATATAGTTTCCAGAAAAATTACCTGGTTTGATTATTTTATGATCTTTAGTTTTAGTATTATTTGACCCAGCCAAATCAGCTGAGCCTCCGATTAAATTAGGAAATTTTGCTACATTTTTTAAAAATATTTCAGATGATTTTCTTGTAGCAATTGGCTTTGTATCTTTAAAATATTCAATTTTTGCTTTTTCAATTAATTTTTTTAATGAGTTTAAATTTTTATAGATTGAAAAGTTAATTTTATTTTTCTGAGCCTTTTGTGAAGCTCTTTCGCCAATTTTTCTCCATTCATTTAACAATTCAGCTGGAATCTTGAAAGGCTCATATTTCCATTTTAGTTTTTTTCTAACCAGTTTTATTTCTTCATCGCCTAATGGACTTCCATGAGATGAAGCCTTACCACCTTTGTTTGGAGATCCATAACCGATTGTTGTTTTACATGAAATTGCGATAGGTTTTTTTGATTTTTGTGCTTTTTTTAAAGCTTTAGATATTTCTTTGAAATCATGACCATTAATTCTTAAGAAGTCCCATCCGTAGCTCTTAAATCTTTTTTCGTGATTATCTGAAACAGCTAAGTTAGTGGGACCATCGATTGATATAGAATTATTATCAAATAATAAAATAAGATTTTTTAATTTTAGATGTCCAGCTAAGCTCAATGACTCGTGACTAATACCCTCCATTAAGCATCCGTCTCCAGCGAGAACGTAAGTTTTATGATTGATCTTTTTTTTCCCTAATTGTTTTTTTAAAATTTCTTCTGATATTGCAAACCCAACTGCATTTGAGATTCCTTGTCCCAATGGACCTGTAGTGGTTTCAATACCAGTATTTGGATGATATTCAGGATGTCCAGCGCATATAGATTCCAATTGCCTAAAATTTTTAATATCATTTAAAGAAACACTTTTGTAACCAGTTAAATAAAGAAGAGAGTAAAGTAACATTGATCCATGTCCAGCAGAAAGAACAAATCTATCTCTATTAATCCAGCTAGGATTTTTCGGATTAAATTTTAAAAAATCTTTAAAAAGCACTGTAGCAACATCTGCCATTCCCATTGGCATTCCAGGGTGACCTGAGTTCGCTTTTTGAACAGCATCAATTGAGAGAAATCTAATACAATTAGCTAATTCTTTATAAAATTTACTCAAATTTATCCTGTCTAGACTTAGAAGATTCTATTTAATAATATAAACATATATATATGAATTCTATTCTTGAAAAAGAAAAAAAGCTAAATTTGGCATTAACGAAACTTAAAAATTTAAACCTAGAAAATCCAGAGATAAAAAAAAATATTGAAATTCTTGGAGAACAAAAAAATCAATTAGAAATTGAAAAATCTGAAATAGAGAAAAAATACCAAACTTTAGTAAATGAGCATGAAAATTTATCGAGAAAGTTAGAAGAATTGCAAAATAGAGAAAAAATTGAAGAAAAAAAAAGATTAGAATTTTCAGAAAAAATAGATGAATTAAATCAAGAAACTAATACTTTAATGGACGAAATCGATAAATGGCAAACGTAACTATAAAATTCAATGGCAAAGAGTTTTTGTTGTCATGTGACGATGGACAAGAAGAACATCTTGAAGAATTATTAATACAAATCAATCAAAAGTTTAATGATTTAAAAAATGATTTAGGAAATATTGGTGAAAATAAACTTTTATTGATCACTGCAGTAAAAGTAATGGATGAATACCATGAAACCAAAAAAAAAGTTGAGCAGAAAAAGACAGAATTAAAAGAGCTCTCAAATAAATTTAGAGAATTAAAATCATTAGTTTATGAATATAAAGATAGAAAAGAGGAAGAAATTAAAAATTTGAGTAAAAATCAAGTAGAATTAAAAGATGAAATTGAGCAGAATCAAAAACATTATGAAAAGTTAATTGATGCAGCTGCTGATGAGATTTCAAATTTTGTTGAAAAAGCAAATATAGATAAAATATCTCAATAGAACTTTGTGAATAAATCTCAAATTAGAAAAAAAATATTAAAAATAAGAAAACAAAAAAAAATTAAAAAATTCACTTTTAATTTTGATTTAATTTTGAATATTTTAAAAAGAAAAAAGGTATTAGGTAAGATAATTGGTGGTTATTACCCATATAATTATGAATTAGATATTTTGCAAATCTTAGAAAAATTTGAAAAAAGAAAATTTATTATAACATTACCCAGAATAAAGAAAAATTCACAAATGAGCTTTTACCAATGGTCAACAAATGATCCTTTGGCTATAAATAAATTTGGAATACCAGAACCAATTTCAAAAATGGTAAAATATCCAGATGTTTTGTTAGTGCCCATTGTAGCGTTTGATAAAAATTTTAATAGGATTGGCTACGGTGGAGGATTTTATGATAGGTATATTAAGAAAGTTAGAAAACGAAAAAAAGTTCTAACAATTGGATTTGCCTACTCTTTTCAAAAAGTAAAAAAAATACCAACTAATAGTTATGATATTGGGTTAGATTTTATTATAACAAATGAATAATTTTTTATGAAAATTTTATTTTTAGGTGATGTTGTTGGATTGTCAGGATGTAGAAAGATAACTAATGATTTATTAGATCAGATTCAAAAAAATAATATCGATTTTGTAATTATTAATGCTGAGAATGCTGATGATACCGGCGTTGGTTTAACAAAAGAAATTTGTCAAAATTTCTTTGAAAATGGAGTTGATGTTATTACAACTGGAAACCATGTTTGGGATCAAAAAGATATAATGAATTTTATTGATAAAGAGAATAGATTATTAAGACCCAAAAATTTATTTGAACCTGCTCCTGGTAGAGGATTTGAGATTTATAAATCAAAAAAAAATTACAAGGTGGGAGTTTTAAATTTAATGGGAAATGTTTTTATGAAAAAGTGTGATGATGTTTTTAAAATTTCAAAAGATTTTTTAGAAAAATATAATTTAAAAAAAGATTATGATTTTCTAATTGTTGATTTCCATGGAGAAATAACAAGTGAAAAAAATGCTATCGGTCATTATTTTGATGGAAAAGCAACACTCGTTATTGGAACTCATACCCACATACCTACTAATGATGCAAGAATTTTAAAAAATGGCACTGCTTATCAAACAGACGCGGGAATGTGTGGAGATTATGACTCAGTTATAGGTATGAATAAAGATAATTCTATTAATAGATTCATGAAAAAGGATTCAACTAAACATTTTCCAGCTGATGGAGAAGCTTCATTGAGTGGAGTTATAGTAAATTGTAATTTAGAAACTGGCTTAGCAGATAGTATCGATAGTTATATATTTGGAGGTCTTTTAAAAAATACTTAATTTTTTATGGCAGGACATTCTCATTGGGCAGGTATAAAACACAAAAAAGGTAAAGCTGATAAAGAAAGATCGAAAATCTTTTCTAAGCTATCTAAAGAGATTACCGTTGCAGCTAAGTTAGGTGATAAAGATCCAGCTATGAACCCGAGATTACGTTCTGCTGTGCAAGCTGCGAGGTCCGCGAATATGCCTAAAGACAATATAGCGAGAGCTATAGATAAGTCCTCAATTAGCAATCAGTCAAATTTTGAAAATTTGAGATATGAAGGTTTTGGACCCGAAAGAGTTGCTGTTATAGTTGAGACTTTAACTGATAATAAAAATAGAACCGCTTCGAATATAAGAACAATTTTTCAAAAATCAGGAGGAAGTTTGGGAACTCAAGGTTCAGCATCACATAATTTTTCTCAATTAGGAGTAATTAAAATTGATAAAAATGAAATTTCGGATGAAGATATATTAGATCTTGCTATTGAGGCTGGTGCAAATGAGTGTAAATCGGATAAAGAATTTCATGAGATACAGTGTTCAATAAATGATATTTACAATGTTAAAAAAGAGCTGGAGAAAAAAATAAGCAATTTTATTTCGACAGGAATGGAGTGGGTGCCTCTAAACGCAGTTGAAATTTCAGAGGAAAAAAAAAAGGAGCTAATTAGTTTTTTTGAAATATTGGAAGATGATGATGACGTGCAAAATATTTATTCAAATGCTAAATTTTTAAACTAAATATAGAATATGCTTATAATTGGTATAGATCCAGGTATTTCGGGCTCAATTTGTTTTTTTAAAGATGGAAGAATTCTTGAAGTAATTGAAATGCCAGTCATGACAGAGGGTAAAAAAAATAAAAAACAAGTTAACGGTGCCCAAATTTATAACGAATTTTTAAAAAGAATTAATAAAAAAGAGGATGAAATTAGAGTTGTGATAGAACAAGTTTCTGCAATGCCAGGACAAGGCGTAACTAGTATGTTTAATTTTGGTCAGTCTTTTGGGATTTTAAAAGGGATATGTTCTGCAATGCAATTACCAATGTTTTTTGTAAGACCAGCTAAATGGAAAAAATATTTTAATTTAATTAATTCTCAAAAAGATGCTAGTAGAACAAGAGCAATTGAAATATTTCCTTATTTCTCAACACAACTTTCAAAAAAAAAAGACTCTAACAAAGCTGATGCTATCCTAATTGCGAGTTTTTACTATGAAACTCACCAAAAAGAGGATTAATCTTTGACTTTTGAAGTCAAATTCATGACACATTTAAGTGTGAGAAGACCTTATGGAAGCTGATATTTCATCCCAAGCAGTAGGACTTGCATCAAGCGCTGATTTTTCGCTTATGAACTTATTTATAAGAGCTGATATAATTGTAAAATCAGTCATTATTATTCTAATTGCATGCTCAGTTTATTCATGGGCGGTAATCTTTGAAAAATTTAAATTATTTAAAAAAATAAATCAAAGTTCAGAAGAATTCGAAACTAAGTTTTGGAATTCAAAATCTGCAGAGTCTTTTTACAACAATCTTCCGGGAAATATAAATGACCCAATGGCACTTATTTTTAAAGACGCTATGCAAAATCTTCTCAAAAGAAGATCTAAAACAGATTTGAATGCTAGAATGACTTCAATGTTAGAAACTGGGATAGAAAAACAAATGTCTAAAATTACAAAGGGATTTACCTTTTTAGCGACTGTTGGATCAACAGCACCCTTTATAGGATTATTTGGGACTGTTTGGGGTATAATGAATTCTTTTCAATCTATTGCAATTTCAAGGAATACAAGTTTAGCAATTGTAGCACCTGGAATTGCAGAAGCTCTTTTTGCTACTGCATTAGGTTTATTGGCAGCTATCCCCGCGGTAATCGCTTACAATAAATTTAATAATGACTCTTTGAAATATTCGCAAAAGCTAGAAAACTTTTCTAAAAGATTTTTAACTATTATCTAGAATGGCATTCAAGTTTAATCGCTCATCAAAAGAACCAATGAGTGAAATAAATGTGACACCATTTGTAGATGTAATGTTGGTTTTACTAATTATTTTCATGGTAACTGCGCCTTTATTAACAGTAGGAGTTCAAGTTGATTTACCAGAAAGTTCAGCGGACTCGCTTCCTGAAGAGCAAGAGCCTCTTACTTTAACTATAAATTCAAAAGGTGAAATTTTTATTCAAGAGTCAAAAGTTGAATATGAAAAAATCATTGCAAAAGTGTTAGCGGTCTCAAAAAATCGGACTGATACTAGAATTTATGTAAGAGGGGATAAAACTATTAATTACGGTAGAGTCCTTGAAATTATGGGGTTACTTTCAGGTTCAGGATTTACAAAAGTCGCTTTAATTTCAGAACCATACAAAGAAAGGTAATTTTTTTGTGAATAGGAGTATTGTAATTTCATCTGTTTTACACCTATTTGTTATTATTTTAACGGCAATGAGTCTTCCTTTTTTAGCAAAAAAACCAATTGATCTTCCTCCAATCGTTTCAGTAGAATTAATTCAAATAACTGAAAAAACAAATATTCCATTTGCACCCAAAGCAAAAAAAATAATTGAAAAAGTAAAAGAAAAAGAAAAAAAATTAGTATCAGAACAAGCTCCACCTAAAAAAGTTAAGAAAATCAAGCCTGATGCTGTCCCGATGCCAGAGGACAAAGTAAAGAAAGTTGAAAAAATAAAAGAGGATAAACAAAACCCTGAAAAAGTTGACAATGAAGTAAAGCAAGTTTCTGAATTTGAAAAGGAGGAATTATTTGATCCAAATAATATTGCAGCTTTGATTGATAAATCTAAAGAAAGCAAAGCAGAAACTTTAAAGAAAAATCCAGATTTAAGCCAAGACCAAAATAAAAATTTTGAGAATACAGGGCTATCATTAAGTGAGGAAGATGCATTAAAAGCACAAATTTTTGGTTGTTGGAGTATTCCACTTGGACTACCATATAATGAAAATTTACTTGTCAGAATAAAACTTGAATTAAAACCAGATGGGTCGGTAATTAAGTCAGAAATTTTAGATCATGCTAGAATGAATAAGCCAGGACAAGGATTTTATAAAGTATTAGCAGAAAGTGCTTTAAGAGCTATTAAATTGTGCCAGCCTTTAAGAGTTCCTAGCACTGGTTATGAAAGATGGAAAGAATTACAGTTAAATTTTGATGCAAGAGAAATGTTAGAAGGTTAATATAATCTATAAAAAAATGAAAAATTTTTTAATAACTTTAATTATAATTTTAATACCAGTAAAATCGTTTGGTTTAATTGAGGTTGATATAACAAGGGGTAATCTAAACCCATTACCTATTGCAGTTTCTCCACTGTCTATAGATGAGGAATCAAGAAAAAATTTTGAGAATATTTTAAAAAAGAAAAATATCGGTTCTGAAATATCTTCCATTGTAGAAAATAATTTAAAGGTATCAGGATTATTTAATCCATTGAATAAAGATGCTTTTTTGCAAGAACCAGATATTGCAAATTTAAAACCAAGATTTGAAGATTGGAACTTAATTAAAGCTCAGGCTTTGATCACTGGAAAAGTTAGTTATGTGGAGGAAAAACTAAGAGTAGAATTTAGATTGTGGGATGTGCTTGCGGGTAAAGAAATGATGGCGTTAGCTTTTACAACTGTTCCAAATAATTGGAGACGTGTTGGTCACATCATTACAGATAAAGTTTATGAGAGATTAACTGGTGAAAAGGGTTATTTTGATACAAGAATAATATATGTTGCAGAAGAGGGACCTAAAACTCAAAGAGTAAAAAAATTAGCTATCATGGATCAAGATGGTGCTAACAATAAATTTTTAACATTAGGAAATGAACTTGTTTTAACTCCAAGATTTAATCCAACTAGTCAAATGGTAACTTATCTTTCATATTTTAGAAATTTACCAAGAGTTTATTTATTGGATATTGAAACAGGTACCCAAGAAGTTGTAGGAGATTTTCCTGGCATGACTTTTGCACCAAGATTTTCTCCAGATGGAAAAAAAATAATTATGAGTTTTGCCAAAGACGGTAATTCTGAAATTTACACAATGGATTTAGAAAATAGAATAGTCGAAAAAATAACCAATCATCCATCTATAGATACATCACCTTCATATTCTCCAGATGGAAAATTTATTTCTTTCAACTCTGACAGGAGTGGTTATCAACAAATTTATGTGATGAAGAGTGATGGAAGCAATGTTAAAAGAATATCTTTTGGCAAAGGAATTTATGGTACCCCAGTTTGGTCTCCAAGAGGAGATCTAATTGCATTTACAAAATTACATAAAGGAAAATTTTATATTGGTGTAATGAGAACTGATGGAAGTGGAGAAAGATTATTAACTGAAAATTTTTATCAAGAAGCTCCATCCTGGTCACCCAACGGGAGAGTATTGATTTTTTATAGGGAGACAAAAACAGATTCCAAAGGAAAGGGTTTTTCTGCAAAATTATGGTCCATAGATTTAACTGGCTATAATGAGAGGCAGGTTCCTACTCCTACTGATGGATCAGACCCATCATGGTCATCTTTATTAAGTAATTAATAATTAATTAGCTTGATTTTTAGCCTTGAAAGATCTAATTAGTTGTGAAAAACTAAGATTAAAGAAATATTGATCAAGGAGTAATAATGAAATTAAGCAAAATTCTAAAAAATGGATTTTTAATAGTAGTTGCGTGTTTAGCACTATCTGCATGTGCTACATCAAAAAAAACAACAGGACAAATGCAAGGTGATGTTTATACTGGAACAGATACAGTTGAGTACTTAGCTTCAGGTGTTCCTGATAGAGTATTTTTTGCAACTAACGAGTCAGTTTTAACTACAGCTTCAAGAGAAACTCTAAGAAAGCAAGCTGCATGGTTAAGAAAAAATTCTAAAATTACAATTGTTTTAGAAGGACATGCTGACGAAAGAGGAACAAGAGAATATAACTTAGCATTAGGTGAGAGAAGAGCTAATGCAGCCAAAGATTATTTAATGACTTATGGAATATCTTCTGACAGAATTTCAGTTTTGAGTTATGGTAAAGAAAGGCCTGTCGACTCTGGGTCTAACCCATTAGCTTGGTCAAAAAATAGAAGATCGGTAACAGTTAAAGCAAATTAAATACTTAATTAATATTTAAGACCTCTTAAA
>CACGXX010000020.1:0-13373 GCA_902577125.1 uncultured Pelagibacteraceae bacterium | reverse complement strand
ATGCATGTATATACTTTGGGACCTTTACCCACAAATGGTTTAGCGATGCTCACAAAAGCTATGAGGGCTAATATGGGAATTATGATTACAGCTTCTCACAATCCTCATAATGATAATGGATTAAAACTATTTGGGCCTGATGGTATGAAACTATCAGACAAAATTGAAAAAAAAATTGAAAGTTTAATAGATAAAAAAATTATCAAAAATCTATCGAAACCTGAAAAATTAGGTAGAGTAAAAAGATTGGAGACAGGCACAAATGATTACATCAAGATATTAAAAAAAAATTTTACAAAGGAATTTAATTTAAGAGGACTCAGAATTGTAATTGATTGTGCAAATGGAGCAGGGTACAAAGCTGGTCCAGAACTACTAAAATCTTTAGGAGCTAAGGTGATTGCAATAGGAGTTAATCCTAATGGATTAAATATAAACAAAAATTGTGGCTCTACATTTCCTGAAAAAATAAAATCGGCAGTTAAAAAGCATAAGGCTCATTTAGGTATTTCATTAGATGGTGATGCAGATAGAATAATTATGTGTGATGAAAAAAGTAACATTATAGATGGTGACCAAATTATTGCTGCGCTAGCTACAAGGTGGAAAAATAAAAAAATGTTAAAAGGTGGGGTAGTTGGAACATTAATGTCCAATTACGGCCTTGAAAAATATTTTAAAAAAAAAGGTATTAAATTTATACGTGCTAATGTTGGTGATAGATACGTAAAAGAGGTAATGCAAAAAAATAAATTTAATTTAGGTGGAGAACAATCAGGACATATTATTCTAGGTAAATTTGCAACTACAGGAGATGGTTTACTTGTTGCTCTGGAGTCATTATTTGCTCTTAGAAAGGGAAAAAGGGCCAGTGAATTTTTTGAAAACTTTAATAAAACCCCACAATTACTTAAAAATATTGAAGTGAAAGATAAAAACATAATTAACAAACCTGAAATTAAGAAAGCTATTAAGCTAGCCTCAAAATTAATTACAGGTAGTGGTAGAATTCTTGTGAGAAAATCGGGAACAGAGTCAAAAATTAGAATTATGGGAGAAAGTGAAAATAAAAGACTTCTTGTTAAATGTGTTAATATAATTTTGAAAAAAATTAGATAATTTGAAAATAAAATCAAAAATTTTAATCATAGCAGGATCTGACTCATCAGGTGGTGCAGGAATTCAGGCAGACATTAAAACTGCTACCAGTTTAGGTGTATATTCTATGACGGCAGTAACTGCAGTTACAGTCCAAAACACAAAAGGTGTTAAATCAGTAATATCCATTCCACCAAATGAAATTTATAATCAAATAATTCATACTATTAAAGATATAAGGCCCAATGCTATTAAAATTGGAATGCTTCATTCTACAAAAGTAATAGACAAGGTATTAAGATCATTGAATGAAATGAAAGTTAAAAAGATTATTTTAGACCCAGTGATGATAGCCAAAGGCGGTTCTAAGCTTATTACTGACTCAGCTGTACGATTGATGAAAAAAAAGTTAATTAATAAAGTAACTTTAATTACGCCTAATGTTCCTGAAGCTGAAATCTTAACTGGTATCAAAATAAAAAATCAAAATGATATGATTCTTGCTGCAAATGAATTCATAAAACTGGGTGTACCTAATGTATTAGTAAAAGGAGGACATTTAAGATCAAAAAAGGTAAATGATATATTTGTAAATAAAAAAGATGTTAAAGTATTTTCAAATAGAAGGTTTAATACTAAAAACACTCATGGCACAGGCTGTACACTATCAACTGCAATAACCTCTTTTTTTTCATGTGGAAAAACCCTAAAGAGATCTTGTGAGCTTGGAGTTAAATATGTAAATTCTGCCATATTAACAAACCCTAAAATTGGTAAAGGTCATGGTCCGATAAATCATTTAAATTCTATTGAGTTAAAAAAAATATATAAATAATGAAAAATGTTGCAGTAGTTGGTTCGCAGTGGGGAGATGAAGGAAAAGGAAAAATTGTAGATTGGCTATCAGAACAAGCTGATGTTGTAATTAGATTTCAAGGTGGTCATAATGCTGGACACACCTTAGTTATAGATGGAGTAACTTACAAACTTAGATTGCTTCCTTCAGGAATAGTTAGAAAAAATAAAGTTTCGATTATCGGAAATGGTGTTGTCGTTGACCCCTGGGCATTGTTGGATGAAATTAAAGAAATTGGAGAAAAAGGTGTGAATGTAAATTCAGAAAATTTCATGATTTCTGAGGCAGCGAACCTAATTTTACCATTTCACCGAGAAATGGATGAAATAAGAGAAGATGCAGCAGGTAAAAGTAAAATTGGAACGACAAGGAGAGGTATTGGACCTGCTTATGAGGATAAAGTTGGAAGACGTTCAATTCGAGTAATGGATCTTAGATCAGAAAAAAATTTGAACCAACGATTAGAAACAGTTTTACTGCATCATAATGCTATTAGAAAGGGTTTGGGTAAAAAGATATTTGAGAAAAATCAGCTTAAAGATGATCTTCTAAAAATCGCTCCCGAAATTCTAAAATATTCAGCACCAGTATGGCTTAAGATTGATCAATTTAAGAAACAAAAGAAAAAAATATTATTTGAAGGTGCACAAGGAATTCTATTAGACGTTGACCATGGAACATATCCTTTTGTAACTTCTTCCAATACTGTGGCCTCAAGTGCTGCAACAGGAACCGGATGTGGGCCTAACTCAATACATTATGTATTAGGTATAACCAAAGCTTACACGACAAGAGTAGGTGAAGGACCTTTTCCAACAGAGTTAGTAGATAAAATTGGTGAGTTATTAGGTACAAGAGGTAAAGAATTTGGAACTGTTACAAGTCGAAAAAGAAGATGTGGATGGTTTGACGGTGTTTTGGTGAGACAGACAATAAAAATTTCTGGAATTGATGGCATTGCGCTTACAAAACTCGACGTTTTGGATGAACTAGATGAAATTAAGATGTGTGTCGAATATGATCTTAATGGAAAAAAAATAGATTATCTTCCAGCAGCAGTTGAAGATCAACTTAAAATCAAACCTATATATAAGACTTTTGATGGATGGAAAACTTCAACCAATGGGGTCAAAAATATTAACGACCTACCAGAGAATGCAAAAAAATATCTATTTGCAATTGAAGACTTTATTGGAGCAAAAATATCAAGTATATCAACTAGTCCTGAACGGGATGACACAATCTTAGTTGAAAATCCTTTCGAGATTTAATTTACAGGTAAAAGATTTTTTGATTTAGCAAGCAAAAGCATGTGCTTTTGTAGTTTCTCAAATGCTTTATTTTCAATCTGCCTTACTCTTTCACGACTAATCTTATATTTTTTACTTAAATCTTCTAAAGTAGTCGGATCATCATTCAATCTTCTTGAATATAAAATTTCCCTTTCTCGATCATTTAAAACTTTAATTGAGTCTTTTAATAAATCTTTTCTTTGTTTCATTTCCTCTTGGTGAGCAAACTTAAGATCGTGATCTAATTCTTTATCTACTAACCAATCTTGCCATTCATCACCATCCTCACCGACTTGAGCATTAAGAGAAAATTCTTTTCCAGATAGTCTACGATTCATGGAGACAACCTCTTCTTTACTAACATCTAATTTTTCAGCGATTTCGTTTACATGCTCATTTCTTAAATCACCCTCAGCCTGTGGTGCAATTTGATTTTTTAATTTTTTAAGATTAAAAAATAATTTTTTTTGTGCAGTAGTTGTACCAATTTTTACTAAGCTCCAAGATTTTAAGATATATTCTTGAATAGAAGCTTTTATCCACCACATCGCATAAGTTGCTAATCTAAAACCTTTTTCTGGCTCAAATTTTTTGACAGCTTGCATCAGTCCAATATTACCTTCAGATATCATCTCGTTAATTGGTAGCCCATAACCTTTATAACCCATTGCAATTTTTGCAACCAATCTCAAATGACTTGTTACAAGTTTTTCTGCTGACTTAATATTTCCTGTCGTTTTCCAATTTTTAGCGAGCATGTACTCCTCTTCTGCATCAAGCATTGGAAATTTTTTTATTTGCTCGAGATATGCAGACAGGCCACCTTCATTACTTAAAATGGGTAAATTGTTATTCATAGTTGTGCTCATAGACAGTTTATCTAATTAATATTAAAAATTTTTCAATGTTTTATTTACCCATATTTCTGAGTGTTTTTAGTATTTTTTCAAGTTCATTTGGTAAAATTGAATTAAAAATCATCTGCTTATTTTTTCTTGGATGTATAAATCCCAATGTTTTAGCATGCAGAAATTGTCTGTTTAATTTTGTTAAAATTTTTTCTAATGATGGTTCAATATCTTTAAGTTTTTTAAACTTTTTTTTATATTTATCATCACCAACTATACTGTTACCTAAATAATTCATGTGCACTCTTATTTGATGAGTTCGGCCTGTCTCTAATTGACACTCTAATAAACTAAAAGTTGGAATATTTTCATTTTCAAAAATTTCTAAAGTTTTGTAATTTGTAATTGCTTTTTTCCCTTTGCTGTTGCTAACCTCCATCATTTGTCTATTTTTTGAGCTTCTTGTAATAAAGGTTTCTATTTTACCTTTAGATGGTCTAATTTTACCCCAGATTAATAATTGGTAAACTCTTTGGATGGTATGTTGATTAAACTGATTAGAGAGGTGTTCGTGAGTTTGATTATTTTTTGCAATAACAACTAATCCAGATGTATTTTTATCAATTCTATGTACTATTCCAGGTCTTAGTTCACCTCCAATATTAGAAAAAGAATTTTTACTATAATTCATAAGTGCATTTACGATTGTGTTATCAAAATTACCTGCACCAGGATGCATTACTATTCCAGACGGTTTATTTAAAACAATCAAATCTTTGTCTTCATATACTATATCTAAATTAAACTCATAAGGTTTTAAGGAAGCTTTTTTTGCTTCGGGTATGACTAATTTTATTTCATCATTAAAAAAAATTTTTTTCGATGGATCGGTTATTATCTTATTATTTATTTTTAACTTATTATCTAGAATAAGATTTTTTATTCTCGTTCGACTGATAATATCCCCTCTCTTTTTAATGAAAATATCAACACGGAGTTCATTTTCGGTCTTATCAACTGTCAAATTTATTTTTTTTTCCATAAAATGATATATTAATATGATATGCGCTTGTAGCTCAACTGGATAGAGCGCCTGACTTCGGATCAGGAGGTTCTGGGTTCGACTCCTAGCAGGCGCACCAATTATTCACCCATATTTATTAACGTGCCTTTTACTCTCGCTCTTAAAAAAGATAGATAAAACAGTCCTATTCCAAAAATTAAATAAATTAAATTCAATAAATAAGCTTGTTTTATATTTTCGTAATCTACAAGACCATTTATTAAAATATTTCTGGTTTCATCAAAAATGTAAACTAATGGTAAGCCTTTTGCAATTACTTGGAAAAATTCAGGAAGGATTTCTATTGGATAGTAGATACAGCCTAAGGGAGCAAGTAAAAATAATGATGACCAAGCTATATTTTCAAAGGATGGTCCGTATCTCATTAAACCTGAGCTCACAAATAAACCTAGTGTAATCCCAAATATGTACAAACTTAAAAATAATATAAAGAGTGGAAAACCTAATTTTAAAATTGAAACTCCAAATAGTGGAGAAGTTAAAATAATTGCGGGCACTAGACCGATTAATGTCCTTATCAAAGCAGTAAAAATTAAAGATATAATTATTTCTTTCAGCTTCAATGGAGCAATAAATAAATTAGTAAAATTTCTACTCCAGATTTCCTCTAAAAAAAGCATATTAAAACTTATGCTAGATCTAAAAAGAATGTCGTAAAGAATTGCGCATGTAAGAATTATTCCAAGTGTATTATTGTAATAATCACTATAAATTGAAAAAAATTTAGAAATAAATCCCCAAAGAATAATTTGTATCGTTGGCCAATAAATTAAATCCAAAACTCTTGGTAAAGAACTTTTGATGAGATAAAAATGTCTCAAAAAAAGTCCATACATTTTATTTAGATTCATATTAAATCTCTTGTAAGTTTTAAAAAAACTTCCTCCATATTTCTCCTTCCATGTTTCTTAATTAATTCGCCAGGAGTTCCTTGATCAATAATAGATCCTTTATTCATCATTAGAACTGAAGAACATAATCTCTCAACTTCTGCCATGTTATGCGAAGCAAGCAGAATAGAGGTTTTTTTTTCTTTTTGGTATTCCTCTAAAAAACTCCTAACAAAATCTCCTGTTTCAGGATCTAGAGATGCAGTTGGTTCATCAAGAAGAAGAACTGATGGATCATTAATTATAGATTTTGCTAGACTGACCCTATTTTTTTGACCAGAGGAAAGTTCTCCTGTTATTTTATTAATAAATTCATTAAGCCTCAATTTTTCACAAAGATAATCAATTTTGATTCCAAGTTCTCTTACATCATAAAGTCTTCCATAAACTTCAAGATTTTGTTTTACAGTTAATTTTTTTGGTAACTCAATATATGGTGAAATAAAATTTAATTTATTCAATAATTCAACTCTTTGTTTTTCAATTTCAATACCATTTATAAGAACCTTCCCTTTAGTAGGCTTTAGTAAACCTAGTATCATACCTATTGTTGTAGTTTTACCACATCCGTTAGGTCCAAGAATTCCAATGATTTCATTTTTATTTACTTTAAAAGAAATATCTCGAACAGCTTCTTTTGTGTCATAAGTTTTTGATAAATCAATTATTTCAAGAGGAATAGTCATTAAAATTTTGAAGCCCTTATTAATCTATCGTTAATAGTTTTGCCGATTCCTATATTTGGGATTTTGTCTACAGCAATAGATTTGTAATTATCTTTTTTTATCTTTCTCAAAATGGTGTACAGATTTTTTGCAGCTTCTTTTAAATCGCCCTTTTTTGATAAAAAATAATAGTTCGTTTTGTTAATCTTATTTTTCTTGATTAGTAAAAAAGCCTCATCTTTTTTTATTTTTTTAACATTAAGTCTGATTGGGATTCCAGGTGAATAATGAATTTTTAATTGGCCAGGAGCTGAAATTTTTGAAGGATTTGTATTTATTGAAATTTTCTTCTTTAATATTTTTTGGATAGTTCCAACTTCTAAACCACCTAATCTTAAAATTTTTGGTTTTTTTCTTAGATCAATAATTGTAGACTCAACCCCAACCGAAGATCTTCCACCTTCAAGTATATACTTAATTTTTTTTCCAAAATCGTCTTTTACATCTGAAGAAGTTACTGCACTAACTCTTGAAGATATATTTGCACTAGGTGCTGCGATAGGAAATTTCAAATATTTCAACAGAATTCTTGCTACTGGATGTTTTGGAAATCTCACAGCAAGAGTATTTTTTTTATTAGTTGCTACTTTTGAAATTTTTGATTTTTTTTTTTGATTTAAGATAAATGTTATTGGCCCAGGACAAAATCTTTTGTATAATTTTAAAAAATCAGCGTTTAGATCACAATCATTTTTCAATTTTTTTAAATCATAATAATGAATAATCAGAGGGTTATTCATTGGTCTTTTTTTTAATCTAAATATTTTTTTACACGCTGTATCAGAATATGCATTCCCAGCTATTCCATAAACAGTTTCGGTTGGTATGGCAACACACTCTCTTTTATTTAAGAGATTCCTCGCTTTTTTAATATTTGCAAGATTAATTTTCATGTATTATTTGAGAGTATTATATGAAAGATAAAAATTTACCAAATGATTATAATTCATTATCTCTTGAAGAATTAACCACTGAGGCAAATAAGATGATTGAAGAATTGGAAAATCAAAAGGATTTAGGAAACTCTTTAGACAAGTATCAAGATTTAATTAAACTCAATAATATAATTGAGAAAAAATTTCAAAAAAATACCAAAGAAATAAATGAGAAAACAAAAGAAAAAATATCCAAGATTAATAAAAAAAAAAATGCAAAGAAAATTAAATAAAATTGCAAAAGATACAAATTTGTTTTTAAGAAGATTTATTGCCAAACAAAAAAAATCAAATTTAATAGTTGCAATGAAATACGGTCTTTTTTCTGGAGGAAAAAAAATAAGATCCAAAATTTTAATTGATGTTGGGTCTCTATTTAAGTTAGATTATAGAACACTTATCGTTATTGGTGCTGCGGTTGAATGTATTCATGCGTATTCATTAATACATGACGATTTACCATGTATGGATGATGACTCTATAAGAAGAGGCAAACCATCAGCACATGTAAAATTTGGAGAGGCTACTGCAGTTTTAGCTGGAAATTCACTTTTAACAATGGCTTTTGAAATTTTAAGTCATAAAGACTTAAGAATTAGTGAAAAAATTAAGATTGATTTAATTAATAAAATTTCTGAAAGCTCAGGCCATCTTGGAATAGCAGGAGGTCAATATTTAGATTTAAATTATGAACGTAAGAAAATTTCTCAAAAAAAAATTGAAGAGATGGAAATTAAAAAAACTGGAAAACTTTTTAGCTTTTGTTGTGCAGCACCATTAATAATTAAGAAAAAAAATAAAAGTGATATTAAGAAATTTGAAAATATTGGTGCTGATATAGGTTTGTTATTTCAGGTTGCTGATGATTTGATTGATTATAAAGGAAGTTTGCTTGTTGCAGGAAAAAAAACTGGTAAGGATAAAAAAAAAGGAAAAGCTACCTTAATTAGTTTACTAGGATACAAAAATACTATTAAATATGCTAATAATTTAATCTTAAGAATAAAAAGTAAATTAAAAAAATATGGATCTAAATCAAGAAATTTGTCAGAAACATTAAATTATATTTTGAATAGAAATAAATGAAAAAAAAATACGAACTGTTAGATGAAATAAATTTTCCATCGGATTTAAAAAAATTACCTGAGTCAAAATTACAAAAAGTTGCTGATGAATTAAGAGAGGAAATGATTGATGCTGTCTCGGTGACCGGTGGTCATCTTGGAGCAAGTCTTGGAGTTGTAGAATTAACTGTTGCTTTACATTATATTTTTAATACACCCAATGATAAGTTAATCTGGGATGTGGGTCATCAGTGCTATCCACATAAAATTTTAACTGGCAGAAAAGATAGAATAAGAACTCTTAGACAAGGAAATGGTCTTTCTGGTTTTACAAAAAGATCAGAGAGTGAATATGATCCCTTTGGTGCTGCACACAGCTCAACATCAATTTCATCAGCTCTAGGTATAGCAGAAGCAAACAAACTGTCTAATAAATCAGACAATGTAATTGCAGTAATTGGTGACGGGGCAATCAGTGCAGGAATGGCTTATGAAGCTATGAATAATGCTGGTGCTTCAAAAACTAAGATGATCGTAATTCTAAATGATAATGATATGTCAATTGCTAGACCGGTTGGAGCAATGAGCACTTATTTAGCAAAAATTTTTTCAGGAAAGATTTATTTTAGTCTTAGAGAGACTATTAAATTAATTATGTCAGCTTTTTCAAAAAGATTTAGTGCTAAGGCTGGTAAAGCAGAAGATTTACTAAGATCAGCTGTGACAGGTGGAACTTTGTTCAGTTCACTCGGATTTTATTACATTGGCCCAATAGATGGTCACGATTTAAATTCATTAATTCCAATTTTAAAAAATGCTAGAGACTCTAAGCATGAAGGACCAATTTTAATTCACATTAAATCAAAAAAAGGAAAAGGTTATACTTTCGCAGAGGAAGCAAAGGATAATTATCATGGAGTATCAAAATTTAATGTAAAAACTGGTGAACAATTTAAGAGTGTAAGTAAATTACCATCATATACAAAAGTTTTCGCAAACACCTTGATTCAACATGCTAAAAAGGACAGTAAAATTGTAGCTATTACAGCTGCAATGCCTGATGGCACCGGTCTTGATATTTTTCGTAAAGAATTTCCAGATAGGACTTTTGACGTTGGAATTGCGGAGCAACATGCCGTTACATTTGCTGCAGGTTTAGCTACTGAAAACTTTAAACCCTATGCAGCTATTTATTCCACTTTTCTTCAAAGAGCTTATGATCAAGTAGTTCATGACGTAGCAATTCAAAGTTTACCGGTTAGATTCGCGATTGATAGAGCGGGACTAGTTGGGGCTGATGGACCAACACATGCTGGAAGTTTTGATACAACATATTTAACTACTTTACCAAATTTTATTGTTATGGCAGCAAGTGATGAAGCTGAGCTTGTAAGAATGATAAATACCTCAACGGAGATTAATGATAGACCTTGTGCATTTAGGTATCCAAGAGGAACAGGATTAGGTTCAATTTTGCCTTCAATAAATGAGAAAATTGAGATAGGGAAATCAAAAATTATCAAAGAGGGAAAAAAATTAGCTATCCTTAATTTTGGAGCAAGATTGAATGAAACTTTGAAGGCTGCAGAAAATTTATTAAAAAAAGGTGTGCCAATAACAGTTGTTGATGCAAGGTTTGCAAAACCTTTAGATGAAAATCTTATTTGGCAATTAGCTACAACTCATGAAGCGATCATGACTATAGAGGAGGGTTCAATTGGTGGTTTTGGATCTCATGTGGTAAATTTTTTGACAAAAAAAGGTTTAATGGACTCTAATTTAAAATTTAGATCATTAACGTTACCAGATATTTTTATTGATCAGGATACTCCAGATAAAATGTATAAAGTGGCAAATCTTGACTCAGTTTCAATTGAGGAAAAAGTTTTAGATTTACTTAATTCTAATATAGTTTTGAAAAAACAAAATTAACTACACTGAGCTTTGTGTAGAAGATAATGATCTAATAAAACACAAGATAACATTGCTTCACCCACAGGTACAGCTCTTATACCCACACATGGATCATGTCTACCTTTTACTGATATACTTGTATTCTTTCCAAATTTATTGATTGTTTTTCTACTTTTTAAAATTGAAGAAGTTGGCTTTACAGCAAAAGAGACAATAATCTCTTGACCTGAAGAAATGCCTCCCAGTATCCCTCCAGCGTTATTAGATTTAAATTTTGTTTTTTTTCTATTTTGAGAAATTTCATCTGAATTTTCCTCACCTGATAATTGTGCTGAGTTCATACCTGAGCCAATATTAACTCCTTTAACAGCATTTATACTCATCATAGCTGATGCTATGTCAGAGTCTAATTTTGAGTATATAGGTGCTCCTAAACCAGCAGGAATACCATTCGCTCTTACTTCGATTATCGCTCCACATGACGATCCAGCTTTTCTAATACTTAATAAGTATTTTTCCCAAATTTTTAACATTGATTTATCTGGGCAAAAAAATGGATTTTTGGAAATTATCTTATCATCCCATTTATTAGTATCACATCCTAATATTCCAAGTTGGGTTACAGCTCCAGTGATTTTGAATTTTTTTCCTAATTTATTTTCTAAAACTTTTTTTGCCACAGCACCTGCTGCAACTCTTGCAGCTGTTTCTCTTGCAGATGATCTACCACCACCTCTGTAGTCTCTTATTCCATACTTTTTAAAATATGTGAAATCAGCATGTCCTGGTCTAAATTTATCTTTGATATCATTATAATCCTTTGAACGCATATCCTCATTGTAAATTATCAATGATATTGGTGTCCCAGTCGTTTTTCCCTCAAAAACTCCTGAAAGAATTTGAACTTTGTCACTTTCCTTCCTTTGAGTAGTAAACTTTGATTGCCCAGGTTTTCGTTTGTTTAATTCTTTTTGAATATCCGCTTCTTTTAATGGTATTAATGGTGGACATCCATCTATAACACATCCTATAGCTGGACCATGGGATTCTCCCCAAGTTGTAAAACGAAAAGACTTTCCAAAAGTATTAAATGACATTATTTATATTGTATAGATTATTTTGTTAAAATTATGAATCAAAAAAACTCACTTGGGCTTAATAAATGCTTCTTAGATCTTGATAATCCATTTGAACTATTTCAAAGATGGTTTGAGGAGGCTAAAAAAAAAGAAATTAATGATCCTAATGCTTTAGCACTTGGTACGGCAAATAAAGATGGTATTCCCTCAGTAAGAATGGTTCTGCTTAAAGGTCATAGTGAAAAAGGATTTGTTTTTTATACAAATTTAAACAGTCAGAAAGGTAATGAAATTAAAGAAAACCCGAATGCTACAATGTGCTTTCATTGGAAAAGTTTGCTAAGACAAATAAGGATAGTTGGAACATTGAAACAAGTAGATGATCAAACTGCTGATGAGTACTATAACTCAAGAGCATATGATAGCAGAATAGGTGCTTGGGCTTCAAAACAAAGTAGTATTCTCCAAAATAGAGATGAACTTTTAGATGCTTTGGAGAATTATAAAAAAAAATATAATGACAAAGATAATGTACCTAGGCCAAGCCATTGGTCTGGTTGGAATTTAACACCTTCCACAATTGAATTTTGGTTAGATGGAGATAACAGAATACATGAAAGATTAAAGTATTCTTTAGATAAAAATGGTAGTTGGACAAAAAGTCTTTTAAGTCCTTAAAAATCTCTAGACAAACTAAATGAAGTTAAATTTTCAAGAATATTTCTTTCATTACAGTCTTTAAATATCGATAATGAGTTTGACGCTAAATTTATGTAATGATTTGCTTTTAGATAACATTTTTTAATAATTTCATATTGTTTGATTAAAGATAATGTATAATTAAAATCATTTTCATCTCTTCTACTTTTTAAAAAAATACCTTTCAGACTTTCCTTTTCTTTAAGATTTGCTTTTTGAAATAATAAGATTATTGGCAGAGTAATTTTCCCTTCATAAAAATCTTTGCCAATTTTTTTTCCAAATAATTTTGACTCAGAATTGTAATCTAAAGTATCATCAGCTATTTGAAAAGTTAATCCCAAATTCCTTCCGTAAAATTCTAAAGCCTCTTTTTCTTTTGATGACACATCTGACAAAATTGCACCAACTTTGGTAGCTGCTGCAAATAATTCAGCAGTTTTCGCAGAAATTATTCTTAAATAAGTTTCCTCCAACATATCTACCTCTCCTCTGTGTTGTAATTGAAGAACTTCTCCTTGTGCAATCTTAGAGGAAGTTGAAGATAATAATTTTAAAACCTCAATATTTCCGTCATCTACCATCATTTCAAAACATCTACTAAGTAAATAATCTCCAACTAAAACAGAAGAGTGATTATCCCAAACTTTGTTTAAAGTTTTTCTCCCCCTTCTAATAGATCCATTATCTATTACATCATCATGCATTAAAGTTGCTGAGTGAATAAGTTCTACACAAGCAGCCAAATTAATATCTCTAGTTCCTTTTGCATATCCACATAATTTTGCAGAACCTAAAGTTAGTAAGGCTCTTAATCTCTTTCCGCCTGTATCAAGGTGATAGTTTGTCATTTTCTGAACTAAGTCTACTTTGCTCTCTAATTTAGACT
>CACGXX010000019.1:0-13485 GCA_902577125.1 uncultured Pelagibacteraceae bacterium | reverse complement strand
TATTTCCATTTCAATGAGACAATATCAATATTCAAATTACTATTTATTGAAAATGAAAATTTCTACAATTTTTTAGATTTAATAGAGTCGAAAAAAATATTATTATATTGTATTATTCTATCAACTTTAGCAAACATTCTACTATTTACAAAAAATTTTGAGCTAAAGAAATTCACAATATTTTTAGATTATTTTTCAATTATAATAATAAATTATTATTTTTCTCCATTAGTAGCTTTTACAATTTATTTCTGCTTTTTACACTCTGTAAGACATAGTATCTCGTTAATGTCTGAATTAGACAGGGATGACCTTGGTAATGGATTTAAAATCTTTGTAAAAAAGGCTTTACCACTAACAATTATTACAGCTATTTTTTGTGCAATTGGCCTTTATTTACTAAATAATACTTACAATTTAGAAAGTTCAATTCTTAAAATTATATTTATAGGTTTGGCGTCTTTGACCTTTCCACATATATTGCTTGAGTATTTGATTGAAAAAAATGAAAAATAAACATTTGAAAATATTACTTTCTTCACCAAGAGGTTTCTGTGCAGGCGTTGAGAGAGCTATAGAAATTGTAGAGAAAATCAATCAAAAAATTTGGTGCTCCAGTTTATGTTCGCCATGAAATTGTGCATAATAAATATGTTGTCGACGATTTAAAAAATAAGGGTGCCATCTTTGTTGAGGAGCTGGAGGAGATAGAAGATAAAACAAGGCCAGTTATTTTTTCTGCACATGGTGTTCCAAAAAAAATACCGGAAGATGCTAAAAACTATAACATGACTTATATAGATGCTACATGTCCATTGGTATCCAAAGTACATAGAGAAGCGGAAAATTTACATAAAGCTGGGTATCATTTAATTTTGATAGGACATCAAAATCACCCTGAAGTAATCGGTACCATGGGTCAATTACCAGAAGGATCAATTGATCTTGTTCAAAATGAGGATGAGGCCAAAAAATATAAACCTCACAACAACAAAAAAATTTCATATGTAACCCAAACAACGCTATCAGTAGATGATACAAAAGATATAATTCAAATCTTAAAAGATAGATTTCCTAATATAAAAGAACCAATGAAAGAAGATATTTGTTACGCCACAACGAATAGACAATTGGCTGTAAAAAATATTGCAAAAAAATGTGATTTATTTTTTGTAATTGGTAGTAGAAATTCATCTAATTCAGTTAGATTAGTAGAGGTCGCAAAAAAATCTGGCTGCTCTAACTCGCTATTAATTCATTCACAAAGTGAAATACCATTCGATTTAATCAAAAACTCAAATATAATTGGAATTTCCTCTGGGGCTTCCGCACCAGAAATTTTGGTCAATAATTTTATAGATGAGCTTAAAAATAAATTTACAGTCAGTATAGATGAAGTAGAAATAATCAAAGAAAATGTTGTTTTCAAAGCACCGAAAAAATTAAACTAAAATGGCTGTTTATACGAAAATAAGTAAAAAAGACATTTCTTATATTAATAGAAAATTTGATATAGAAAAAATTTTAGAATTTAAAGGTATAAAACAAGGAATTGAAAATACAAACTATTTACTAAAATCAAAGAATAAAAAATTTATACTAACAATTTTCGAAAAAAGAGTATCAAAAAAAGAATTGCCTTTTTTTATGAATTTGATGGATAAATTGAATAAATCAAAAATAAATTGCCCGAAACCACAAACAAAAAAAGGTGGTGGGTATTTAATTAATTTAAAAAATAAAGCTGCATGCATAGTTTCCTTTCTAAATGGAAAAGATAAAAAATCACTTAATTTTAAAAACTGTTATGACATTGGCAAAATGATTGCTGAAATGCACCAATCTACAAAAAAAATGAATTTTACTAGAAAAAACTCTATGGGTGTTAAAAATCTAAATCCATTACTGAAAAGTATAAGATTTAAGTCAAAAAAATTTACAAATGTAGAAAAATTTTTAAAAAATAATTTTAAAGATATTAAAATGAAATGGCCTAAAAATTTACCGAACGGGGTAATTCATGGAGATTTGTTTATCGATAATATCTTTTTTAAAAATAATAGATTGTCAGGGGTAATCGATTTTTATTTTGCAGCTAATGACTATTTTATGTATGAAATTGCAATTTGTGTAAATGCATTATGTTTTGATAAAAAAAAATCAAAGTTTGTGTTGAACAAAAAGAAAGTCAAAAATTTAATAAAAGGTTATGAAAAAATTAGGAAAATCTTAATTAAAGAGAAGAAATCATTAAATATTTTATGTCGTGGTGCTGCAATTAGATATTTTATGACTAGACTTTATGATTATTCGAACACTCCTAAGACAGCATTAATTAAAATAAAAGATCCAAGAGAATATTATCAAAAGCTTGTAATACATAATAATTTAAGAACTTATAAAGATTATTTGGATTAATGATTAAAATATACACTGATGGGTCATGCATTGGCAATCCGGGTCAAGGTGGCTGGGCAGCTATAATATTATATGATGGAAAAAAAACTGAAATTAAAGGTAACAAAAAAAATACTACAAATAATCAGATGGAATTATTAGCGCCTATAGAAGCTCTCAAAAAAATTCCAAAAGGAAGCAAAGTTCAAATTTTTACTGACTCTAAATATTTAAAATCTGGAATAACAGAGTGGATATATAATTGGAAAAAAAATGGATGGAAGACTGCAAACAAAAAAGAAGTGAGTAATAAAGAACTTTGGACAGAATTAGACCAACTAAATAGTGAATTTGATATAAGTTGGAATTGGGTAAAAGCGCATTCAACTGATAAATTAAATAATGAGGTAGATTTGCTGGCTAAAAATGCTGCAAAATTATAATTGGTACAATTTGCAACCAACTCAGAACCATGATTCCTAAAATTTTTTTATCTAAAACCCACCTCTCCAATTGTCTTTATCTTCAAACCTGTCTTTTTCCTTTTTTGATGTAGGTCTAAATAAAAAATAAACTGCAAGGATGATAGTTAGTAAAATTATAATAATTTCAAGTGTCATAAATTAAGACCTATTTACAATAAGTTATCTAATAAATTTTCAGCTGAAGTTAAGCCGCATTCTTTAGTCTCTTCTTCTTCATGAATTTTAATAACTGTAAAATTTTCAATAACCATCAAATAACGATTTGATCTAATTCCCATTCCTTTTGCATTTCTATCAACTTCCGCACCGATTGCTTTCGTAAATATTAAATATGGGTCAGATAACATTTTAATTTTATCTCCAGTATTATTAATCTCTCCCCAGCCATTCATTACATAAGGGTCATTGACTGATAAACAAAATATATTTTCTATTCCTTTTGATTTGATTTTATCTGCATTAGCTACAAAACCTGGTAAGTGAAGTTTGGAGCAAGTTGATGTAAATGCTCCAGGTAAACCAAACAAAACAATTTTTCCATTACCTATGATTTCTCTTAAGTTACTTTTTTGAGGCTCTCCATCAATAAGTTGAAAAATCTCTGTGTCTGGAAGTTGATCTTTTATTTTAATTTTCATATCGAATTCATTACATATTTTTTAACTTTTTCAATATCATTTGAAAGAAGCTCAAATTTTTCTTTTCTGTCATAAACATATTTAAGACTTTCTGGTAAATTTTCAGTTTTTGATATTGCATCTTCTATTGCCTTTGGAAATTTACACGGGTGTGCAGTTGATAATACAACACAATTTTTTTCCAACCCTAATTTTCTAACAGCACCAATACCTACTGCAGTATGCGGATCAACTACCATCTGATGTTCATCATTGATAGTTTTTATCATTTTAACAGTTTCATTTTCATCAAGCATCTCAGATACAAAATTCTTTTTGATTTTATCTAAATCGTTTTTATCAATTTTATAGGTATTATTTTTTATTTCAGCCATTACACCTTTTGTAACTTCTGAGTTACAATCTTTTACATCATATAAAAGCCTCTCAAAATTACTTGCTATTTGTATATCCATACTTGGAGTATTTGTTTCCTCAACTTTCTTTTGACTATAGTCGCCGCCTGATATGGCTCTATGAAGTATGTCATTTTTATTTGTAGCTACGATTAGCTTATCAATTGGAAGGCCTAATTTTTTTGCTAAGTATCCAGCATAAATATCACCAAAGTTTCCTGTTGGAACAGAAAAGGATAAAGGCTGACCATTTCCAACTTTAAAGAAAGCGTAAAAATAATATACCGATTGAGCAATAATTCTTGCCCAATTAATTGAATTTACACCTGACATATTAATCGCTTTTGAAAATTTTTCGTCATTGAACATTGCTTTTACTAAATTTTGACAGTCATCAAAGTTGCCCTCTACTGCAATATTAAATACGTTATTCTCCTCATGTATTGTCATTAACCTTCTTTGTACAGGTGAAATTTTATTATTTGGGTGTAATACAAAAACATTTAAATTATTTTTTCCCTTCAAAGCATCGATTGCAGCTGCACCAGTATCACCTGAGGTTGCTACTATTATATTAATTTTTTTTTGATCACGGTCTAAATGGTATTGATAAAAATTACCAATCAGTTGCATTGCGATATCTTTAAAAGCAAGTGTGGGTCCATGAAATAGTTCTAATACTTTTAGATTTCCGAGATTAGAAATTTTAACAACATCGTCAGATCTAAAATTTGAATATGATTTTGAAATCATAGAGATTAGATCATCTTTAGACATGAAATCTCCTATAAATGGATAAATTATTTCAGCAGCTAAATCATTGTAACTAAGATTTTTTAGATTATCTAATTCTTCCTTTTGGAATTGTTTAATTGATTTAGGAACAAAAAGTCCTCCATCATCAGCCAATCCTTTGAGGAAAACATCTTTAAAAGAAAAGTTTTTTTGATTATTTCTTGTGCTAATGTAATTCATTTAATAATTCTTTTTTCTAAAATATAAATATAGCAAAAGAATTGAAAGCGCTAACGAAAACCAAGTAATAGCGTATTTTTGATGATTATTAGAAATATTTGCAGTAATTTTTTTAGGTCTAGGGAACTGATAATTTCCATCTAAATAAATAATATATTTAGAAAAATTTTTACCTGTAAATTTTAAGATATCTTCTCTATTTAAACTAAACCAGTAATTTTCATCTAAATCATTATCTGGCTTAAAGATATTTTTTCTACCTTGTAATTTTAGGGTTCCGATAATATTTTTTTGATCAAATACGTTTATTTCTTGAGTACCCTTCTTTTCAAATGGTATCCAACCTCTATTTATCAAAAAATTTTCATCCCCAATGGTAATTGGATTTATTACTTCAAATCCAGGAGTACCAGACTCATTTAAATTGTATAAATAAATTTGCTTATCAAAATCTATAGACCCTGAAGTTTTAATTTTAAGAAAATTTTCTTTGTTTGATTGAGCTAATTCAACTGGAGGATTTTTTAATGAATTTTCAATTTCTAAAATTAAATTATTTTTCCAATTTAGACGGATAATTTGCCACGTACCTAGTCCAATAAAAACAAAAATAAAGAAAATTATAAAGACGGAAAATAAAAACTTATGTTTCAAGGATCAAATTAACTTCCCCAAATATATATTGCAGCAAACAAAAATAACCAAACAACGTCAACAAAATGCCAGTACCATGCAGCTGCTTCAAAACCAAAATGATGGTCTTTAGTAAAATGACCTAATTTTCCTCTCCATAAACATACTGCTAAAAAAATTGTTCCAACTATAACATGGAAGCCATGAAAGCCTGTTGCCATGTAAAAAACAGAACCATAAATATGATCTGAAAAAGCAAATGTAGCATGATGATATTCATATGCTTGAAGTGCTGTAAAAAATGCTCCAAGAATTACTGTTAGCACTAATCCTTGTATGAAACCTTTTCTATCACCTTCTAATAATGAATGGTGAGACCAAGTGACTGTTGTGCCTGATAATAGTAAAACTAATGTATTAATCAAAGGTATATCCCAAGGATCAAAAGTCACAATATCTTTAGGTGGCCACACGTTTCCAACAAAATCATTTGGGAATAGACTAACGTCAAAGTAAGCCCAAAACCAAGCAACAAAAAACATTACCTCAGATGCGATAAATAATGTCATTCCATAACGGTGATGAATTTGGACTACTGGGGTATGATGACCTTGATGTTCTGCTTCAATGACGACATCTCTGAACCACATATATGCACCATAAATTAAAAGAGCTAATCCAAGATACATTCCCCATGAAACATCTGAATGCATGTAATACACAGCACCTATAGCTAATACTAGGCAAGAAAACGAAACATAAATAGGCCAAGGACTTGGATCTACTAAGTGATAATCATGTTTTTTTTCAGCTGACATTTTTTTGAATTATGATTGTTTATAATAATCTGTCGAGAAAAAAGTATACGACATAGTTACATCTTCTAGGTTTTTAACACTTGGATCATTAATCATTTCAGGGTCTAGATAAAAAGTCATTACATAGGTGGCTTTTTCTCCTGCTTTTAGTTCTTGTTTTTCAAAACAAAAACAGCCAAGTTTACTATAATATTTTCCAAAACTTGCTGGTGATACGTTAAAACTTGCTACACCGGCAGTTGGTTCGCTACTATAATTTTCAACTTCAAACTCTATTTTGTTAACTTGGCCAACTTTCACATCTATAACATTCGATTTTGCTTTAAAATCCCAAGGTAAATTATTCACATTAGTATCAAATCTGACACTTACAACTTTGTTAAGAACTATTTTAGGAGCACTGTTTGAAATTTGAGTAGTACCTCCAAAACCCGTTACTCTACAAAATAAATCATATAAAGGTACTGCAGCGTAGGATAAACCCAACATAAATACAAATATTCCTATAAGGACTAATGGTGTAAGATTTTTTTTTTGTATCATATGGCTCTATCAAAAACTCCAGTATTATATAATGTAAATAAAAAAAGAAAAATCATGAAGGCAATAATTGCTAATGCTGTCTTGATATTTTTTTTCTTAGTTTTTTTATCTGGTATAATCATAAAATCTTATCTATCAGAAAAAGCACAAAAACCAAAAACAAATATAAAATAGAATAGCCAAATATTGATTTAGCTTTTTTTGCACTAAATTTATTTTTTTTAAATTTATAAAGATCGAAACATAGATAATTATAATAAATAGTTAATAACAATGATGGAATAAGAAAAACAAGTCCTACAAAGTTGATTACATATGGAAAAATTATAACTGGAAGCATTATCAAAGAGTAGACAAAAATATTTACTTTAGTGCTCTCTATCCCATTTGTTAGGGGAAGCATGGGTATATTAGCTTTTTTATAATCTTCTGATTTATATAAGCTTAATGCCCAAAAATGTGATGGAGTCCAAAAGAAAATAATTAAAAAAAATACAAGAGGTTCAAGAGATAAAGATCCTGTAGCAATAGTCCAGCCTATAACAGGAGGGAGAGCTCCAGCCGCACCACCAATAACGATGTTCTGTGAGGTTCTTTTTTTCAGCCAAATTGTATAAATTAAAACATAAAATATAATTGTAAAAAGTAATATTCCTGCAGATACTCGATTTGTAAAATAATCTAGTGCAACTACTGAAATAACCGATAAAGTTATTCCAAATATAAGAGCCTGATTTTTATTAACTTTGCCTGTTGGTATTGGCCTTAGGCAAGTTCTACTCATTAAAGCATCAAGATCAGACTCATACCACATGTTTAATGCTCCTGCTGCTCCTGCGCCCATTGAAACTAGTAATATTCCAATTATTGCATCTTGAGTTGAAACCATAGTTGGGGCTGTTAATAATCCAACCGCACAAGTAAATATCACAAGCGACATTACTCTTGGTTTCATCAATTTAAATAATTCGGAAAAATTTAGTAAGTCTTCTTGAGACAGATTATCTTTTTTTAATTTTGAACTACTCATCAATTTAAAAGCTTTTATTTCTAGCTATGAGATTTCCCAGTCTCTTGATCATCTACAAACTTTGGTAATTCCTCAAAAGTGTGGAAATTTGGTGGAGATGGAACGGTCCACTCTAAAGTTGTTGCTCCTTCTCCCCAAGGATTCTGCGCTGCAGCTTTCTTTTTTGCAAAAGCATAAATCAAATTCACAAAAAATACAGCTAAGCCAGCAACTGCTATATAGGATCCTATTGAAGAAATATAATTCCAACCTGCAAATGCATCTGGATAATCAGCATATCTTCTAGGCATACCTGCTAATCCTAAAAAATGCTGTGGAAAGAAAATCAAATTCACACCAATAAAAGTTAACCAAAAATGTAATTGACCTAGCCACTCTGAATATTCGTAACCAGACATTTTTGAAAACCAATAATAGAAACCAGCAAATATTGCAAATACAGCTCCTAATGAGAGAACATAATGAAAGTGAGCTACTACATAATAAGTATCGTGCATTGCAGTATCTACTCCTGCGTTTGCTAAAACTACACCTGTCACTCCGCCAACTGTAAACATAAAGATAAAACCTAGTGCCCACATCATTGGAGTTTTAAATGAGATCGATCCTCCCCACATAGTTGCTATCCAAGAAAAGATTTTTATTCCAGTAGGAACAGCAATAATCATAGTGGCTGCTAAGAAATAAGCTTTTGTATCTGTACTTAATCCAACAGTATACATATGGTGAGCCCAAACTACGAAGCCAACTATTCCGATTGCGACCATCGCATAAGCCATACCTAAATAGCCAAAAACTGGTTTTCTAGAAAATGTTGAAACAATATGACTAATCATTCCAAATCCTGGTAGAATTAAAATATAAACTTCTGGATGGCCAAAGAACCAGAATAAATGTTGAAACAACACTGGGTCTCCTCCAGTTTGAGCTTCAAAAAAGGCGGTTCCAAAGTTCCTATCAGTTAATAGCATTGTTATCGCTCCTGCTAGAACTGGTAAAGACAATAACAATAAAAAAGCAGTTACTAAAATTGACCAAGCAAATAATGGCATCTTGTGTAAAGTCATTCCAGGAGTTCTCATATTAAGAATTGTTGTGATAAAATTAACTGCTCCTAAAATTGATGAAGCACCAGCCAAGTGTAAACTTAAAATCGCTAAATCCATTGCAGGACCAGGTTGTCCAGCTTTTGAAGATAAAGGAGGATATATTGTCCATCCACCTCCAACTCCAGTTTGTCCTGGAGGACCATCGGCAAAAATTGACAATATTAATAACGTTAATGAAACGGGTAATAACCAAAAAGAAATATTATTCATCCGCGGGAATGCCATATCAGGTGCACCAATCATAATTGGAACAAACCAATTACCAAAACCACCTATCATGGCTGGCATTACCATAAAGAAAATCATTATCAATCCATGACCTGTCACTAACACATTATACAAATGATAGTTTCCACCCAAAATTCCATCGCCCGGATGCATTAACTCCATTCTCATTATAACTGAAAATGCAGTTCCAATAACTCCAGCAACAATTGCAAAAATTAGATACATTGTTCCGATGTCTTTATGATTTGTAGAATAAGCCCAACGTTTCCAACCTGTTGGTGTATGATGATCGTCGTGCGAAGCTGTTTGTGTATACATATTTATTTACTCACTAATTTAAGATTATTATTTTCTATTTCCTCTTTTGCAAATTTTTCTTTTGCCTCAGATAACCAATCCTCATATTCCTCATCAGTTACAACTTTAACGGTGATGGGCATAAATGCATGTTTAATACCGCAAAGTTCAGAGCACTGACCATAATAGGTTCCTACTTTTTCAGCTTTGAACCATGTCTCGTTAATTCTTCCAGGAACAGCATCTCTTTTTACACCAAACGATGGTAAAGCCCAAGCATGTAATACATCGTTTGCAGTGATTAAAACCTTTACAACTTTGTTAACTGGCACAACAACTTCGTTATCTACCGCTAGAAGTCTAGGTTGATCTGATCGTAAATCTTTATCTTCTACCATGTAAGACTCAAAAATAATATTTTCATCAGGATATTCATATCCCCAATACCACTGATAACCGATTGCTTTAATTGTTAAATCTGCTTTTGGTATTGCATCTTGTTTATATAAAATTTTAAATGAGGGAACTGCAATTACAATTAAAATTAAACATGGTATTAGTGTCCATAAAACTTCAACTGCAACGTTGTGTGTTCTTTTAGATGGATTGGGGTTTGCTGAAGCTCTAAATCTTATGCACGCATACAACATTAAAAATAAAACAAATACACTAATTGCGATTATTATTGGTAATAATAGATAATCATGAAAAGCAACTATCTCTCTCATTGATTCCGAAGCTGCTTTTTGAAAACCTAATTGCCAGTCGACTGGTTGGTTAGCAAAAGCATTTTGCGATATGAAAAGCGACGAAAATATAAATAAAAATTTATTCATTTTTAATAGCTATATAAAGCTCTTTTATAAAAATTACACTTTAGTTTTCGCGACAATTTATCAATTAATCACATAATTTACGATCGAAATTGCAGATATGACCGCGGTTTCTGACCTTAAAATATTCTCATTAATTTTAATAGGTTGAACGCCCTTAAAAGAGAGAATCTTCTCTCTTTCAGTCTCTGAAAAATCTCCCTCTGGACCTATGATTATACAAACAGGCTTATCTGTAAATTTTGATTTATCAATTTTTTTAATATTTGAATTTAAATCTGTAAAAATTAGATTCATCGAATTTTTTTTGAGAAAGCCATTTAAATCTTGAGCCTCTTCAATTGTTGGTACATTGATACGGTTTGATTGTTCACTGGCCTCAATTACAATTTTTTCAATGCGATCTTTATTAATTTTTCTTACCACTGTTCTATCAAAAATAATTGGTAAAAATTTTGTAACTCCAAGCTCTGTTGCTTTTTGCAGCATAAAATTCTGATAATTTGATTTGATAGGAGAAAACGCTAACCATAATTCTTTGGTAATCTCTTTTTGTCTTAGTTGTTTTATTATTTTAAATTCAACAATATTTTTGAATATTCCTAAAACTTTTGCCTCCCACTCTCCCTCTTTATTAAATAATGAAAAAACCTCATTTTCTTTTACTCTCATTACTTTACTTAAATAATGTGATTGATTCTTATCGAGTTTATCAATCATGTTTCCTGATAAAGTATCTGAAAAAAATAATCTAATATTACTCATTTGTGTTAAGTTAATTTATGAAAAATATTAAAGCAATAATTTTTGATGCTTATGGCACATTGTTTGATGTCAATTCAGCTGCTGAAAAATGTAAAGACAAGATTGGAGCTAAGTGGGAAGGTTTTGCAAATTTTTGGAGAACAACTCAGCTAGAATACACCTGGCTTAGAAGTCTTATGGGAAGACACAAGGATTTTTGGCAAATTACAGAGGATAGTTTAGATAAATCAATGAAAACTTTTGATATTGACTCTTCAATGAAAAGTGAATTATTGAATTTATATAAAGTTCTTTCACCTTTTAAGGAGGTTCCAGAAACTCTTAAAAAATTAAAAGAAAAGAATTTTAAATTAGCTATACTTTCAAATGGAACCCCGTCTCTTTTAAAAGAGTTAGTTGAGAGTAATAATTTAGATAATCTATTCGATGATTTATTTTCAATAGAGGAAGTTGGAATTTATAAACCAGACTCTAAAGTTTATGAATTGCCTATCAAAAAATACAAAATTAAAAGCAACGAAATAGCTTTCTTAAGTGCAAACACTTGGGATGTTTCAGGAGGTGGAAATTATGGTTATCATTCTATTTGGGTAAACCGTAATAATAATATCTTTGACAATCTTGATTACAAACCCAAAAATCAAGTTAAAAATTTAAGCGAGCTTGTTAATTTAATTTAAATTAAAATGCAGATAATATGAATAAAGGACAAAGAGCTGGGAATAGCGCATTAGCTATAGAAGTCGAACAGGGGAAATCTTATTACTGGTGTAGCTGTGGTAAAAGTTCTAAGCAGCCATTTTGTGATGGTTCGCACAAAGGAACAGAATTCAAACCCTTGGCTTATAAAGCTGAATTAACAAAAAAAGTGTTCTTTTGTGTATGCAAACAAACAAACGATCAACCTTTTTGTGATGGCTCACATAACAAAAAGTAATATTGCAAATCGAAACAGAACAACTATTTTAATCTGATGAAAAATATTGAAGTAAATAAAATCATTGATCCTATTCCAGCATCAGATGGAGCTGGAGTTAAATTAAAAAGAAGTATTGGTGTGGAACCAAATTATTTTGATCCTTTTTTAATGCTAGATGAATTTGGTTCAGAAAATAGTGAAGATTATATTGCAGGATTTCCTCCACATCCACATAGAGGAATTGAAACTGTCACTTATATGCTTGCTGGTGACTTTGAGCATGAAGACAGTACTGGCGGAAAAGGCAGAATGACTGCTGGTGATGTTCAATGGATGAAAACAGGAAGTGGAATTATTCATTCTGAAATGCCTGCCATGAAAGAGGGAAAACTTCATGGATTTCAATTATGGATAAATATGCCAGCAAAATTAAAAATGAGTAAACCAGAATATATTTATATTGATGCAGATAAAATGAGTGTTCACAAAGATAATGATAAGCAAGTAAAAGTTATTGCGGGTAAATTTGAAAAAGCTGAAGGTCCAGTTAAAGGACATAATGTCGAACCCATTTATTTTGATGTTGAATTAAATAAAAACAAAAATTTTAAATTTAGTCTTCCCTCTTCACACAATACATTTATCTATCTCATAAAAGGTGAGATCAAAATTGGTGAAAAAGAACATGAAAAAGTTAAGGATAGTACTTTGATCTTACTATCGAGAGGTGAGGATTTAAAAATCAGTGCACAATCTGATGCAAAATTCTTAGTTATTTCAGGCAAACCTATTAATGAGGAAATAGCTAGAGGTGGACCATTTGTAATGAACACTAAAGCAGAAATCTTGCAAGCTGTTCAAGATTATCATAATGGTACATTTGTAAAGTAGATAATGAAATCAGTTCAAATAGATAAATTTGGTGGACCAGAAGTTTTGGTTATTAAAGATGTAGAATTAGGGAAGCCTGGACCAAAAGAGGTGTTGATTAAAAATTTATCAATTGGTTTAAATTTTATAGATATTTATCATCGAACAGGCCTTTATCCTATCCCATTACCTAGCGGTATTGGACTTGAAGCTTGTGGAGTAATTGAAGAAGTTGGATCTGAAGTAAAATTATTTAAAGTTGGTGATAGAGTTACTCATGCATCGATGCCTATTGGTGCTTATTCAGAAAAGCAAATAATGCCTGAGGAGAAATTAGTATCTGTTCCAAACGGAGTCTCTGACGAGGTAGCATCTTGCATTACATTAAAAGGAATTACTGCGGAATACTTGTTACACAGAGCATATTCGATAAAAAAGGGTGATAGAGTTTTATATCATGCTGCAGCAGGTGGACTTGGCCAGATTTTATGTTCATGGGCTAATGCATTAGGTGCTGAAGTTATTGGAACTGTGGGCTCAAAAGCCAAAG
>CACGXX010000018.1:0-13504 GCA_902577125.1 uncultured Pelagibacteraceae bacterium | reverse complement strand
GCTCTCCTTAAGTCAAAATCATCTGAATTTGAGTTGCCAAATTTAACATCGCCTGTTTGTGCCATAAAGCCATCAATAACTCTATGAAACACCACATTGTCATACTTACCAGCGTCAGCCAATTCTTTTATTCTTTTGACATGATTGGGTGCTGTATCTGAAAATAATTCTATCTTTACATCACCATCTTTTAATTTCAAAATCATTATATTCTCCTCTGTTAACGATTGATTAATTGTAAATAAAAAAATAATTAATATCTTTATAAAAAGTTTACTCATATTTATCTTTTAAAGCTTTAATAGTGCTTTTGGTTGTAAATTTTTTAATATCTCCATTAAGTTTAATGATTTCTTTAACGAATTTTGAAGAAATAATTTGATTTTCAACATCTGACATTAAAAATAAAGTTTCAATATTATTATTTAATTTTCTATTCATACCAGCTAGTTGGAACTCGTATTCAAAATCTGATACTGCTCTCAAACCTCTCAATATAATATTTGATTTGTATTTTTTACAAAGGCTAGTTGTCAATGATTTAAATGAAATCAAAGTTATTTTTTTTTTATTCATTTTTAGATCTTTAAAAAGAGCATTTCTTACAATTTCTAATCTTTCCTCAGCATCAAAAAGATAATCTTTATTTTCACCATCTGATACGGCCACCACAATTTTATCAAATAATTTTAATGCCTTTTTTATTACATCAATATGACCAAAAGTAATTGGATCAAAAGTTCCTGGATAGATAGCTGTCTTAGACATTATATTAAATTATCATCAATTTTAATTGCTGAAACAACTTTTTCATCGCCAGATAACTTAATTATTCTTACTCCTTGTGTGTTTCTTCCAGCTGTTCTGATTTCCTTAACAGCTAACCTTATTACTCTACCCTTGTTTGTAGAAATCATTATTTCGTCTCCCTCATATACAGGAAACGATGATGCAATATTCCCATTTCTTGGTGAATTAATTATTCCAATAATTCCTTTACCACCTCTATTTGTTGTTCTGTAGTCATAATGAGAGGTTTTTTTGCCAAAACCATTTTCACTAATAGATAAAATAAATTTTTGTTTCGCCGCTAATTCAGACTTATCATCTTTTGTATTTTTTCCATTTTTCTTTAACTTATTATTATCAATAATTGATAAGGAGACTATTTCATCATTAGATGCTAATTCAATTCCCTTTATACCTTTTGATGATCTTCCCTTAAATATTCTTAACTTTTTAGACTCAAATCTAATACACTTTCCAAATTTTGTACTTAGAATTATATCTTGATCATCTTTACAAATTTTAACTCCAATTATTTTATCATTAGTATCTAACTTCATTGCTATTTTTCCTGATGTATTAATCGAAGCGAAATCTTCTAAACTGTTTTTTCTAACTTTGCCTTGTGAGGTTGCAAAAACTATCTGATATTTACTTGAGTCTTCATCACTTTCAGGAAACGGCATAATTGAACTTATTGATTGATGATTTTTAAGTGGCAAAATATTGAATAAAGATTTGCCTTTTGATGATGCTGAACCTTCAGGTATTTTCCATGCTTTTACTTTATAAACAAGACCTTCAGTAGAAAAAAATAGAACAGAAGTATGAGTATTAACTGATAGAGTTTGAACTACAGAGTCTTCATTTCTAGTTGTGATACCAGTTTTACCTTTACCTCCTCTTTTTTGAATCTTTACAGTTTTAAGTGATCCTCTTTTTATATATCCTTGTAAGGTAACAGTTATAAGAACAGTTTCTTTTTGTATTGTTTCTTCAATGTCGTAATTAAGTACTGCATCAATAATTTTTGTTCTTCTTGGTGTTGCATATTTTTCTTTTATCTCTTTAAGTTCATTGCTGATTACTTTTAATAATTCTTTTTTTGAAGATATAATTTTTTTTAATGAAGAAATTAACTCAGATAGTTTTTTTATTTCAACTTCTATTTCATTAATACCAAGTGCTGTCAATTTTTGTAATCTTAATTCTAATATAGCTTCAACTTGCACTACTGATAAATTATATAAACCTTTTGAATTTTTAGTCTCTATTAATGAAACCATTTTTTTTGATTTATTAATTTTCCATTTAGTATTTAATAAAGATTTTTTTGCATCATCTGGAGTTTTTGAACCTCTTATAATTTTTATTACTTTATCTAAATTCTCAACGGATACTGATAGACCAATCAAGATATGCGCTCTATCTTCTGCTTTATTGAGATCAAATTTTGTTTTCTTGAGTACAACACCTTCTCTAAATTTTAAAAAATTCTCTAAAAATTCTTTGAGATTGCAAGTCTTTGGCTTACCCTCTACAATTGCAAGAGTATTAAACCCAAATGAACTTTCTATTTGAGTGTTCTTGTATAATTGTCTTTTAACAGTCTCAGGTTCAACACCTGTTCTTAAATCTATAGAGACTCTTATACCTTCTCTGTTGGACTCATCTCGTATATCTCTAATACCCTCTATTTTCTTTTCTCTAACTAATTGTGCTATTCTCTCATTCAACACAGATTTATTAACTTGATAAGGAATAGAATTTATAACTAATCTATCTCTACCATTTTTAAGAGTTTCGTTTGATATTTCACCTCTAATTTTAAAAGAGCCCCTACCTTTGTTATAACCCTGCTTAATAATATCTTTACCAATAATTACACCACCTGTAGGAAAATCAGGTCCAGGTATGTGCTTCATTAAATCTTTAATCTTAATATCTTTGTTATCAATTAAAGCTAATGTACCATTAATAATCTCTCCCAAATTATGTGGTGGAATACTTGTCGCCATACCAACGGCAATACCCCCTGCTCCATTTACTAATAAATTTGGAAATTGTGCAGGTAATACAGATGGTTCTTTTTCTGTTTCATCATAATTACTTTTAAAATCAATTGTATTTTTTTCAATATCATCGATTAAAAATTGTGATACTTTTGATAATCTAGTTTCTGTGTATCTCATAGCGGCTGCTGGATCACCATCTATAGATCCAAAATTTCCTTGACCATCCACTAGAGGTAAGCTCATTGAAAAATCTTGGACCATACGAACTAGAGCATCATAAACAGATTGATCACCATGCGGATGATATTTACCAATTACATCTCCAACTATTCTTGCAGATTTTCTAAATTGTTTCGACCAATCATAACCACCCTTATACATTGCATATAATATTCTTCTATGTACAGGTTTTAAGCCATCTCTAACATCTGGTAGAGCTCTACTAACAATGACACTCATTGCATACGATAGATAAGATGAACTCATCTCATCATGCATTGAAATTAGTTTTATGTTTTTATCTTTAGAAACTTCGTTTTTTTCCATAATGATTAGAATGGAATATCGTCGTCCATATCATTTTGTACTTGAGATAAATCCTCAGTATTATTTGATGCTTGCGAATTGTCATTAGCTATACCACCACCTGAATTTCCACCTCCAAGCATAGTTAAAGATGAATTATAACCTTGTATAACTACTTCAGTTGAATATTTGTCTTGTCCTGATTGTTCATCCTTCCATTTTCTTGTTGAAATTTGACCCTCAACATAAACTTGAGCACCTTTTTTGAGATATTGTTGAACAACATTTACTAAACCCTCATTAAATACAACTATACGGTGCCATTCAGTTTTTTCTTTTTTTTCACCTGTATTTTTATCTTTCCATGATTGGCTTGTTGCAAGACTTAATCTTGCAACGCTTTTTCCATTAACCATTTGCTTAATTTCAGGATCTGCGCCTAAACGACCAATTAAAAGTACTTTATTTAAACTTCCAGCCATAATATTTTAATATTTATTTTATTAGTTAATTAATTTATATCACAATTTTACTCTGAATATTAATTTTATTAGGTCAAAGCAACAAAAATTATGATTAAAAAGATAGTTATAAAGGGTGCAAAAGAACATAATTTAAAAAATATATCTTTAGAAATTCCAAAGGATAAATTTATTGTAATTACCGGACTATCTGGGTCAGGAAAATCTTCATTAGCTTTTGATACAATTTATGCAGAAGGGCAAAGAAGATATGTCGAAAGTTTATCCGCGTATGCGAGACAATTTTTAGATAAAATGAAAAAGCCAAATGTAGATCTTATTGAGGGATTAAGTCCTGCAATATCAATAGAGCAAAAAAATACATCCAAAAATCCTAGATCTACGGTTGCAACAGTCACTGAAATTTATGATTATATGAGGGTGTTATATGCTAGAGCTGGTATTCCATATTCACCTTTCACTGGTAAACCAATTGAGTCACAAACAGTTAGTCAAATTGTAGATAAAATTAGAAAATTACCAAAAAAATCAACTATTTATCTTTATGCACCTGTAGTCAGAGGAAGAAAAGGTGAATATAGAAAAGAGATTTTAAATTATAAAAAAAGAGGTTTTAGAAAAATCAAAATTGATGATATTTTATATGATATTGAAAAAGTTCCAGAGTTAAATAAGAAAATTAAACATGATATTTCAATACTTGTTGATAGAATAGTTCTTAACTCGTCTTTAGGAAATCGACTTGCAGAAGGTATAGAGACTTCAATACAGCTAGCTAATGGTCTTTTGTTTGTTGAATATGAAGATGAAACCTTACCAAAAAAATTCAGAAAAATAGAAAAGTTAATTTTTTCAACAAAATTTGCATGTCCTGAAAGTGGATTTACCATAGAAGAAATTGAACCAAGATTATTTTCTTTCAATAGTCCATTTGGTGCTTGTGAGGAATGTGAGGGTATCGGAATAAAGCTTAATGTTGACCCAAATTTAGTTATACCAAATGAGAAAAAAAGTATAATTGATGGTGCGATCGAACCCTGGGCAAAAACAACAACATTATATTATGCTCAAACATTAAGTTCTTTAGCTAAGCATTATGGATTTTCTCTAGAAGAAAAATGGTCAAAATTATCAAAAAAAATTAAAGATATTATCCTTTATGGGTCTGATGATGAGGAAATAAAATTTACATATGACGATGGTTACGAGAAATATTCACATAAAAAAACTTTTGAAGGTGTAATTAACAACTTAGAAAGAAGATACCTAGAGACAGATAGTGATTGGAAAAGAGAAGAAATTGCTCAATATCAATCAGATACCAAGTGTGAAAGGTGTAATGGTCATAGATTAAAAGATGAAGCATTATGCGTAAAAATTGATGGTCTTCACATCAGTGAGGTTACAGAAAAATCAATTTCAGATGCTGCAATATGGTTTGATAATTTAAAGAATAATTTAGACAAAAGACAAGTTAAAATCGCAGAACATATTTTAAAAGAAATTAACGAAAGATTAAATTTTTTACTTAATGTTGGTCTTGATTATCTAACTCTCTCAAGAGAGTCTGGAACTTTATCTGGTGGTGAAGCACAAAGAATAAGATTAGCATCGCAAATCGGTTCTGGTTTAACAGGAGTTTTATATGTTTTAGATGAACCATCAATAGGTCTTCATCAAAAAGATAATGTAAAACTTATCAATGCCTTAAAAAGATTAAGAGATTTAGGTAATACAGTTATAGTAGTTGAACATGATACTGAAACAATGGAGAATGCAGATCATATAATTGATCTTGGACCTGAAGCTGGTAACAAAGGTGGTGAAGTTGTTGCGGCAGGTTCAATAAAAGAAATAAGTCAAAATCAAAATAGTATTACTGGAAAATATCTATCTAATAAATTTAAAATAAATGTACCATCAAAAAGAAGATTAGCTAAGAATGGAAGATTTTTAGAAATTACAGGTGCAACCGGAAATAATCTTAATAATGTAAACTTAAAGATCCCATTAGGAAGTTTAACTTGTGTAACAGGAGTATCTGGTAGTGGAAAATCTACTCTTGTGTTACAGACTCTGTATAACGCTTTAAATCTTACACTAAATAATAACAAATCAAGAAAAATTCCAAAACCCTTTAAGGGATTTAAGGGAACAGAGTTAGTTGATAAGATAATCGATATTGATCAATCACCTATCGGAAGAACTCCTAGATCTAATCCAGCAACCTATACAGGTGCATTTGGTCCTATAAGAGATTGGTTTACTGGATTACCTGAGTCAAAGTCTAGAGGTTATAAACCTGGAAGATTTTCATTTAATGTTAAAGGTGGAAGATGTGAAGCATGTGAAGGAGATGGTGTTATTACTTATGAAATGCACTTTTTGCCAGATGTTTATATTCAATGTGACGAATGTAAAGGCACAAGATACAACAGGGAAACTCTGGAAATTAAGTTTAAAGATAAAAGTATTGCTGATGTTTTGAATATGACTGTCGATGAAGGATGTGAATATTTTGAAAATATATCAAATATTAAAACAAAATTACTAACATTAAAGAAGGTTGGTTTAGGGTATATTAAAATTGGCCAGCAAGCTACAACCTTATCAGGAGGTGAAGCTCAAAGAATTAAGTTAGCAAAAGAATTATCAAAAAGATCGACGGGAAGAACAATGTATATACTAGATGAACCAACTACTGGATTACATCAACATGACATAAAAAAATTACTTGAAATTCTCCATACATTTGTGGCCCTAGGAAATACTGTTGTTGTAATTGAACACAATTTAGATGTAATAAAAACAGCTGATTATATTGTTGATATGGGCCCCGAAGGTGGTGTCAAAGGTGGAAAAATTATCGCAGAAGGAAAGCCAGAGGAAATTTGTAAAATTAATGAGAGTTACACTGGAAAATTTTTGAAACCACTTTTAAACTAAGAAAAAATCATTGTTAAACTTAATCAAAATTAGTATATTTAAATATGGATAAATTATTAGCCTCCCTACCAAGAACAATACACGCCTCGCTAGCCTTAGCTGTGATTGTTTTTTTTGGATTGTTCTATCAGAATGATGGATTTAGTTTTGATAGACTTTTTTGGTCATGGTTAACAAGATTTTTTCACGTCGTAGTTGCTATAATGTGGATAGGACTCTTGTGGTACTTTAATTTTGTACAGATTCCGAACATGAGTAAGATTCCAGACGAACAAAAACCAGCAATAGGTAAAGTTATTGCTCCAGCTGCGCTTTTTTATTTTAGATGGGCAGCAGCCCTTACAATTTTGTCAGGATTTATACTAGCATGGTTAAATGGATATCTTCATGACGCTATGACTTTAAGCATAGGCTCAGGGGTGCCAAAACACACTGCTATTGGAATTGGGATGTGGCTGGGTGTGGTTATGGCTTTTAATGTATGGTTTGTAATTTGGCCTAATCAGAAAAAAGCTTTAGGTATAGTAGAATGTGAACCTGAGGTAAAAGCAAAATCAGCAAAAACAGCAATGTTGTTTTCAAGAACAAATACTTTGCTATCTCTACCGATGCTACTTTCAATGGTAGCTGCTCAGAATTTATATTAGTTTTTATCTTCTCTAAGGACTGTTTTTTGAGACACATTTAGTCTTACTAATACTGTGTTTGCAATATAAATTGATGAATAAGTCCCAAAAATTACCCCGAATATCATAGCTAAAGAAAAACCTTTTAAAACCTCACCACCAAAAAAAAATATTGAAAGCAATGCTAATAAAGTTGTTACAGAAGTTATCAAAGTACGAGACAAAGTTTCATTTATAGAGATATTTGTTAACTCAAAAATTTTAATATCTGAATATTTTCTTAAATTTTCTCTTACTCTATCGAAAATAACAACTGTATCATTCATTGAATAACCAACTATTGTGAGTACAGCTGCAATTATTGAAAGATTAATCTCTAGGCCCAATAAAGAAAAGAGACCAAGTGTAACAATGACATCATGAAATAAAGCTACTATGGCACCTAAGCTAAATTGCCATTCAAATCTTATCCAAATATAGACAAGCATCAAAAACAAAGCCACTGATATTGCAATAACACCTGATCTTAATAATTCAGCACTAACTTTAGGGCCAACATTTTCTACTCGTCTGAAATTGAAGCTGTTCCCGAATGATTTATCTAAATTCTTCTTAATTTCTTCAATTACATTTTTATTTTCATTATTTTCAAACTTAATTAAAAAATCAGTCTCATTACCAAAGTTTTTAACAGATACATCGCCCAAATTCATTTGACTTAAATTATCCCTTAGTGAGGAAACATTAATCTTACTGTCTGTAGATCTTAATTCAATAAGAGTTCCACCTTTAAAATCTATTCCAAAATTTAAACCTTTAAACGTAAGTAATAATAAAGAAACAATTACTAAAGATACTGAAAGAATATTAAATTTATTATAATATTTGTTAAAGGCTATCATCTAAATCAGTCCCTCTTTTTCTTTATTTTTTGATACATACAAAACGGTCAATAATCTTGCTATAAAATAGACAGTGAATAATGTTGTAAATATCCCAATTCCTAGTGTTAATGAAAAACCTTTAATTGGACCTGATCCCATAAAGAATAAAATAATCGCTGCTAATAAAGTAGTAATATTCGCATCTAATATAGCAGTTCTGGATTTTGTATAACCACTATCAAATGCTATTAAATTATTTTTTTCACTCTTTAACTCCTCTTTAATTCTTTCAAAAATTAGAACATTTGCATCAACAGCCATACCCACGGTAAGAATTATTCCTGCTATACCAGGTAATGTTAAAGTTGCTTCAAAAATAGTTAGTATTCCAACTAATATGAAAAGATTTAAAATTAAAGCAATATTAGTGATGATTCCAAAGATTTTATATTTAACAAAAATATAAAGTATGACCAATATAAAACCAATTAACAAAGCAATCATTCCTGCGTTTATAGAATCCTGTCCTAAATCTGGACCAACAGTTCTTTCTTCAATAATATTTAGAGGGGCAGGTAATGCACCTGATCTTAAAAGTAAGGCAAGATCAGTTGCTGATTGAAATGTAAATCCTCCACTGATTTGGCCAGAACCGGTAGCAATTGTGTCTCTGATAACTGGAGCACTAATAACTTTTCCATCCAAAACTATAGCTAATCTTTTACCAATACCTGTAGAGGTGGCTTTACCAAATCTTTTTGCTCCTACCCTATCCAGTGAAAAGGTCACAACAGTCTCATTGTTTTCTGTATCCATTCTTGGTTGAGCATCTAAAAGATTTTCACCACTTAGTATAATTCTTTTACTAACTATTGCTTCCTCGGTACCATCTTCAAATTCTAATTTTTCTGCACCGAATGAACCTTCGGTATCATTCGTAACAAATCTAAATGTTAAGTTTGCAGTTTTTCCAAGTAAAGATTTTATTCTCATTGGATCATCTAATCCTGGTAACTCAACTAATATTCTATCATTACCTCTTTTTAAAATATTGGGTTCATTTGTACCGATTTCATCTATCCTTCTTCTAACTATTTCTAGCGCTTGATCTTGAGATGATGTTTTTAGATTAATAATTCCTTGCTTTGAGAAAGAAACTTTAAAAAAATTATTTTCCTCAACTATATCTAATTGATGTGATTTAAATCTTTGATAATAAGGATTTAATTCACTTTCTTCTGACGCAAATTCATCCAAGATAGTTTGTTTTGAATTTTCATCTGAAGTAAATGATAAGGTCTGATTTGAAAGTTTAAAATTTGTAATTCTGACATTTTTTTCTTTAAAAAAATTTCTTATCGTAACTGTTAAATTTTGAAGTTTTTGCTCGATTACTGGATCATTATCAATTTCCAGCAAAAGATAAGATCCTCCTTGTAGATCTAAACCTAAATTAATTTTTTTATTTAATATTTTGTTATCAAAATTAAAAAGGTTTGATAAAGCAAATATAATAAAAAGTAAGGAAATTAAAGTAATAAAAATAATTCTTAGTTTTGAAAAATATAACACTTTAAATTCAAAAAAATTATTTTTTTACTTCTTGAGAGTTCATTAGACTTTGAACACCAGTACCTCTAATCACCTCAACTGTTACGTTGTCAGCAATCTCTACTTCAATTTTATCATTATCTACAACTCTAGAAATCGTTCCTGTAATACCACCAGACGTTACAATTTTGTCACCTTTTTTTAAGCTCTCAACCATAGCTTTATGTTCTTTAACTTTTTTTTGCTGAGGTCTTATTAAGAAAAAATAAAAAATAACAAAAATTAAAATTAATGGTATAAATTGTCCTATTCCTGCACTATCCATAAAACTCCTTAATTAAAATTGATTATTTATACTATCTAAAAGATTAAAACAACTTTATTTGACAGAAATTTTTTCCAAATTGTCCATATACGGTCTTAAAACTTTTGGAATTATTATTGAACCATCTTTTTGTTGATAATTTTCTATAACTGCTATTAAAGTTCTACCCACAGCTAGACCACTCCCATTTAAAGTACCAACATAAAGAGTTTCTTTTTTCTGATTCTTATATCTCGCTTTCATTCTCACAGCTTGAAAAGTTGAACAAGATGAACAAGAAGAAATTTCTCTATATTTTTTCTCTGAAGGTAGCCAAACTTCAATGTCATAAGTTTTTTCAGCACTAAATCCCATGTCACCGCTGCATAGGATCATTTTTCTGTATGGTAATTCTAGTAGATCTAAAATTGATGTTGCACATTTCGTCATTCTCTCAAGTTCTTCTAGACATTTTTCTTGTTCGACGATACTAACCATTTCAACTTTGTAAAACTGATGCTGTCTAATCATACCTTTTGTATCTTTGCCATAACTACCTGCCTCTTTTCTGAAGCATGGTGTAGATGCAACAAATCTCATTGGTAGATCTTTTTGATTAATCATCTGATCTTTAACAATATTAGTTAAAATCACTTCTGCAGTAGGTATCAAAAACTTTCTTTCCCCATTATCATCTAGTTTGATTTCAAATTGATCATTTTCAAATTTAGGAAGTTGACCTGTACCAAACATTGTACTTTCAGAAGCGAATAAAGGTGGAGAAATTTCTTCATAACCATTTTTTAATATGTGCGTATCTAGCATGAAATTTGAAATAGCTCTTTCTAATAAGGCCAGTTTATTTTTTACGAATACAAACCGTGCACCTGTAGTTTTAGTGGCTAGGTCAAAATCAAGCATTCCAAGTTTTTCACCTAATTCATAATGTGATAAGGGTTTAAAATCAAAATTTGGTATTTGACCCGATTTCATTATTTCTACGTTATCATTTTCATCTTTTCCATTCGGAACATCTTTATGAGGAATATTTGGGATAAATGATAAAATTTTATCTAGTTGGTCTTTTATTATTTTTTGCTGTTTCGATATTTCGTCTATTTCATTTGAAATTTCTTTTGATTTTTTAAATAATTTTTCATCTTTAGATTTTGAAATTTCTTTTTTTTCATTTTCCAAAGACTCTTTTTTTTGGATAAAATTTCTATTTTTTATATCTAAGTCTTTAAGTTCATTAAAATCTATTTTAAGAAATCTACCTTTTAGCGCGTTTTTAAAATCATCAAAATTTTTTCTTATTTCCTTTAAGTTATGCATTAGAATCTTTAAATTTCTTATTCTCTATAAACTTTACAGAAAAAATTGATAATTCATATAAAATTAATAATGGAATCGCTAAACCAATTTGGGTTATAGGATCAGGTGGTGTTAATAACGCTGCTGCTGCAAAAATTATAACTACAACGTATTTTCTTCTTTTCTTTAAAAATTCAGAATCAACAATACCAATTCTTGCTAGTAAACTTAAGACCACAGGTAATTGAAAACTTATACCAAAAGCGAAAATAAGTTTCATGACAAGTGATAAATATTCATTTACCTTAGCTTCAAGTTGTATCGGTAAATTTGTGGATAAACCTGTGCTTTCAAATGATAAAAAAAACTTTATCGCTAAAGGCATTATCAAATAATAAACTAACATCCCTCCAAGAAAAAAAAAGCACTGGAGTTAATATTAGATAAGGTAATATTGCATGTTTTTCATGTTTATATAAACCAGGCGCTATAAATTTCCAAATTTGCATAAGTATAAACGGGCAAGTGACAAAGAATGCTGTAAAGAAAGAAATCTTTAGATATGTTAAAAAGGTTTCTTGAAGAGCGGTAAATATTAATCGTCTGTCAGTTCCATCATCTTTAACGGCTTGGGCGAAAGGATCTACTAAAAAACCATATAAATGTTCTGCAAAAAAATAACATCCAACAAAAAAAACAATTAGAAAAATAAAACTATGTATAAGTCTTTTTCTTAGTTCAGCTAAATGGCTTACAAAACCACCCTCTTTATCATTCTGACTCATGTTTTTTTTCTTCTTTTTTTTCTATTTTATCATTTTCAATATCAATATTTGAAACTTCATTTTGCACATTATTGATATAATTCTTAATTGTACCAATCCATGAGCCAACTTTTTTTAACATTATTGGAAAATCTTTTGGTCCAAGAACAACAATAGCTATTGCTACGATAATTAAAATCTCAAACCAACCAATAGTAGGCATGTGATTTAATCTTTTTTGTTATTATCTTGATTATCTTCGGAAATATTTTTAGGTTCGTTGTCATCAGTAACATCTGATGCCATACCTTTTTTGAAGCTCTTAATTCCTTTAGCAACATCTCCCATCAGACTTGAGATCTTACCTCTTCCAAAAAGTAAAACTACAAGTATAACAACAATTGCTATCTGCCAAATTCCTATGCTCATAGAAAAGTTATATATCTTTTATTCTCAATTTAAAAGTGACTTTTTTTTAACCTAAGTTATGAATTCTTATTTTTCTCCTCAGAGTCTAAAGTGCTGCTTAGCATTTCATCAATATTTGAATAAATATCCTCTTTTTTACCATCTTGTTTCTCTTTATAAAATTTACCAGTTCCAAAAATTGCATTATCAATATTTGTACTATCGATAAGACCAGCGGCACCCAATTCATCAACGGTTGGTAAATCGGATAACTTTTGAAGATTGAAATGACTTAAAAAATCATCAGTCGTGACATATTGAATTGGTTTTCCAGGGACATCTTTTCTACCACCTGGTTTTACCCAGTTTAACTCCATCAAAATTTCAAGAGTATTTGTGCCGAATGCAACACCTCTAATTTCCTCAATTTCAGCACGTGTTACTGGTTGATGATAAACAATGATTGCAAGTGTTTCAATTGCAGCTCTTGATAATTTTTTTTCAACAGTTTTTTCCTGTTTCATAATTTCAGAAAGATTTGGCGATGTTCTAAATGACCATTTTTTTGAGATACACACTAAATTAATACCTCGATTGGAATATTCGTTTTGTAATTTTAATAAAATTTTTTCGACATTAGTTTTTTTTGAAATCTTATTTTCTATAGTTTCAATATCAAGTGGCTCAGCAGCTGCAAAAACTATTGCTTCAATTTCTTTTTCAATCGAGGATAATTTATTAGGAAAATCAATAACATTATCTTTTTTTGTAATTTTTTTATTCATTATTTTTCCTTAATAAAAATATCATCAAATAAATTTTCTTGTTTAATCTTTAAATTACCTTCTTTAACAAGTTCAAGTGATCCTGCAAATATACCTGCTGTACCAGTTTTTTTG
>CACGXX010000017.1:0-13543 GCA_902577125.1 uncultured Pelagibacteraceae bacterium | reverse complement strand
AGAAGAATAATGTAAATTTAGAATTTGAAGCCTCTGTTGCTGGAGGAATTCCAATACTTAGAACAATTAAAGAGGGTTTGGCTACAAACAAAATAAAAAAAGTTTACGGAATTTTAAATGGAACAACTAATTATATTCTAACAGAGATGGAAAAATCAAATGAGACTTTTGATAAAGTTTTAAAAAAAGCTCAAGAACTTGGTTATGCTGAACCAGGTAATCCTAAATTAGATTTGAATGGGTTTGATGCTTTTGCAAAAGTTAGGATTTTATCAGCTCTTGCATTCAATAATCAAATTTCACATCAAAAATGTATTATGGAAGGTATAGAAAATATTGATTTAAAAGATATTAAAATTGCAAATCAATTAAATCTTAGAATTAAGTTACTTGGTATATGTGAAATGATAAATAATCGTTTATTTGAAACTGTTCATCCGTGTTTAGTGGGTAAAGACACATACATAGGTAATGTAAATGGTGTTATGAACGCCGTTATTACCGAGGGAAAGCCTGTTGGTGAGAGTATACTTCAAGGGGAGGGTGCAGGACCAGGACCTACTTCATCCTCTTTATTATCTGATTTATTGTCTATTCTTAGAGGAAATATAAAATATCCTTTTGGAATTTCCTCAAACAAAAGAAAAGCTGTTAAGGCTTTTAATAATGATGACTACTCTAATTCTCTATATTTAAGATTTGAAGTTAAAGATAAACAAGGTGTTTTATCTTCTATAACTAATCGATTGGCTAAATATAAAATGTCTGTAAAAAGAATTATACAAACACCTGATAAAAAAAAAAATTCAGCTACTATTGTCATAATTACCCATAAAACATCAGAAAAAAATGCAAGAAATTGTTTATCGATATTTAGAAAGAATAGAAATATTTTAAAATTTCCAACATTAATCAGACTGTATAGTTAATGGAAATTTATATAAAACTTTTTGAGGTTTTGTTTCCTGTTTTTTTTGTTGTTGGGATTGGTTACTACTTAGGTAAAAAAAATCCAAAAATAGATACTACGTTTATCACTAATTTTGCAGCCAATGTAGGTACCCCAGCAATGATAATTTATGCTTTAAACCCGGTAAATATCTCATTTGATATTTTCATCAATTATTTTTGGTATTACGCAATAGCTATTTTAGGATTTATGATTATTGGAACAATCATATTATATCTTTTAAATACTAAAGATATTATAAGAGAACTTCCTCCATTAACAATGCCCAATACTGGTAATATGGGGTTGCCAATATGTTTATTTGCTTATGGTTCACAAGGTCTAGGAGTTTCTGCAGCCATTTCTGCTTTAATAATCTTGTGTCACTTCACATTAGGTGTATTTTTGGCTGATAGAAAATTTAGTCTACAAGTTATAATTAAAAGCCCACCATTTTATGCAATCATTGTTGCGGTTTTTTTACTTTATTATGATTTAGAACTACCTGGCTTTGTTGATAATACGACTTTTCTTTTAATGTATGCAACAATTTTTTTAATCTTAATGTCGTTAGGAATTGCATTAACAAGACTGAAGGTTTTTTCGTTAAATAAAGCTATATTTTCCTCAATAGGACGTGTAATTGCAGGACCTATTATAGGATATTTATTAATCTTATATTTTAATCTAGAGGGATTTGCTGCTGGAGTTTTATTAATACAATGTTCAATGCCTAGCGCTGTTCTTAATTATCTTGTTGCATCAATATATTCACCAAAAAAAATAGTTGATAGCGTTGCTAGCACAATAGTTGTCTCAACTTTGATGTCTTTCATAACCATTCCAATTGTTGTATTCTTTGCTTTAAAATACTTTAATTAATCTATATCCATTAAGTTCATGAAGGCTATAACTTTCAATCTTTTAGCGTGGGTAATGCTTCCAATTATGGACGGATTTGCTAAGTATTTAAGTGCAGACCTTCCTGTTTTACAAATTACATGGGCAAGGTATTTTTTTACAGTTGCTTTTACTCTCCCAATTATGTTTTTCTTTTTTAGAGAAAATCTGGTTTGGACAGATAAACCAAAATTACAATTTATAAGAGGTATAATTCTTTTAACAGCTAATATCTGTTTTTTTTATGCAATCTCAGTAATTTCTTTAGCAAAAGCATTAACATTAGCTTTTGTTGCACCTTTAATTGTTACAGCTTTTTCTCCAATTTTTTTAGGAGAAAAGGTTGGTTTTAGAAGATGGTCTGCTGTAATTATGGGATTTATAGGTTCATTAGTGGTTATAAGACCTGGGTTTGTAGAAATAAACTTAGCAAGTATAGCAGCTCTTGGAACTGGAATAATGTACGGGTTTTATTTAATTATTACTCGTAAATTAAGTACTTCAGATAATCCTTTATTAACTTTGTTATTAACTGGTGTAGTAGGGGCCATAACAGTTTCTACGGTAATGCCATTTGTATGGGTTGCGCCTTCTTTAAATCAGTGGTGTATGATGGCTGCCATAGGGATTTTTGCATGTATTGGGCATCTTTTTTTAATTTTATCTCTTAAATACGCTGATGCATCTAAATTAGCTCCATTTAGCTACTTTGAGATCATTACTAATATAATTATAGGTTATTATTTCTTTAGTGATTTCCCAGATAATTGGACTTTTTTAGGATTATTTATTATTGTATTAAGCGGTATCTATATTTCGAGGAGAGAGAATATAGTAAAAAAAATTAAATAATAGGTATTATTTATTTACTAATATATAAAGTATTACATTAATTATAATATGTAAACTATTGTAATTATTACATTTTTATAAAATCTAAAATTTAATAAGAATTTGATATAAATGGATTTTATAGATGTAAAACATAGTTGATTTCAGTTAAAGAGCTTAAATTTTCAGCTAAATCTTAAAAATATAAAATTATCGATAAAAATAGGGGCTTTTTGAACATAAGAAAAAAAGGAAATCTTAAAAAATGAGGTGTTCTAAAAGCGTTGATATAGCTAGATTGTAGAGCGATGCACTAATTGAATATAGCATTTAAACGGCCAAATAGGGGTCTATTTTAAGCGTAGGCTTATCCATGGTACAACTAAAGGGTGAATTATGATATTTAAGAGAAAACTAAGAAAAAAGATCAAAAAATGTTGATTTTATTGGGTTTTTTAACATAAAAAATCCCTAAAATAAGGCTAAATGGCTACTTTTTCAGATCTAAGTAATTTAAGCTTTTGCTTGATTCCACCTCTTCCTGAGTATCCTCCAAGGGCTCCATCTGATCTAATCACTCTATGACAGGGTATTTTTGGTGCATATGGGTTTTTAGCGCAAGCGTTAGCGACAGCACGAGCTGATCTAGGGCTTTTTATGCTAATAGCTACTTGTTTGTAGGTTTTTACCTCACCTTTAGGAATGGTTTTGAGATATTTCCAAACTTTTAATTGAAATTTAGTTCCTTTAAGTATCATTAGTGAAAAACCCCTGTTTCCTTGCACTTTTAAGGGTGCAAAGAACAGTTGTTTTGGCACGTCGTTGATGCGCTACCGCCATGCCTCCCGCTCCACATGTTCAGCGATGCTCTGTGAAGCTTTCTGCCCCCTGGAATTGTACCTCTCGGCTTTTCTCCAATTGGCCAGTTAAGAGTTGCCTCTTAATTCATCATTAACTTAACAAATACTGATTTTAAAATGTATCACTTTTTAGGTGATTCTATTATTTTTCTCATTTCGTTGTGAATAGTGGGGATAAATCAGTTTTTAAAAAGCAATATAAAATAACTAAATAAAAACAAAATGGCCATTATGCTTAAAAAAATTGTATTAATACTTTTACCAGTATTTTTATATTGAATGAAACTCAAAATAATAAAACCAATTGAGCTTATCAAAAACCATACAGCTGGAATTTCACCATCAATTGAACCCATAAATTTATAATTTAAACTATTGACATTATAAATCACTTGATATATTACTAATGATAATTAATTGTTATCAATAGTAATAATATGAATGAGTTAACTACAGATCTAAAATCACTACATGAGGCAACTTTAGGTAACCTCAAAAGCTCTAAAGCAAATAACACTTTAAGAGCCTATAAATCTGATTTTAAGGACTTTAGTGCTTTTTGCGCAAAGCATGGCTTTAATACATTGCCAACTGAACCAAAAATAGTTTCTTTATATCTTACCCATCTATCAAAAAACTCAAAAATAAGCACCTTAAGACGAAGATTAGTATCAATAAGCATGGTGCATAAACTAAAAGGGCATTATCTAGATACCAAACATCCAATCATAGTTGAAAATTTAATGGGCATAAGGAGAATAAAAGGAAGCATTCAAAAAGGTAAAAAACCTTTATTAATCAATCATTTAAAATTAATTATTAATGTAATAAATGAACAAAAAGTTAATGAAGTTAAAAAACTTAGAGACAAATCAATAATACTAATTGGCTTTGGAGGTGGATTTAGAAGAACAGAATTAATTTCTATTGATCATGAGGATTTAGAATTCGTATCTGAGGGCCTTAAAATCTACATTAAAAAATCTAAAACAGATCAATTTGGTGAGGGAATGATAAAGGGACTACCCTACTTTTCCAATGAAATTTACTGTCCTGTTACAAATTTAAAAAAATGGTTAGAGGTTACTCAAATTAAGTCTGGACCTATTTTTAGAAGATTTTCTAAAGGTTCATCATTAACAGATAAAAGATTAACAGATCAATCTGTAGTTTTATTGATAAAAAAATATTTAAATTTAGCCGGCATAGAAAATAAAAATTTTGCTGGTCATAGTTTGCGGTCAGGTTTTGCAACAGTGGCTGCAGAGTCAGGTGCTGATGAGAGAAGTATAATGGCAATGACAGGACATAAAACTACACAAATGGTCAGAAGATACATTAGAGAAGCAAATATATTTAAGAATAATGCTTTAAATAAAATAAAGATCTAATCTTTAAAATCTTTATGTACAAAAATTAAATCTGCATGAGACCAATTAACAAAATGATAATCATTAGAAATAAAATATTTATATAAGTCAGATTGTAATACTTGATTAATATTGTTATTTTTAAACTCTAACTTTTTCATTTGATAATCAATAAATTCTACAGAGATAACTTTTGGCTTATAATATTTGATATCAAAGTTTTTTAATATATCGATCTCATGTCCCTCAACATCTAGATTGAAATAGTCTATATGTTCTATCTTATGATCTTTTAAAATTGAATTTAGTGTGAATGTTTTAATTTTTTTTAAAGAAAAATTTGACTTATTTTTAATAGTTTTTTTCTCTAATGAGTTAATTGGCGACCCAGGATGAAAAAAAAATAGATCTTTTGTAGAATTATTAGAAGATACACATTTACAAATATTTATTTCATTTGGTCTTTCTAAATTAAATAATCTGATATTTTTTGGGTCTAAATCAATATTTATTCCACTCCAACCTCTTTTATAAAGTAAATATGTATTATTATTAGATATTGGATGTTGACAACCAACATCTAGGTAAAACCCTTTTTTTTTAGATTTGAATATATAATCGATTAGTAAATCACATCCACCAAAAGAGTAACTTTTTTTTGGGGAATAAATCTTTTTTTTTAAAATGCTTAATTTATCAATAAATTTAGACATAAATCTTATGTGAAAAATAATCTTATTTTACAAATTAGTAGTTCTAATAAATAATTAATAGTTTTTTTTGGTTCATTTAAAGGACCTTCATATTTTGTTTTAGATTTTAAATAATATTTCTTGAAAAATTTAGTAGAAAAACCCCATTTTTTTAAAAATGTTCTGTCCCCTCTATTTTGAATTAAATTTTTTTTCTTTCTGGTTGTTAACGAACCAAAATGATAGACTTTAAAATCATTTAGACCCTTGAATATTCTCACACCTTGTTTCCATAATTTCATATTAAAATCTGGATCAGACCCTATACCAGGGTTAAATTCTTCGCTAAAACCACCTACTTTATCCCACATTTTTTTTGAAACTAAATGCGGAGCAAAATGAGTACCTTGGTGATCATAAAAATTAATATCTTTATATTTGGATAATAACTTGTTTTCATTAAAAGTAGCTAGATCAATACCGAAATCATAAATTATATGGCCAGAATTAGGCTCAATCATTGTGCCAGATAAATAGAAATCATCATGGTTTAAACTATTAACTTCATTTAATAAAACTTTATCCCAATTAGGACAAAAATACATGTCATCATGACTATAAAGAATATATTTATTTGACACTAATTTAGCAGCTTTATTAATTGATGAACAAAGACCAATATTATCAACTGAGCTTGTATGTTTGTAATTGTTAGTTTTAATAAAATCTAATGTACCATCTGAACCGTCATTAATATGGATTATAATTTCATGATTAAAAGAAGAATTTTTCTTTAAACTTTTTAAACAGAGTTTTAGATAATCTAAATTATTATAAGTTGGAATTATTATAGAAATCATCTTATGGTTTATGCCACAAATATTTTTTTGTGTTATTCATCTCATATGTTTTATTAATGATAAAATCTGCTACAAGTGTTGAATTAAAATATTTCATGTATTTAGCTTTACCTTTTTTTCCAATTGTCTTTCGTAACTTTTCATCCTCTGAAATTTTTTCAATTTTTTCAGATAAATCCCTAATATTCTTATAAAAAACCATCTCTGTATCATCAAAAAAATCTCCATAACAAGTTTTTTCATCAATTAATGTGACTAAGCCATTGCCTATAATTTGAGTAATCCTATCACTACTGTAATATTTTATTGGTGTTCCCCTACTTAAGTTGAGACCCATTTTTGAATTTGATATATTTTTAAAATATTGATCTGCCCAAATTGGTTGAATATTGTTCATACCAAAAATATCAAATCTTATATTTTTACATTTATTAATTAAAGATTTTATGAATTTTTCTCTATCATCAGAAGATCGACTCTTTAATTGACCTCTGTGTACACCGTGACTTAATGCAAAGAAAACATCATTTGAGCAATCTTTTTTAAAATTGTTGAGTGTTTCCATCGACTGATCTGACGGATTTGGTATAAAATAATTTAATTTATTTTTAGATAAAAACCCCAATGCATCAGGAGAAGTAGTTAAAAAATTTGAATCTATTACATCAGATTTATCTAGAATTCGTTTTTTGTTTTTCTGAAAATCAGGACCATTTTTGTTCAATGGATCAAGAAACCATTGAGCTACCTTAAGATTAGAATAATCTTTTTTAAGATTATACAGAATATCTTTCGAAATCATATCTGCATGTCCCAGAACGATTAAATCTGGCTTAAAATGATAACAAGTTTTAATTAATTTGTCATTTAACGTATCAGACCCGTAAAGGTCCTTTAACGATTTTCCTCTACTCACAATATCTCTGTCACTAAATTCTAAAACACTGTGTCCAAGTCTAATGAATCCGTTATTTAGTCTTCTTCCAGTATTAAAAAAAAGTCTACCATTGTGCCTTTCATTAAAGTTAGTTATATGCAATATTCTCAAATTTGAATGTGAATTAGACAAAAAAGGCTTGCTTATTCTACTTAAATTATTTCTAACTTTATCTATTTGTTCAGAAACATATTCATGAGACAAATAAAAATTTTTATAAGAAAGCTTTTGATATTTTTTTCTTAAAGATGAATTTTTTATTAAATCTTTAATATTTCTATAAATTTCATTAACAGTAAGGTTTTTGAGTATTCGTCCATTTGTAATAGTTTCAGGTAAACCGCCTCTATTACTTATTATTACAGCGCAACCATTAGCTGCAGCCTCTAAACTTGTTCTGCCAAAAGGTTCATCCCATCTTGAACATACAACAGCTATGCTTGTTTCTTTATAAATCTTTATTACTTCATTATGTTCTTTGAAACCAAAATTTTTTAATCTTTTATGTTTAAAATCAAGCTTATCTCTTGGCTCATCACCAACTACATAAGCAGACCAATCCTTATATTTTTTTAATATTCTTAAAACTGCTTTACCAAAAAGATCATATCCTTTGGATCTATTAAGCTTACCAACAAATGTAATTAATTTTTTTTTATTATTAAAATTTATCTTATTTTTTGAAGCTGACTGATTAATCACAATTAATTTTTCACTATTAATTGCATCAGATTTCATTTTTTGTAAAAATCTTTTTTTAGACCAATTACTATTAAAAACTATTCTATAACAATTATTCAATAAAAATGATCTTTCTTTAATGCTTTTTGATCCAGACATTGTAAGAGGATCGTTGTGAAAATATAGAATATAATCTCTCTTTTTTAAATCATTTACAAGGTATTTTAAATAAATTGGTCTATTGTGTAATTCTATAATCTTAGAGTCATTTTTTTTTTCTATTTCGATAAATTTTTTTACATATTCTTTATTTTGACTTGAAAAAAAATTTTTTTTAACATCTATATTAAAATATTTTTGACTAAATTTTTTTTTGTAATTTGTGTGTCCAAAAACAGTAATATCTTTCCTAAATTTGCTTGACTTTAAGGTATCATTTATAAACAGTGAAACAGCACCTGCATATGATGGTGAAAAATTTTCTTTTAAAGGAAGCAAGATGGAAATTTTCATTTATTTTTAATTAATTTTTTTCTCAATTTATAATCTTTTTTTAATCTGTACTCGTTTTTCATTGCATCAGATTTTGAGTCGTATTTTTCATAATAAACTAACTTCCACTTTTTTCCTCTTGTAAACTTCGCTCCTTTACCAGAGTTATGTAAATTAAGTCTTTTTTTTATGTTTCCAGTATAACCAACGTATGAAATCCTTTTTTTATTTCTATCTTTTGTGATAATTAAATAGACAAAATATGGCATTTTGGCGGTCCCTAGGGGAATCGAACCCCTCTTTCGAGGATGAAAACCACGTGTCCTAACCGATAGACGAAGGGACCAAACTTGGATCTTTTATTGTAAAATATTATATTTATCAAGTTTTTATAGTGTCTTCTCTTGTAACAATTTTACAGGTATTTGAGCTTTTATGCGTAACTAGAGTTTGAGTGATATATCTATTATCTTTGAGATTTATACCCTTCACTAAATCACCTGATGTAATACCTGTCGCACAGAAAATTGAGTCGCCTTTAATAATTTCTTTTAAATCATATTTTTTGTTTAAATTTTCAATACCCATTAATTTAGCTCTTTTAATATCTTTCTCTTTATCAAAAATAAATCTTCCCTGGAACTTGCAGTTATACGCATCAATGGCTGAAGCAGCTAAAACTCCTTCGGGTCCCCCTCCTATCCCCAAAAAAATGTCTACATCATATTTATCATCAGTTATCATTAATGCTCCAGATACATCACCATCTGAAATTAATTTTATTTTTACTCTCATTTTTTTAAGTTCATCAATAATTTTTTTATGCCTAGGACGATCTAATAAACAAGCAGTAACTTCTGTTAAATTCTTATTCAAACAGTCAGCGATATTCTTAATGTTTTTTTCAACTGGAAAGTCCAAATCAGTTGCTTCAAAAGGTATTTTGTTTGAAACTGCAATCTTATCCATATAAGTTTCTGGAGCATTAAAAAGATTCCCCTTTTCTGCAATAGATATTACTGATAATGCACCGGGTAAATTTTTTGCAACAAAATTTGTTCCCTCTACAGGATCAACTGCTATATCGAGGTTTAAATTTCCTCCAGAACCTAATTTTTCACCTATATATAACATAGGTGCTTTATCTAATTCACCTTCACCAATTACAACTTCTCCATTAATAGATAGTTTATTAATTTCATTTCTCATGGAGTCTGTAGCTGCTTTATCAGCATTTTTCTTTTGATTTTTTCCAATAAAATCGTAGCAAGAAATAGCTGCTTTTGAAGTAACTGTAATTATATCGTTTATTAATTCTTTATTTAAAGCCACTAAATTTTTTCTTTAGAGATGTTTTCTGTATTTAATTTTAATTTATTTTCAAATTCATTTAGTCTTTTCCAAACTGATATAAGTTCTACAATTATAGGCCAACTTCTTACTAAATATTGAAGTGAAGTCTCTACTCTACCGAAAGCTCTAATAATTTGCTGAACAAAACCTAGAGTAATAGCGCCTGTTACAATTGTTGGTGCTAACGCTAGGTAGGGAACAATTACCATTCCTTGCAAGTAACTCCATTTAACAGCGTTAAAATAAAGATAATGAAAATACATTTTATAATGAATTTTTCTAACACCACCGTATAAACTATCAATTCTCATAGGTTGTGCATTTTCTTTAAAGTCTTCACCTAAAACTAATTCTTTTCTATATGCGGCCTCTTCCTTTTGAATATCATACTCAATACCAGGTAATTTAATTCCTACAGCAGCTAGTATAAAAGTACCACCCAAAGCAGAGATAATAGCTACCCAAACTAAAGCATGATTCACCTCACCTATCCATGGCAACACAGTAATACTTTTAGACAATCCCCATAAAATTGGAGTAAATGCAATTAATGTCATTACACTTCTTAAAAGTTCTGCACCTAAGCCTTCCATTATTCTAGCAAATTTAAGAGTATCCTCTTGAACTCTTTGGGATGCACCTTCTATCGATGAAGCAAAATTCCATTTATCATGATAAAAATCAGCCATAGCTGTTCGCCACCTAAAAGTCCAATGACTGGTAAAATAATCACTAAATATAACTACTAAAATATAAACAGCTGCAATTTTTGCAAATGTAAAAAGATAAGCAATAAATTCTTTTTCGGTAACTGCACCTGGTTCTGCCAATGCTTTTTGAAGAGTATCATAGAACTCACCAAACCATTCATTAATTCTTACATCTAATTGTACCTGATACCATGTAGCAGCAAGAATTAGTATTGTTCCTCCAATACTCCATAAATGCCATCTTTTATCTGTAAAAAATTTAAACATAAATCTAATTTAAGAAATTATCTGCATAAGATTTCTTCACTATTTTTCTTTTTTTGGGTTCTATTATTTCAAAATCAATTTTATTTTTTTTTGCATAAGTAATCGCTAGATCTTTACTGGTAAATTCTAATTTTAATTCCGTATAAGTATCAGATGAACTTTCCCATCCCATTAATGGATTTCTTATAGGATCTTTAGTTTTAAATTCCAAAACCCATTTGTTAATCTTGCCTAAGCCAGATTGCATAGCTGTTTTATTAGGTTTGTAAATTTTTGCTTTTTTCATAATTGGTGGTCGGAGTGGCAGGATTCGAACCTGCGACCCTCTGGTCCCAAACCAGATGCGCTACCAGGCTGCGCTACACTCCGAATGAAGTACTAATACAGTAGTTATTTATTTTTTCAATGTATAAAGATGTGTAAAACAAGGGATTTTTAATCAGAATCTGTTATATAAAGCTAATGATAATAATTTGTCCATGCGGTGAAAAAAAATTCGAAGTAGATGAAAACTTAATTCCAGATAAAGGCAGATTATTAAAATGTGGATCATGTGATCAAACATGGTTCTTTAATAAAAATGTTAGCAAACAAACAGAGCCAATAATTGATAAGCCGGCTAAACAAAAAAAGACTTTATATAAAGATGAAAATATTAATAAATCAGTATCCAAAGCGCCTATAAAACCAGGATCAGAATTAGTCAAATATAAACCAAAATATAATTTTACCTTTGGAAAATTTTTAAGTTATATAATTGTTTCTATAATAACTTTTATTGCAATCATAATTGTATTAGACACATTCAAGGATCCATTAAGCGATATTTTCCCAAATTTAGAACTCGTATTATATAATTTATTTGAAACCTTGAGAGATTTAATACTTTTTGCTAAAGATCTTAATTAAATGATTAATTATTTGTCCAAACCCTTTATTTGGTTTTTTAAGCTTGAAGCCGCTAGTGGTTTAGTTTTATTATTTGCAGCAATAATTGCATTAATAATAAGTAATTCAGGTTTATCAGAATTATATTTTTCAACTTTAAATCAATATTTATTTATTGGTATAAATAATTTTGGATTAAAATTATCAGTTCTTCATTGGATAAATGATGCTTTAATGGCAATATTCTTTTTTTTTGTCACCCTTGAGATAAAAAGAGAATTTTTACAAGGTGAACTTTCTAATATAAAACAAGCCCTACTCCCAATAATTGCAGCAGTTGGTGGAATGTTAGTACCTGCATTATTTTATGTATTTATCAATTTTGGAGATAGCGAAACTATGAATGGATGGGCAATACCCTCTGCTACAGATATCGCTTTTTCACTTGGTGTATTATCTTTATTAGGGAAAAGAGTGCCTTTATCATTAAAAGTTTTTTTAACAGCTCTAGCAATTATTGATGATTTAGGTGCAATAGTAATTATAGCTTTATTTTATTCAGGAGACTTAAGTGTTAAATATTTAAGTCTAATGTTGTTAGCATTTTTAGTCTTGCTAGTTATAAATAAATTTAACATTAAAAAATTCTTACCTTATTTAATTATTGGTATTTTCCTTTGGGATTTTACTCATAATTCAGGAATACATGCAACAATCGCGGGTGTTTTGTTAGCGATGACAATTCCTCATCGAAAAAAAGAAAAAGATTTTTCTTTGTTAATCAAAATTGAACATGCAATAAGCCCTTATGTTGCTTTTGGTATCATGCCTTTATTTGCTTTTGCTAATGCTGGTGTTTCATTAGAAGGATTATCTCTTAGTTCTTTACTAGATAAAGTACCATTAGGAATAGTTTTAGGGTTATTTTTAGGTAAGCAATTAGGTGTATTTGTTTTTTCATATTTTGCGATAAAAACAAAAATTGCGCAGATGCCAAATAACACAAGTTGGTATAATTTTTATGGCGTAGGTGTGTTAACTGGTATTGGCTTCACAATGAGTCTTTTTGTAGGAAATTTAGCTTTCGTTGAAAACATGGAGTATATGGATGGTGTAAAAATAGGTGTATTGACCGGGTCATTATTATCCACTTTATTTGGCTACTTTTTGATATTACTTACTCCCAATAAGTAATCTAAAAATGAAAAAATTAGTATTTATAGTTTTGGTATTTATTATGTTTTTTTTTAAAAATTTTGCATCAGCTAATTACAACAAGGTTTTTTATGATTTACAAATTAACAGTATTTCAGGAGAACTTATAGATTTTAAAAAATATAAAGGTAAAGCAATTTTAGTAGTTAATACTGCAAGTTATTGTGGTTTTACAAAACAATATGAGGGATTACAAAAGTTATGGGAAAAATATGAGTCAAAAGGCTTGATCGTACTTGGAATTCCTTCAGACTCATTTAATCAAGAAAAAAAATCAAACAAAGATGTCAAAGAATTTTGTGAGGTAAACTTTGATATTAGTTTTCCACTTACCACTATTACTGATGTAAAGGGTGAAAATGCACACGAAATTTTTAAGTGGGCTAAAGAAAACCATGGAAAATCTGCAGTGCCAAAATGGAATTTTTATAAAATTTTGATTAATACAGAAGGAAAAGTTGAAGATACATTTTCGTCATTAACTAAACCTATGTCACAAAAGATAATACAAAAAATAGAGGAAACTTTAAAAATTTAT
>CACGXX010000016.1:0-14710 GCA_902577125.1 uncultured Pelagibacteraceae bacterium | reverse complement strand
TCGGGAACAATTAATAAAATAACTCAATCAAATAGGTCAACATTTTTTTGTGAAATATGTCAAAAATATTAAATATATTATTGACCGGGCCTATTTAAGCGGTTATACCCCTGCAAAATTATGGCTAATACAAAATCAGCAATTAAAACAATTAGACGAATATCTAAACAGACCGCGGTTAACAAAGCGAGAAAAAGTAGATACAAAATTGCATTAAAAAAGATGAACGTTCTGATTGAAAATAAAAAAAAATCAGAGGCTTTAAAGTTCTTACCCAAGTTGAATTCTGAGTTAATGAAGATTGCTAAAACTGGAATAATAAAAAAACAAAATGCATCTAGGAACGTATCTAGAATTACAAAAAAAATAAGTTCCTTATAATTTCTATACCTCAAGTTGATTCAACTTTAAGAATACGCTTTATATATGAAGCGTTAATCTTAAATTACAATATTTAGAATTAGTAAAAAAATATTATATTTAATTCAATCATAAATTTTATTTATTTTTTTAATACATAAAAAAAAAATTTGTCAAAGAAATTTTTAAAAAAAATTTTTTACACAATCCCAGATTTTATTTATTTTCAGTTTAGTAAAATAATTTGTTGCAATAACCATCATTATTGATGTAACTGGAGTCTCTCCAAAAAAATGAACAATACGCACACAAATAAAAGTTTTGATAAGATTAATCTTGATTGGAAATTAATTCAGTCTGAATTAAAACTTAAATTGGGAATAGAAGTTTATGAGAGTTGGATAAAAAAAATTGATTTATATGAGGAGTTTAATAATTATATACTATTAACTGTCCCAACGAGGTTTATCCGTGATTGGATTACATCAAGATATTTAGATCAAATTTTACAAACTATCAGAAAACATAAAAAACAAATTATAAGGATAGAATTTAAGATTATAGAAAAAAAGGATAATAAAAGTGAAAAATTTAATGAATTTAATCAAACAAACAAAACTGAAAAAGTATCATTTATAAAAGACTCTCATTTACAATATAGTCGAATAGATCCCAATAAAAGATTTGAAAATTTTTTAACTGGCTCAAGTAATAAAATAGCTTTTGAGGCTTCTTTAAAGGTATCTGAGAATATTTCCTATTATAACCCACTTTATATATACGGGGGCGTAGGTTTAGGTAAAACTCATCTTCTAAATTCTATAGGCTACGAAATGAGTAAAAACAAAAAAGTGATGTTTATTTCAGCTGAACGTTTCATGTATCAATTTGTAAAATCAATTAAATCTAACGATATGGTTAAATTTAAAGAGTATTTTAGAAATACAGATGTTTTATTAATAGACGATATTCAGTTCATGAATGGCAAAGAAGCTATGCAGGAGGAGTTTTTTCATACTTTTAATGCACTTTTAGATAAAGAGTCACAAATAATTGTTTCAGCTGATAGACCACCTAATAAGTTGTCTAGAATTCAAGAAAGAATTAAATCAAGATTCTCCGGAGGTTTAGTTGTAGATATTCAAAAACCTGAGTATGATTTAAGAAGAAAGATCATCGATCACAAGATAAATGAACTAACCACTCTATACGCTGACAAAGTAAATGTTACAGATGAAATTCAAGATTTTATAAGTAATAAAATCACCACTAATGTAAGGGAATTAGTTGGAGCAATAAATCGTATAGTTTCATTTTCTAGGATTTATAACAAACTACCGAGTCTATCTGAGACAAAAATTATTTTGAAAGATTTATTAAATTTAACAGAAAATAACGTAACAATAGACTCAATACAAACAATTGTCTGCAAATTTTTCAAAATTAGTAAAAATGAGATGTTATCCTCAAGAAGATCGAGATATTTAGTTAGACCAAGACAGACAGCTATTTACCTAACTAAAATTTTAACTACAAAATCATTACCAGAAATTGGACGAGAATTTTCAAATCGAGATCATACGACCATAATTCATTCTGTGAAAACAATAGAAAAATTAAAAGAAAAAAATCCAGACATGAATGATAATATAAGTAAATTAAAAAATATTATTTTATATAATAAAGAAGGATGAAATTTAACGTTAATCAAAAAGAGCTTCAAGAAGCCTTAAGTTATTGTCAAGGTGTTATAGAAAAAAGGAGCACGCTACAGATACTTTCTAATGTTTTACTAAATGCAAGTAACTCAAAATTAACAATCACAGCCACAGATCTTGATTTGATTTTTATTCATCAAATTGAAAATGTTGAAATTCTAAAGGAGGGAAACACAACTACAACTTCATCAATTATGTTTGATATTGTTAGAAAATTTTCCTCGGATAAAAAATTAAACTTATCAATGAATAGCGAAAATAAACTTCAACTAGAGTCTGAAAAATCAATATTTAATCTTAATTGTATAAATTCATCAGAGTTTCCGCTCACGGATGAAAATTTTAATGATAATACTTTTGCAATTAATTCAAAGCATTTTTTAAAGTTACTTAATAAGTGTAAGTTTTCAATATCGAATGATGAAACACGTCATTACTTAAGTGGTATATATTTTCACCAAACTGAAGTTGAGGATAAGATCTATTTGACTGCTGTTGCAACTGATAGTCATAGGATGTCAATTTCCAAAATAAGATTAAACGAAAAAATAAATTTTGACCCAATTATTCTTCCAAAAAAAACCATTTTTCAACTTTGCTCTTTACTAGACAATTATGATGGTGATCTTAAAATATCTAACTTAAAATCAAAAATAAAGTTTGAATTAACTAACAGTATTTTAATTTCTAAATTAATTGATGGAAAATTTCCAAATTATGTACAAGTAATTCCTAAAAATAATCAAAAAAAATTAGAGACAAATCTTAAATCATTTTTAGGATCTATTGATAGGGTCGCATCAGTATCACTAGATAAAAAGGATGGGGTTAAGTTTAAGTTATCTAAGAATACATTAAATCTTTCTGTGAATAACACTACCAGTGGTGATGGTAATGAAACTTTAGGTGTTCAATTTGATCATGATTTAGAAATCAGTTTCAATTCGAGATATTTAATAGATGTTGCGTCACAGCTTGATGGTGAAAAAATTGAGTTATTTTTAAACGATACCGGATCTCCAGCTCTAATAAAAGATCCTAGTGATTTTGATAGTATTTATGTTGTAATGCCAATGAAAGGTTAATTTAAAAGATTTAATTCTGAATAAATTTTATCCTCTAAAGATTTTAGAAATATATCTTTCTCTAAGTTATTATTTATTCTTTGCATTATAGATATAGTAATAGTTCTATTGCTAATTTTTCTTCCTGATTTAGGCCAGACATATCCAGAATTAATCGCAACTGGTTGACAAGCAATTTTAAGTTTCTCATAAATTCTAGAGGCTCCTTTTTTAAAAGGTGGTCTTTCATTAGGTAAAACTCTAGTTCCTTGTGGAAAAATTATCAAAGGTCTATCTGAATTAGTAACCACATTTGAAATTTCATCATAAAAACTGAGATTATCTTTTGTAATTTGACCTCTTTTAATTGATATGGATCCAATTTTTTTTAAATACCATCCGAATATAGGTATGATTAATAATTCTTTCTTAAGGATAAATACGGGTGAGTTAAATAACGTTTGAAGAAAGAAAGTTTCAAACATTGATTGATGTGATGCTGCTATAAAAAATTTTTCATCTCTAATAATATTTTCAGTTCCTTTAATTATTATTTTTGTTGAAAGAAAAAATTTTACGCAAAAACTTGTCCAGTGACCCATTAACTTACCACCAAATAACACTATTTGTTTAGGTAAAAAAAATGAGGGCAAAAAAATTATTGAAATAATAATAATTCCAGTAAAAAAAAATAATGAAAATATAAAGTTTCTTAACATTTTGTTAAAAGCTAGATTATTTCCGTGTGCTTTTGTCTTTTTCTAATTACATTAATCTTTGAACCTTTAATTAGTAATTCTATTGGTTTAGGCCTTAAATTATAATTTGAGCTTAAAGACATACCGTAGGCGCCAACATCGCATATAGCTATTAAATCTTTTTCCTTTAATTTTTGGAATTTTTTTAAAGTTATAAATTTATCAGTACTTTCGCAAATTGGACCAACGAATTCATAAGGTTTATTTGATATTTTATTAGATTTTATTACTGGCAATGTCCTATGAAATGCCCCATATAATGCGGGTCTCATAAGATCATTCATAGCAGCATCTAAAATAATAAATTTTTTCCTACCACTGTCTTTAATATAAATGACTTTACTAATTAACATACCAGTACTGCCAATTATAGATCTACCAGGTTCAAAAATAATTTTTACTTTATGTTTTTTGAGAAAATTATTAATTGCCGTGTTATACTTTTTATAATTAAGTGTTTTGTTTTTATCAGAATAATTAATTCCCATGCCTCCACCTAAATCAATAAATTCGAATTGATGATTAGTCTTGTCTAAGATATGGCTGACAGCTTTAAGCATTTTTCCATAGGGCTTGTGATCTAATATTTGGCTGCCTATGTGAACACTTAAACATTTTAAGTCTATATTTTTTGAACCTTTACAAAAATTAACAATTTTATGAAATGTATTTTTATTTACTCCAAACTTATTCTCTTTTTTCCCTGTGGAAATTTGATTTAGTGTTTTTGCATCTGTATTAGGATTAAGTCTAACCCCAACTCTAACTTTTTTTTTTCTTAATTTTGCAAGTCTATTTATTTCTATTATTTCACTCAATGACTCAGTATTAATTAGTAGTATTTGCTTATTTATTGCAAAATTCAGTTCACTAGAAGTTTTTCCAACTCCAGAAAATACTATTTTATTTGGTTTTATTCCTGCTTTTAAGGCCATCATAAGCTCACCCAAAGAAACTACATCAGCTCCTAAACCAAATTTTTTAATTTCTCTAATTAAGTTAACATTGGTATTAGATTTTACTGCAAAACAAATTAATGGTGAAAAAGATTTAAAATTTTTTTTAAATTTATTCACATTTTCTTTTAATTTTGAATATGAATAACAATAAAAAGGTGTTCCAAATTTTTTAGCTATTCTCTGGAAATTGACTTTTTCCACTGTTAGTCTTTTATTAATATATTTCATGAAATTTTGTTAGTTATAATTGATGGTATTTTAATTTCTTTATTTAAAACTTTATATTCAGGATCACCTTTCTTTCCACAAGAAACTAAAATACAACAAAATAAAATAACAAATGTAATTTTTTTAATCATCTTAATTTTCTATATTTCCTTATCATCTTTTTGATATTATCAAAAGATGTTCCACCATAAGATTTTTTGGAATTGACAGAATTCTTTAAATCAAACACTTTTAGCACATCTTTTGTTAATGTTGGTTCTACCTTTTTTAAGTCTTCCAAGGATAATTCATTTAGTTTTTTCTTTTTTTTTTCAGCTAAATTCACAAGCAAAGCTGTTTTTTGGTAAGCTTTTCTAAAAGACATTGAATTATTCTTAACTAGATAATCTGCTAAATCTGTTGCAGTAATGTAACCAGAATATGCTAATTCAAGCATTCTTTTTTTATTAGGACTTACATTCTTAAGAATTTCATTAAATATTTTTAAACTTTGAAAAAGAACATCATATGATTTAAAAATAATTTCTTTATCATCTTGAAGATCTTTGAAATATGAAAGAGGCAATCCTTTTAATATAGTAAACATTGAAAATAAATTACCAAAAGTAATTCCAGATTTACCTCTTAAGTACTCTAAAAGATCAGGATTTTTTTTTTGGGGCATTATTGATGAACCAGTTACTATTTTATCTGAGAGGTTAATCAGATTAAAACCATCAGAGTTCCAGATAATTAACTCCTCAGAAATTCTCGATAAATGTAACGAACAAACAGAAACACTGTAAAGAAAATCTAAAACAAAATCTCTATCCGCTACAGTGTCGATTGAATTATTTGTAGGCTTTTCAAAACCAAGTTTTTTTGTCGTATAGTTTCTGTCAATGTTAAATGAAGTTCCAGTCAATGCAGCAACACCTAGTGGGTTTTCATTTAAACTTTCTAAATTATTCTTAAATCTGTCTTTGTCTCTTTTAAACATCTCCACGTATGCCATTAGATAGTGTGCAAATGAAACTGCTTGTGCATTTTTCAAATGAGTAAAACCTGGCATAATTGTATCTACATTTTTTTCAGCTAAATTAATTGAATTTTTAATTACGCTATTTAACATCATACTAATTTTTTGATTTGCAGATTTTATCCAGATCTTAAAGTCGGTTATTACCTGATCGTTTCTAGATCTTGCTGTGTGGACATATCCCGCTTCTTCACCAATTATTTGAAACAGTCGATTTTCAATATTGATATGAATGTCCTCGTATTTTTTATCAAATTCAAATTTTTTATTAGATATTTCTTTTTCAATTTTATTTAGTCCATAAATAATTTTATTTTTTGTTCTAAAAGAAATTATTTTTTGTTTAAATAACATTTCTACATGAGCAATAGAACCATTTATATCTTCTTTATACAGTCTTTTATCTATATCAATAGAACTACCTATTTTTTGTGAGAGATTAGAAGAATTATTTTTAATTCTTGTATTCCATATTGTCTGGTTGTTTTTATTTTTTACCATGATAATTAATTATACCTTTTTAACATGAGATTATTAATAATATTTATTTTAATGCTATCAAATTCTTTTGCTAGTGAAGCTTCCGATATAAAAAATTTAGTCATTAATAAAGAGTTAAAAAATTACAGTGATATAACGTTTTTAAACATTAAAAATAAAGAATTAAACTTAAATGATTATAAAGGAAATCTAATTTTATTGAATTTTTGGGCAACCTGGTGTGCTCCATGTAAAGATGAAATGCCATCTTTAGATTTGTTAGCTAAAAATCCAAATTTAGATAATCTAAAAATATTTCCTATAAATATTGGCAAGGATACTAGTCAAAAATCTCTAGCTTTCTTTGAAGATTTGAAGATAAAAAATTTAGAAATATATTTTGATTCACCCAATACATTGGCAAAGAAATTTAAATTAAGAGGTCTTCCTACAACTATACTTTTTAACAAAGACGGACTTGAATTTGCGAGAATAATTGGATCAATTGACTTTGTAGATAAAAAATTTATTGAGTGGATAAGTAATTTTAATTAATTTTTAAAAAAATATGCAAAAGCAACTAAGGCTATAATTGCTATAAATTGCAGCAAGACTCTTAACTGCATTAATTTATTAGAGTATTTCTTACTTGTTTCTCCACCTTTAAATAAAGTTCCAATACCAAGAATTAGAACTAAACCAACAGCCACTAGTAAGATTATAGATAAAATTTTTACTAATATTCCAGAAATCATAAAATTATAGTAGGCTGTTTTATAGATAAAAAAACATAAATCAATTACTATGACATTTTGCCTTGATACAACCATTATAAAACCAGAAAAAGATGTGAAAATTGAAAATGCAGTCATTTTACTACATGGGTACGGAGGTGATGGAAAAGATATAAGTATGCTTTCATTAAATTGGAAAAGACACCTTACAAATACAATTTTTCTCTGCCCGAATGGTCATGAACCTTGTCCAATAAATCCATCTGGGTATCAATGGTTTGATCTTACAAAAGATGATCCAAAATACATTTTAAATGAAACAATCAAGGCTGAAAAAAAACTCAATCAATTCATAGATGAAGTAAAAATTAGATATAATCTTGAAAACGATAAAATCTGTTTGTCTGGTTTTAGTCAAGGATGTATGATGTCAATTAATTTAGGGCTTACATCTAAAAATAAATTTAGATGTGTTGTAGGTTTTTCTGGCAAGATTATTAATCAAGAAGATCTCAAGCAAAGAAGGAGAACATCAACAAATATTCTTTTAATTCATGGTGATTCTGATCAAGTTGTCTCACCCAATTATATGTTAGAGGCAAAAGATTTCTTTATCAGATCTAATATTGAAATAGAGACCCATTTAATTAAGAATTGTGACCATCATATTCCCGTCGAAGCTTCCAGCATAGCATTAAATTATATTTTAAAAAAAATAAAATGAGTTCTTAATATTGAAATCATTTTTTATTTAAGTTAAAATTAATTCATGAACAACTTTATTGAACAAGATGTGTCATTAGAAAAATGTCCTGCATTAGTTTTAAATGCTGATTATAGACCTTTAAGCTATTACCCCTTATCATTATGGTCTTGGCAAGATACAGTAAAGTCAGTTTTTTTAGATAGAGTTATAATAGTAAGTAGTTATGATAGAATTGTAAGAAGTCCATCATTCAAAATGCAGCTTCCAAGTGTTATTGCTCTTAAAGATTACATAGTTCCACAATCCAAACCAAGTTTCACAAGATTTAATGTTTTTTTGAGGGATAAATTTTCTTGTCAATATTGTGGAAGTGGAGAGGAATTAACTTTTGATCATTTGTTACCAAGATCAAAAGGTGGAGAAACACACTGGGATAATGTTGTAACAGCTTGTTCAGCATGTAATGTAAAAAAAGGTGGAAAATTATTAAAATCTTCAGGAATGAAACTCAATCAATATCCTTACCAACCATCAACTGAAGATTTACATAGAAATGGAAAGAATTTCCCTCCAAATTATTTACATAAAAGTTGGATGGACTATTTGTATTGGGATGTTGAGCTAGAAGCTTAAAATTAAATTTTTTCAGAAATATTTATTGCTAATCTTGATCCCGTTTTGATAATTCTATCCATTATGGAGTAAAGGCCTTTTTTTGTTGCACCTTCATCATAAGCAATATCCTTATGATCTAATTCATCTTGTCTAAATTTTGTAATTTTCTTTTTTAATTCTTCTTCATCAGGACCAAGCTGATTAATTTGATCTAAATAATGTTTATCAATAACTTCTTCAACAGATGCCGTACATAGCATAGCAGCTTTTTTACCTAATAGTGTAGAGCCAAATCCTAATCCAACTCCCAATAAATCCCATAGAGGTAAAAATTTTGTTGGTTCAATATTTCTTTTTTTAATTTCATTCTCAAAAAATTGACAATGTTCTATTTCGTGTTCTTTCATATCTTCAATTGTTTTTTTTAAACCTTCGTTTTTTACAATAGTATTTAAAGCTAACAATTGACCTTCATAGATCTTGACAGCACCTCTCTCACCAGCATGATCAACTCTAATAAATTCCTGTACTCTTTTATTTGTTTTTTTCATATTCTTTAAAAATTTTTAAAAGTGTTATAATAAACAATATACTAATAACAATATTAATACTTGTAAGCGATAATCCAAAAATCCTAAATGTCACATCTTTACAGCTAATTGTTTTTTCACTTAATTGTTTAAGCAAATCCTCTTTGGTGACACTTTCAGTCAAATTCTTTACGTCACAAACAGATGACTCTTGAAAAAAATTTTGTTCAATTCCAAAATGATATAATGATATTGCAAAAGAAAAGATAAAAACAAGAATTAATAATAAAACTAAGAATTTTTGATTTTTCTTAATTAAAAAGATTGCCATTATTATCATCATACTTAACACGTAAGGAATTCTCTCAATTAAACATAAATTACATGGCTGATGTCCAAGAACATATTCTATAAAAAAAGCAGAAATCAAAGCTATAAAGCTAAATAGAAAAATTATTTTTAAATAAAATTCAGCTTTTAAATTAAACATTATATTTAAGAATTAGATAAACTACTAATCCCACAATAACAATTAATATCCCAATTATCGTAAACCATTTTGACCCATGTTTATTCATAAATTCATTGAATAAGTCTCCAAACTTGTAAGAAAGATATGACACTAAAAAAAATCTTAACCCTCTAGAAATCAAACTTATTAAAACAAAAATTAAAAAGTTAAAACTTATGAGACCACTTGCAATAGTAAAAACTTTATAAGGAAGAGGGGTGAAACCTGCTAAAAAAAGTATTCCTAGCCAAGCATAAAAACCATCATTTCTAATCAAACTTTCTTTTATATTATTTAGTTTATCCTCATAACCATAAAAACTCATAATGTGTGCACCAAACTCGAAAAAGAATGCTCCAATTACATAACCGAGCATACCACCCAAAACTGAAAATATTGTCGTTATAAGAAAAATTTTTATAAAATCTCCTTTTTTAGAAATTACCATTGGAATAACCATAACGTCAGGAGGAATAGGAAAAAATGAGCTTTCAACAAATGACACAATTGCTAAGTAATATTTAGAACTTTTGTGACCTGCTAAATCTAAACATTTTTTGTAAAGATTTTTAAACATTTTTTGGTTTTAATATAATTTTAGTTCTTATACTATTTAATAAATTATTTAACAATCGGGGCGAATGGCGGAACTGGTAGACGCGCACGACTCAAAATCGTGTTTCGCAAGAAGTGAGAGTTCGATTCTCTCTTCGCCCACCAAATTATGCAATTAAGTAGAATAAACAGTTTAGTAGAACTTTTTTTTACAAAGTATAAAGAAATAAACTCAATTGCTGATAAGCCATTTTTAAAATGGTTAAAAGAAAATGAAAAAAATTTTTTTACTTGGGAACAAGTTGCTTTGAAAATTAAAATTTTATCTGAATATTTAAGAATGAACTTAGCTGATGGGGATCGATGTATCCTATTATCTGAAAATCGACCTGAATGGCTTATCTCTGATATATCTATTATGAATGCAGGCGGAGTAACAGTGCCATTATTTACAACTTATTCTGATAAAGATTATGAATATATCATAAACGATTGTAAGCCAAAAATTTGTATTGTCTCAAATGAAATCCAACTAAAAAAAATTGAGAAGTTTATCTCAGATGAGATTAAAGTTTTATCTATTGAAAACATTAATGAAAGAGTTGAGAATTTAGAAAATATATTCAATGAATATTTAAAAAAGAAATCAGATACTCAAATAAGTTTTAATCAAAATCTTGAAAGGAAAGATCTTGCTTGCATAATTTATACTTCTGGAACAACTGGTAATCCTAAGGGAGTAATGCTTAGTCATGGAGGAATTTTATCAAATTGTGAGGGAGCCCAAGAAATATTAAATCAACTGGTACAGGATAGTGAACCTACTTTTTTAACATGGTTACCATTATCTCATTCATATGAGCATGCAGTTCAATTTGTTCAAATTTCACTTGGTGCAAAAATTTATTATGCCGAAAGTCTAGAGAAGTTATTATCCAATATGTCCATTGCAAAACCTACGATTATGACAGCTGTCCCAAGATTTTATCAAAATTTATACAGTAAAATTTCAATGAATTTTTCAAAACAAAAAGGGTTTAAGAAAAAACTGATATTATCCACTATCTCACTTGGTACCAAAAAACTGAATAATGAGAATTTAACATTGAGAGAAAAATTAATTAATTTTTTTTGTGAAAAACTAGTAAGAAAAAAGATTAAAAATCAGTTTGGTGGAAAACTAAAGGCTTTTGTATCTGGGGGTGGTGCTTTAGACCAAAAAATTGGAGAATTTTTAAACGCAATAGGATTACCAACCCTCCAAGGTTATGGTCTTACAGAGGCCTCACCTGTTGTAAGTTGTAATATTCCTGGAAAAATCAAAATTGACACAGTAGGGCCTCCTTTTAAAACAAACCAGGTAAATATAGCTGCGGATGGTGAAATTTTAGTTAAAGGTGAAAATGTCATGCTTGGTTATTGGAACATGAAAAAGGAAACAACTGACGTAATAAGAAATGGCTGGCTGCATACTGGCGATATTGGAAAAATCACAGAAGATGGAAATTTAAAAATTACTGATAGAAAGAAAGAAATAATAGTTAATCTTGGTGGTGATAACATTTCACCATCTAAAATTGAAAATTTATTATGTTTAAATGAAAAAATTAAACAAAGTTTTGTTTATGGAGATAAAAAAACTTATTTAGTTGCATTAATTGTTTCTGAAAGTACCGAAAATAGAAAAGAAATTGAAATTTTTTTAGAAAATATAAATAAAACTTTATCTTTAGTTGAAAAAGTTAAAAAATTTAAATTAATTGAGGAAGAATTTTCAATTGAAAATGGAATGTTAACACCAACATTAAAATTAAAAAGAAAAAAAATTTTAGATAAATATAAAGATGATTTAGAAAAACTTTATTAATTTATTAAAAATATTTGATTATAAAGCGCATAAACATTAACTTTTTTACACTTTTAAAAACTTAAAATTATATTTTTATAAAAATTTTTTTTCAAAATTTTGTACTTCAATTAAAGAATTGACATAACGTGTATAAAAAAATAAAAATAAGTTAATCACGAATCAATTTGATTCGTTTAACTAAAAAGGGAGCTAAAGATGCCTAAGAGAAGAAAAAAAGCAAAGAAGGCTAAGAAAAAAGCTAAGAAAAAAGCTAAAAAAAGAAGAAGAAGATAATAACTTAGTATTCTTTATAAAAAACGCTTCTCATAACTTTATGTGTGAGAGGCGTTTTTTTTTACTCGTCTATTTGTTCCTCATCATCTGAAATTGGCTCTTCAACGGTTAATTCACTTGTGCTAGTAGTTGAACTAGATGATTTAGTATCTTTTTCTTCTTCTTTTACTTCCTTATTAAGATTTCTTTTCAGAGCTTTATCAAGTTTTTTTTGTGTATCTTCTCTTGAAACATTTAAAACAATTTGGAATTCTGAAAGAATTCGATCATAAGCTTTCTCAAATAGTTGTCTTTCACTATAAGATTGATCAATCATAAGATCATCACCTTTATTAAGATCTCTAACTACCTCAGCTAATTCATAAATTTTACCAGAGGAAATTTTAGCCTCATATTCTTGGGCTCTTCTACTCCACATAGACCTTTTAATTTTTGGTTTACTTTTTAAAATTGAAATACTTTTATTAACTTGATTAATTGTTGAAAGTGGACGTAAATGAGATTGTTTATTGACTGGTACCATACCGTTAGCTTTGTCCTTTTCAAATTTTATAATATAGGTTTCAACATCTATCCCACCAATGTTAATTTTCTTAAATTCTGTAATTTGACCTACACCGTGTTTTGGATACACAACATAATCTTTAATTTTATATTCCCTCTTTTCAGTATTTTGTTTTTTTACTTTTTTGATTTCAGGTTTAATTTCATTACTCTTAGGAATTCTTAAATTTTCATTTTGAATTTCAGTTTTTTGTTTGGTCTTTTTTTCAATTTTCTTTGGAATTTTTGTAATTTTCTTAGTTTTTTTTACCTTGATAATTTTTGTTTTTTTATTTTTTTTGATTGGTTTTTTTTTGACTTTTGGTTTAGTTTTTTTTTTAAAGGTTTTCTTTAAAATATTTTTCAAACTTATTTTGCTCATTTTTATATTTTTCGTGATCCGATGGTGGATCTTTTTTTTCGCTTATGTTTGGCCAGATCTCAGAATATTGTTTATTGATTTCTAACCATTTCTCACTACCTGGCTCTATATCAGCCTTAATAGCATCAACAGGACATTCAGGTTCACAAACGCCACAATCTATACACTCATCAGGTTTAATTACAAGCATATTTTTTCCCTCATAAAAACAATCTACTGGACAGACTTCAACACAGTCCATTAATTTACACTTGATACATTTATCATTAACTATGTATGTCATAATTAGATTTTATTTTTAACTCTCTCCTTAATATCCCCCATTAATTTACTGTCAATATATAACAGCCCACCTAGTCTTCTCATTAAACTTGTCTCATAAATATCTGCTTCATTATTTGAGTAAATTATTCTCCAAAGTGTCTCAACTATTTTTATTTTATCATTTTCTTCCATGTTTTTTACTTCTTTTGTAAATTCTAAAATTTGATTTGAATTTTCTTCAATTTTTTTTCCATCTAAAAATATTCTTTCTAAATTTTCATCGTTCGCACCTATTTGTAAAAGAGCTTGTTTTATAATTATTTCTTCATTTTTCGAAAAGTTTTCATCAATTTTAGCTGCGTGAATTAAAAGCGCAGCTACTTTAGATAGATTACTACTTTCATTCTTATCTTTTTTAAAAAACATACTTTTAATTAAGATTTAAATTTTTTAGAACACCAAAAGGATTTTCTTTAATATTCTGTTTATTTTGAAACTTTACCTTCTTTTTTGGGATATATTTAAAGAAAACTTCATTATTTTTTTCCAAAATTTTATAACTCATAGCTTTAAGTAGTTGTTTAAAGTCATTTTTATTACATCCTAATAAATTTAACATCTCTGGTATCATCTTTATTTCCTTTATATCTTTTTTATCTGAATTTATTATTTGGACAAATAATCTCTCTAAGATGTCTATTCTTATATAGAAATTATTAAATTTTTCAAATCCACAAAGTAACATAAAATTTTTGTTTTGAATTGTGTTATCATTTAAAAAATTTAGGCCGAAAGTTGGAGGTTCTAAATTGAAGTATTTTTGATTGTGATTTTTCCACAATAGTGTTCTTAACGAAACTGGCTCTGGTTTGATTAATTTAAATAAGAAGACATGGTATCTACCAAATTTTACACCCAGGTCTCTTAAAATTTTTCTATCATTTTGGTCTAATTTTTTTAAATACTCAGTTACCTTATCTCTCTTAATGACACCATTATTTTCATAAAGTTGATAAGCTAAGGCTTTTATCGATGAATTATTATCCTTTAAATCTTTTAAATCATAGAGACTTTTTAAAACTGTTGAAATTTTATTCTTTAACCATTTTTCTAAAAAAGTAATCAATTTACTTTTTTGATTT
>CACGXX010000015.1:0-16776 GCA_902577125.1 uncultured Pelagibacteraceae bacterium | reverse complement strand
AATAGACATACTGATCAACAATGCAGGCAATAATATTCCAGAACATTTTACCAAAGTTAAAACAAAAAATATGGAGTATTTGGTTAAGATAAACACGATGGCAACTTTTAATCTTGCTCAATTGTGTGCTTTAAAAATGATTAAGTCCAAAAATAGAAAAAAAATTGGCGGTGCGATTGTAAATATGTCTTCTCAAATGGGTCATGTTGGTGGTCCTATTAGAAGTGTGTATAATATGACAAAATTTGGCTTAGAAGGCCTTACAAAAGGAATGTCGATTGATCTTGCTAAATATAACATTAGGGTAAATACTGTTTGCCCAACTTTTGTTGTTACTCCAATGACAAGTAAATTTTTGAAAAGTAAAAAGTTTAAAAAAGAGGTTTTGGGCAATATTCCCTTGGGAAAATTTGCTGAACTTTCAGATGTTGCAAGTGCAGCTGTATTTCTTGCCTCTGATGCAGCGTCAATGATTACTGGAACTTCTTTATTAGTTGATGGCGGATGGACTGCAAAATAATACCGAAATTATTTTTTTTAATAATCTTTTTTATATCAGCTCATTCAAATGCTATCGAGTTTAAAGGAAAATTTTTACAGGGTCATTATATCATAGGAATAACTGATCCCTCTTCTAAAATAATTATAGATAAAAAAGAAGTGAAAGTTTCTAAAGATGGTTATTTTGCATTTGGTATTGATAGAGATAGAAAATTTGATTTAACTATTACTAAAATAACAAACGGAAAAAGTGAAAAAATAATTAAAAAAGTTCTTAAAAGAAAATATAACATTCAGAGAATAGATGGCTTAGAAGAGAGTAAAGTTACACCACCTGAGTCAGTTTATAAAAGAATAAAAGAAGAAAACAACAGAATTGGAAAGGCTAGAGCTATCAATTCTGATTTACCTTTTTTTAAAAACCAATTCATTATGCCTGTAAAAGGAATTATTAGTGGTGTTTACGGAAGCCAGAGAATTTTAAATGGTAAACCAAAGTGGCCTCACTATGGAATTGATATAGCGGCGAAAAAAGGAACAATGATTAAATCATCAGCATCTGGGGTTGTGACAATGGCTGAGGATGATCTTTATTATACTGGCGGTACAATTATAATGGATCATGGACACGGGATTTCAACAATTTACTCTCATCTAGAAAATGTGATGGTATCTGTTGGTGATCAAATTAATCAAGGAGATATCATTGGTACGGTTGGATCAACTGGTAGATCTACAGGCCCTCACCTAGATTTTAGGGTAAATTGGTTTCAAACTAGACTTGATCCAATGTCTTTATTGAATTAGCAAAATTTATCTAAATGATGACTAGGCTTAAAAATTTTCTGTCAAAAAATAAATGGGGTAAATATATTCTAGTTGGAGGATTTACTTTTTTTTTAATAAAAGGTTTGGTGTGGTTGATAGTCTTCTTTATTGCTGGTTTTAGTTTGATAAACTTTGGATCATAAAATATAATTTATTAATTAAATAAAAAAAAATAATTCAAAAATATGAACACATTAATAGAAAGAACTTCAAATAAATTAGTAAAAGCTTTTCTGAAAAATAAAATTATCGCACCATTGCCCAGAAGATTTACAAAAAAACTGACTGAGGCAAACAAATTTAGAATGCTTTGTGAGAGTAAAGTTAAAAAACCTATAATTGGTTACAAAGCTGGAGGAACTGGAATTCCAGTAATGAAAAAGTTAAAAGAAAAAGAGCCATTTTATGCATCGGTTTATAAAAATAATTTTTTGAAAAGTGGTAAAAGTGTCAAGATTAGTAAAACTACTTTTGGTATTGAGTTAGAGGTTTGCTATCTAATTAAAAGATCTTTTTTTAATTCAAAAGGTGTAATTACGATGAGAAATATTTCAAAATTTATTTCTCATATGGCTCCTTGTATAGAAATCGTAGGTTATAGACAAAGAAAAAAAGGAATAACCTCGTTTGGAGATTTATGTAGTGATTTCGGAGCTAATGTAAAATTTTTGATTGGTCAAAAGAAAAAATATAGAAAAATTAACATCGGAAATTTAAAAACAAATATTTCTAACAAAAATACAAAACAGAATATTAATGGTAATACTAGTGCTGTTTTTATTAATCCATTAAACTCATTAAGGTTTGTCTTAAATAAATTAAAAAAAGATAAAGTTAATCTGAATAAAAATTTTTATGTATTTACTGGTTCAACTGTAGGAGTTGTTCCGATAGGTAAAGGTCTTTATCAAGGAAAAATCGATAAGCTCGGTTCTGTTAAGACAATAATAAGATAAAAGTGAAAACATTAATATTATTATCTTTAGTAATTGTTATTGCTTGGGTTTTGTTCAGGCCAATAACAAAAAAAGAGTTAGATCGATATAATGGTAAAGATAACTGGCCTATGGATTTACATTAAGAATTCATAGATGGCTGCTTTTTCATATCCTCTTTTTTAATTCCAGCAACTTTTACAGGTGCTTTCATCGCATCTCTTCTGAATGGTTCACCTAATTCTTGATTAAGTATTACCTCAATAAATGTTGTAATGCCTTTCTTTTGATCCTCACATGATTTTTTGATTGCCGCAGTTGTCTCTTCCATAGTTTTAACAGTTACACCTTTTAAACCACATGCATCGGCTACTTTTGCATAACTTAAATTAGGATCTAATTCAGTTCCTATAAAATTATTATCATACCAAAGGGTAGTGTTTCTTTTTTCTGCACCCCATTGGTAGTTTCTAAAGATAACCATTGTAATTGCCGGCCATTCTTCACGAGCACAAGAACTCATCTCGTTCATACTAATTCCAAATGCTCCGTCTCCCGCAAAACCAATTACAGGTGTATCGGGACATCCAATTTTTGCTCCGAGAATTGATGGAAAACCATAGCCACAAGGACCAAATAAACCTGGTGCTAAATATTTTCTTGGTTTTTCAAAAGTTGGGTAAGCATTTCCAATCGCACAATTATTTCCAATATCACTAGATATAATTACATCTTCTGGCATTCCCGCTTGTATTGCTCTCCAAGCTTGTCTTGGTGACATTCTGTCTTTATCTCTCTCTCTTGCCTCTTTATTCCAAACTGTTCCTTCATCATCCTCTTCATGATCTAAACTTGATAGTTTTTGTAACCATGCAGATTTTGTTTGATGAATTAAATCTTTTCTTTTTTGTCTATCTGTATCACCTGCATTAGGTGATAATTTATCAAATATTTGTTGAGCTACTAATTTTGCATCTCCGCTTATTCCAACAGTAACTTTTTTAGTTAAACCAATTCTATCAGGATTGATATCAACTTGGATTATGCTAGCTTTCTTAGGCCAATAATCTATGCCATACCCTGGAAGTGTCGAAAACGGATTTAATCTTGTTCCTAAAGCCAAAACAACATCTGCTTTTGAGATTAATTCCATAGCAGCTTTCGACCCATTATATCCTAAAGGTCCTACAGCTAACGGATGGCTTCCTGGAAAACTATCATTATGTTGATAACCAGAACAAACTGGTGAGTCTAATTTTTCTGCAAGTTTTTTTGTCTCTTCAATTGCACCACCAATTACAACTCCTGCACCAGATAAAATAACTGGAAACTTTGCATTTGATAAAAGTTTTGCAGCTTTATCTATAGCCTCTGCACCTCCACCTTGTCTTTCTAATCTTACTATTGGTGGTAATTCAATATCTATAACTTGCGTCCAATAATCTCTTGGAACATTAATTTGCGCCGGCGCTGATCCTCTTATTGCTTTTTCAATTACTCTATTTAAAACTTCAGCCATTCTTGATGGGTCTCTAACCTCTTCTTGATAACAGACCATATCTTTAAATAAGTTCATTTGCTCTACTTCTTGAAAACCTCCTTGACCCATAGTCTTATTTGCTGCCTGAGGTGTTACTAATAATAATGGTGTATGGTTCCAGTAAGCAGTTTTAATTGGGGTTACTAATCCAGTGATACCTGGCCCATTTTGTGCAATGACCATAGACATTTTACCTGTAGATCTTGTATAACCATCAGCAATCAGTCCGCCATTTGTTTCATGAGCTACGTCCCAAAAAGTAATACCTGCATCAGGAAAAATATCAGAGATAGGCATGAATGCTGAACCTATTATTCCAAAAGCATGTTCGATGCCGTGCATTTGTAAAACTTTTACAAAAGCTTCTTCTGTTGTCATTTTCGTCATTAATAGAACCTTTCTAATCTAGCAAATGTAATAATTTTTTTATAAAACTATTTCTTAATTGTCGCGATTAATATATAAGATTTTTGAAAATTCAAACAAACAAATCGACACGATATAATGGCTACTGACATCATAATTCACGATAAAAAGGATAATGTAGGGGTTGTAGTAATCGAAAAAATAACACCAAAACAAGACTGTAAATGCTGGATTATGGAGGATGATAGCTCAACAGATATTCAATCAATGGATGAAATACCATTGGGTCATAAAATTGCTATGACGGACTTAAAAGAAGGAGACACAATTTTAAAATATGGTCACGACATAGGAAAAGTTGTTAAATCCATAAAAAAAGGTGAACATGTACATGTTCATAACGTAAAAACAAAAAAGTGGTAAATTGATGGAAATTCCAAAAAGTTTTTTAGGTTACAAAAGAGAAAATGGAAGAGCGGGAACTAGAAATCACGTAATTATTTTACCAGTAGATGATATTTCAAATGCTTGCGCAGAAGCAGTTGCAAACAATATAAAAGGAACTATCGCATTACCTCATTCATATGGACGATTACAGTTTGGAGCAGATTTAGAATTACACTTTAGAACAATGATAGGTACTGGAAGCAACCCAAATGTTGCTGCGGTGATTGTAATAGGTATTGAACCAAAGTGGACTAAAAAAATTGTAGATGGAATAGCGAAGACTGGAAAACCTGTGGAAGGTTTTCACATTGAACGAACAGGTGATATTGGAACTGTTATGAAAGCATCCAAAAAAGCACAAGAATTTGTCATGTGGGCTTCAGAAAAACAAAGAGAGGAATGTCCGATAAGTGATTTATGGATTTCAGTAAAATGTGGAGAATCAGATACTACTTCAGGTCTTGCGTCAAATCCTACAGTTGGAAACTTAATGGATAAACTTGAACCACTTGGTGTTCATTTATGTTTTGGTGAAACTTCAGAACTAACTGGTGCTGAAAAAGTTTGTGCAACTAGAGGTGCAACAAAAGAGGCTTCAGATAAATTTATGAAAACTTGGAGCGCATATAATGATTTTATTCTAAAAGAAGCAACAGATGATTTGTCAGAAAGTCAACCAACTGCTGGAAACATTGCTGGAGGCTTGACGACTATTGAGGAAAAAGCGTTCGGAAATTTTCAAAAAATTGGTGATTGTAAATTTATAGATGTTTTAGAGCCAGCAGAAGAACCAAAGAAAGGTAAAGGATTATACTTTATGGATACTTCTTCAGCAGCAGCAGAGTGTGTAACACTACAAGCAGCAGCAGGATTTAATATTCATCTGTTTCCAACTGGGCAAGGTAATATTGTTGGAAATCCAATTGAGCCAGTCGTTAAATTAACTGCTAATCCATTGACTGTAAAAAGTATGGGAGAACACATTGACTGCGATGTATCAAAAATTCTTTCAAGAGAAATGAATTTATCAGAGGCGGGAGATAAACTTATTGAGACAACTCTTAGAGTTGCTAATGGAAGATTAACTTGTGCAGAAGCTTTAGGTCATAAGGAATTTGTTATGACTAAACTTTATAGAAGCGCATAATCACTTCATAAGAATGGTATTAAAAGATTACTTGGTGTTAATACCAGGTGTAATACTTGCATTTATTCTTTATTCTCTTTCTCAAGGTTTTAATAACATTATTGGTATTGAACTTTTAGGATATAGCAAAAGTCCAATCTCTACAGCAATGATAGCAATTCTACTAGGAATTTTTTTTGGAAATTTTTTTAAAATTCGAGAAAGTTTTCAAAAAGGATTAGATTTTAGTAGAGACTATATTTTAAAACTTGGAATAATTTGTCTAGGTATACAATTAAAACCTTTTGAATTTTTAGAATTTGGAAAAATAGCAATTCCATTAATAATAATTTGTATAGTCAGTGTTTTGATTATAATAAAGCTCATAATTAAAAAACTTCAAATACCAACAAGGATGGCCTACTTAATATCAATTGGTAGTACTGTTTGTGGCACTACAGCGATTATGGCAACTGCACCGGTAATAAAAGCTAATAAAAGTGAAATTTCTTATGCAATTGCTAACATTACTTTATTCGGTATACTATCGATGTTGTTATACCCCTACTTTGCGAATTTTTATTTTGAAGGAAACTCATTATTTGCAGGTCTCTTTTTAGGAACTGCCATACATGAAACCTCACAGGTAGCTGCAGCAGGATTAATATACGAACAACAGTTCAATAGTCCTGAGACTTTGAATATTGCAACTGTTACAAAGCTTATAAGAAATACTTTTTTAATTGTTATGATTCCTCTTTTTGCTTTTCTTTATAATAGAGGCCAAGCAAAAGAAAAAGGTTACTCTATTTTAAGTATATTTCCATATTTTGTTTTAGGTTTTGTTGGGATGATAATTTTAAGAAATGTAGGTGATGAAGTTTTTTCAACTAATAATAATTGGATTGATTTAATTAATTCAATTAAATCTTCTTCTAAAATTTTTTTGACTATGGCTATGGCAGCTATAGGCTTATCTACAAATTTAAAAGATATTAGAAATATGGGTTATAAACCTTTTATTGTTGGATTTACATCAATGTTGACTGTAGGAATTGTAAGTATTTTGACAATTGAGATATATGTAAAATTTTTTATTTAGATTGTTTAACTGTCTTTTTAAAATACTTTTCTCTAAATTTAGAAATCGATCTTCTAATAAATGCAGCCCCTATTCCTAAAATAACAGCGAATAAGATTGAAAATAATCCATAAAAGAATGGCATATCTTCTGAAAACTCCTTAATAAACTTTGAGAAGAAATTTAAATCTGGTGAAGTTACAGATGTAACTCCGTTCTTAATCTCCTCAGCAAAAAAGGTATCGTAAGCTATTACAATCCCGACTATTAATAATAAAATTGCTAACAAAGCTTTTAATCCAGAGCTGTCAATCTGCTCTCCGAGCTTTTGGCCTACTTGAACACCTATTATTGATCCCACAACTAACATTAAAACTAACATTAAATCAATTGATCCATAATTAATTGAATGGAGAAATGTCACTATCACACTAACAAATATTGTCACAAATAAGGAAGTTCCAGGCACTAATTTTGTTGGCATTTTGATAATGTAAATCATTGCTGGTACTAAAATAAATGCACCACCGATACCCATGATAGCCGCAATAAAACCAACAATTAATCCAATTATGATTGGTGTAAATATACTTTCATATAATTTGGATTTTGGAAATCTCATTCTAAAAGGGAGTCCATGGATCCAATAATGGACATGTAGTTTTTTCTTCTCTACTATATTTTTTTTGGCTTTATCAATTTCACCTAAACTTTCTACCAACATCAGAGTCCCAATTATTGCAAGAATGTACATGTAGGCTAAAGAAATTACTGTATCTATTTTTCCAATATCCTTAAAATAAGTGAAAGTAAAAATACCTAATACAGTTCCAATTGTTCCACCAATGACGATAATTAATCCCATTTTGTAATCTAAAGTATTTTTTAACCAATGAGTGGTAGATCCAGACACAGAAGTTGCTAAGATATTATTAGCCTCATTTGCTACCGCATAAGCCGGGGGCACACCCATAAAGATTAGAAAAGGTGTCATTAAAAAACCACCTCCTACTCCAAACAAACCTGAAAGAACACCAACAATGGCACTAATCAAAAGTATTTCAACTGGATTAATAAAGACTTGAGCTATAGGTAAAAAAACGTCCATCAAATATAAAAACTTAAAATATTACTTATTTAAAAGTAATAAAAGTCCCAACTAAGATAACACCCCAACATGCAGCTATAGCTGAAAAAATTCCAGTTTTAATAAAAGTTGATTTTTTATTAACTATGATATTAAGAATTTTTAAATTTGAAAGATGCATCTAAATCCCTGAATACACCCAGTAAAAAAATTGTCAAACTATAATTAATAGATTGTAGCTCCAAAAATTTTGACCTCATTATCCTCAACCCCAAGTACTAATCTTCCAAGGAACTCCCCGGGTATTTCCTTGTTAGTCTGTTTGATTAATACTGTTATGTGGTCGCCACGTCTTAAAGTTCCAAAGGGCTTGTAGGTTTCTTCTAAATTTGTGATAATTTTATTGTTTGCCCATTGTTTACCTAGCTCAACTTCATTTGCTCCAAATAGCATCTGTGTTGAAAAATCTTTGGTAAAACCTCCATAATCCTTCATATTTGAGGCTCGCACTAGGTTTTCCCACAAGGGTTTTCCAATTTTAAAAATCTCTTCATCTGACTTTGATAAAAGATCCATAAATGTTCTTAAAATAAATTATGAGGCCTTCTTTTTCTCTTTTTCATCAACAATGTGATAAACCGGAACTTTTTCTAAAGTAAATTTACCAGTTTTAGGATCTCTTCTTGAAACTGTCAAACAATGCCAATTTTCATCGTCTAATTTCATATGATCTCCTCTATAATAATAACCTGGCCAACGAGTTTCCTCCCTAAATAAAGTATGCTCAGTCACACACTGTGATGTCAAAGCTCTATGTTTCAACTCCCAAGCTCTCATCAATTGATGATAATCTTCTGCACCAACATGTTCTAAGTCTTCTTGGAGCCAAGCTAAAAGTTCTAAAGCTTTTTTTAGTAAATTTCCGTTGGTCATATAATTTGAAGTGATACCCCCAACGTATTCATCCATAATCTTTTGAAGTCTTTGCAATCCTTGTATTGGAGAAATATAACTTGGTGAAACAGTTCCTCCAGTTATCTCGTTTTGAGCAACTGTGTAGGTTTCTAAAGGTTTGTAGACAGCTTTTTTAAAATTATCACATTGTTGATCTGTAACATTAATTCCTTCAGCTTTTTTATCTTCAATATATTTGACTGCTGCTTTTGCTGCTAATCTACCCTCTGTAAAAGATCCTGATGAAAATTTATGTGCACTTCCACCCACTGTATCTCCTGCACCAAATAGTCCATCGATTGTTAACATTCTGTTATAACCCCAAAAGTATTCTGGTGGAGACAAATCTTCAGGTCCACTAACCCATGCTCCTGAACATGTTGCATGTGATCCCATAACGTAAGGTTCAGATGTTGTTAATTCAGGATTTGTATACTTTGGATCAATATTTTGTGATGCCCAAACAACAGCTTGTCCAACTGTCATCCCTAAAAAGTTTTCCCACCCAACTGTTTCTAAATGTGGATCTTGAAAAGCCTCTTTAGTAACCATGTGTATCGGTCCGCCACCGGCAGCAACTTCTTGTATAAATGCGTGGTTTCTTAAACAAGTAGGAGTTGGATGGTGATCAATATATTCACCAACTAATTCTTTAGTTTGATCATACCATTTTTTTTCATAATTTTCGCCATTAGCATTTTGTGTATATGTTTTTAAATGTAAAAAATATGCTCCAACGGGTCCATAACCATCTTTAAACCTACACAATACAATTCTATTTTCCATTTGAGTCATCTTTGCGCCTGCAGCAATAGGTAGTGCATATGCAGACCCATTACTCCATGGTGCATACCAAGTTCTTCCCATACCTTCTCCAACCGCTCTTGGTTTGAAAATATGCGATGCACCACCTGCAGCAACGATAACTGCTTTAGCTCTAAATACATGAAAATCTCCTGTTCTCATATTAAATCCAACAGCTCCACCAATTCTATTTTCTTGAGCTTCATCCATCAATAAATGAGTAACCATTATTCTATTATAAATTTTATCTGCAGATTTTTTTGCTGCCTCAGCAACGATTGGTTTATAGCTTTCACCATGTATCATGATTTGCCATTTACCTTCCCTTAAGTATCTTCCAGTTTTTTCATTTTTCATCATCGGAAGACCCCACTCATCAAACATGTGAACAGTTGAGTCTACATGACGAGCCATATCATAACCTAAATCTTCTCTAACCATTCCCATTAGATCATTTCTGGCATATCTAACATGGTCCTCAGGTTGATTTTCATCCCATTGCATACCCATGTAACAATTGATTGCATATAAACCTTGTGCGACTGCACCACTTCGATCAATATTTGCTTTTTCAACACAAATAATTTTTAAATCTCTTCCCCAATGTCTGGCCTCGAATGTTGCTCCAGTGCCAGCCATTCCACCACCAACAACTAATACATCACATTCCTCATAATGTGTTTTGTGCTTAGCCATTAATAATAAACACCTTTTTTAAAAGATTCTTTTGGAACTGATGGTAATTCTTTATTAGTATTTAAACCCTCTGGCTCACTATATAATCTTTGTGAATTAATTTCTCCTTGGTTAGGAGTGTCACCTTCGGCAAGTTTAGGAATAAATTTACCCCAAGGTTTTGTTGTTATTGGGGATACGAAATTTTTTTCTGTTCCATTTCTAAATTTGATTTTCCACGATATGGTGCCTTTTTCTTCTTCTCTTCTAACTCTCACACTGTGACCCATAGGAGCAAAATCAGCATACCCTCTTACGTCAATTGCATGATTAGGACATGCTTTAACGCATGAGTAACACTCCCAACAAAAATTTGGTTCAATGTTTTTTGCTCTTCGAATATTTTCATCTATGTGCATGATGTCTGAAGGACATATATCTACACAATGTCCACAACCATCACATCTTGTCATGTATACAAAAGTTGACATAATTTATTTTTCTCCTTTTTTTAATAACATATTAATAGTGTTTTGGCTCTTCTCTTTTTATACCTAAGCCAAATTGCTCAGGGGCATCTGCTGGTGGGGGAAGATTGTCTCTTGAACCATCAGCTTCAGCTAGATTTTTTTGTATTGCTGCTCCAGGTTTGTAGAACATATGGGCAAATTTAGACCAATAAACACCACCAAATAAAATTAAATTAGATGCAATAAATAAAGTTAAAAACAAATATGATAATCCCATTTGTCCGTTAAATTGAGTGTAAGACCATGCTAACCCAAAAGTTGAACATGCAAGTAAAGCTAAAACAAATAAATCAGCTTTGATGATTCTATACCAAGGATGAGCTTCCGCTGATACGTCTACTCTTAGAAAAAACCAAAACCAATACCCGCCCAAGCAAGTTAATATTGCTCCTGCATGCCAAATTAATGACCAAGTTTGAGAACTTGGTTTATCAACACCTGTGTAACAAAAAACTAAAACAGCTGAAGACACCCAAAATAAAATTGTTCCATACATTCCTAGAACATGGGCCAGTCTTCTTTTACCAAAACCTAATTCAGAGGTAGTGCCAATATCAACAACTGTTGTTTTAGCAATCACGGAAACTTTTTCTCCAACACCTAGTTCTTTTGTCGCTGATAGTTTTGCTTTTTTTGCGTTATTAAAAAAATAAGTCAAATTTTTATGATGTATCATTTGAATAATAGTTCCAACTGCAATCAACAAAACCATTGCAATAATAAAAGATTGCATAGCAAACGGTGAAATGGTTTCTGATAAAATTGAAAATGGATTATTGCTTAACATTTCCGCCTTTTGTTAAATTTTGAATTAATTTTACAGTTTTATATATAGTTGTGTTTATAGTTCAACCTCAAACTAGGGTCAATTTGTCTTTTATAACAGGCTAATTATTTCTTTTATAATGTTGTTTGTTTGGAATGACCGATCGTACTCCACCCTGAGGATTATTAACATCTCCTTCTCTTCGGGGAATCAGATGAAAATGACAATGTAAAATAGATTGACCAGATACAATTCCTATATTTGTGCCTAGATTAAATCCTTTAACTAATGGATCTTTGTTGATTATTTCTTTTTTTACAATTTTTAAAAGATCATTACAGGCAACCAACTCATCATTAGATAAATCAAAATAATCTTTTATGTGTCTTTTAGGTATAATCAAACAATGATGTTCCGAAACTGGATATGAGTCATAACTTGCATATGCCAATTCATTTTCATGAGCACATCCACTTTTTTTAACATTACAAAATAAACAAGGATTGTTTGGGTCTTTCATTTGCTAAAATTTATAAGAATTACATTTATTTATAACTGCATCATATTGTTTTGATAGAAACTTGAATTTTTTTAGATTTTTTCTTTTCCATTTAAGCTCATTTATAGTTTTAACTGAAGTAACACCTTTGCCAGATCCTATTAATAATATTTCATCATAATTTTTTATTTCTTTAAGTAAAATATCTTTTTTAATTATCTTTCTTATTTTTGTTTTAAAAAATTTATAAGTATTTCCCTCATAATAATCTTTTTTTGGTGTAAAGAATTTTTGATCTTTAACAAATAATAAATTTGAGGTTCCGGTCTCTAATAATTTCTTATTGGATACCAATGCAATATCAGATTGAGAATTATCCATTTTAGATAAATAAGATAAAATCTTTTTGTACTTTAGATTTTTAAATTCTGGTTTTTCTCTTTTTAATTTTACTAACCTTAAATTAAAATTTAATTTTGGTTTAACCCTTTTTCTTAAAGATATTGAAATAATTTTCTTATTTATAGCAATTCTCAATAGATGATTATATTTCCTCTTTTTGGATAAATTTTTATTAATTATTTTTAAAATATCTGACTTTAAAGATTTTTTTTTTATTTGATATTTTTTTAATGATAAAATTAAATTTTTTAAATGATTATCAAAGAATAAAATTTTTGCTGGTTTGCCAAAAATCCACATCGTTGTAAAAATTCCATGATCTCCCCAAAGATCTTGAAACTCTATCTGTTTTAAGTCTTTAAGCTGATAAGATTTTTTTAATAAGTAAGTTACCATTGATAGTTAAAAAAGATTCTGGGTGAAATTGAAATCCATATATTCTTTCCTTTTGATTTTCAAACGCCATCGCGACTTTTGAATTTAAACATCTCATAGTTATCTCAAAATTATAAGATTTGAAAGGCTCTTTTAATTTTAAAGAATGATACCTGCCAACTTTAAATATTTTTCCTTTTTTGAATAAAGATTTATTAGTGATAACTTTTACATTTGATTGAAAACCATGATAAATTTTTTTTTGTTCAACAATTTCTGCACCCTCACAAAATAAAATATGTTGAAATCCTAAACAGATACCTATTATTTTTTTTTTACCTTTATATTTTTTATAAATTTTTGAGGTAATTGGATAATTTTTGGGATTACCTGGTCCAGGTGAAAAAATTATTGTTGATGCTTGCTTAATTTTATTTTCGCTTACTTTATCATAGTTATCACATTCAACTTTATCAAATAAAGCAAATTGATGAACTACATTATGAGTAAAGGAGTCGTTATGGTCAATTACATAAATCATTTGAATAAATCTATTAACGCCTTAGCTTTAAGAAAATTCTCATTAAACTCATGATTGGCGTTACTATCGACAACGACACCTGAGGCAACTGAAATTTCGGATATGTTCTTAAAATTTAAAATTGATCTTATAATTATATTAAATCTCATATCACCATTAAATTTTATGTAACCAAAACTTCCTGTATAAATATTTCTATTTTCTTTTTCCTGATTATTTAAAAGGTTAAGCGTATTTATCTTTGGACACCCAATAACTGAACCACCTGGCATCATCGCTTTAATTATTTCAAAATTATTTATATTTCTTTTTAATTTTCCTCTAATTAAGCTAACATAATGAAAAAGGTCTCTGTATTCCTCAACGATTTTTTGTTTAGATAATTTTACTGAACCTACCTTACAAATTCTTGATAAATCATTTCTTTCCATATCAACAATCATATTATGCTCTTTGGTTTCTTTTAAATTTTTTCTAAAATAATTTAATGCTTTTATTTTATTTAACTGCTTTGTTTTTTTTACAGTCCCTGCTATTGGTTTTGTAGATATGTCGCTTCCTTTTTTTATAATCAAAGTTTCTGGGGAACAGCTAATAATTGAGTAATTATTATCTTTAATCATAAAAGCCTCAGGAGCTAGATTGGTATTAGACAACCTTGAAAAAAAATCTAACGGATTGATTTTTGACTTTGTTTTATATTTAGTGCAAATTTTAATTTGATATGTCTCGCCACTCTTTATCTTTTTCTTAAATTTATTGAATATTTTTGTATAATTTTTTCTATTAATATTAATTTTAAAGTTCCCACATTCAAAATTTTTTATATCATAATTTAACTTGTTACTGAGTTTGATTTTTTTTTCTGGTTTATAAAAAATACCCTTTGGAAAGTTAAAATTTTTTTGTTTAGGGACTTTTACATCAATCAAATTATTTAATAACTCATATCCAAAAAAACCAATGAAAAGATCTGTGTTGGTTGATTGTTTTTTATTTTTTTTTGTTAAAAAACTTTTAATATTTTTATTATTTAAAATTATTTTTTTTGAAAAATCAGTGTAAAGATCAAACCCGTTTTGAGATTTATAAATAATGTAGGGTTTCCCTGATAAATGTATTTTTGTTAATTGATTTGTTCTATTCAATTTATTCTGTTTTTAATCTTAAAACTGGTTCTTCTTTTATTGGTAAATGAATTATTGCTGCAAAAACAGATAAAGCAATTGCTAAATACCACGCATAGTCATATGACCCATAAGTATCGTGAAATAAACCTCCAAGATATGCACCAAAAAACGAACCAATTTGATGGCTCAAAAAAACTATTCCATATAACAAGCCCAAATATTTTGTTCCAAAAAGATGAGCAACTATTCCGCTGGTAGCCGGTACTGTCGATAACCAGAGGAACCCAAAACTTGCTCCAAATATAAATGCTGCAATATTACTAGCTGGAGTAAATATAAAGAATATTATTGAAACTCCTCGCAAAAAGTAGATTGCACTTAAGATTATTTTTTTACTCATTTTCGCAGAAAGATAGCCACTTAATAAAGAGCCAAAAATATTGAATAATCCAATTAGAGATAAAATAGCAGCAGCAGTCCAATCCTCAAGACCTCTATCTATTACATACTTAGGAACATGAGTTCCAACTAAAGTAATATGAAATCCACAAACAAAAAAACCAGATACAAGTAAAATATAACTTTTTGTTTTGAATGCTTCATTAAGTGCTTCTGAAAATGATTGGTCTGATGTTTTTTCCACATTTTCAGTTGCAGATGGAGATCTTACGAAGTAAGCAGCTACTAAACCAGCAATTAAAAGCATTCCGAAAACGAATAAAGTATAATTCCATCCAAATTCATTTAGAGAGTAACTTGTGAAAATTGGTGACAAAAAGTAACCAAACGATCCAACAGCAGTTACAAAACTCATTGCAATAGTTCTTGTAGATAAAGGAAAGTGTTTTCCAACAATAGACATTGGAATACTAATGGCTGTCCCCCCTAATCCTATTCCAATTAACAACCCCATGTGTATTTGAAAAAATATTCCTGTATTAGGTCCTGTATATAAAAAGAATATTCCAGCTGCATAAAAAATAAATGCTGAAATAATTGCTATATGACCACCATACTTATCTGCAATAGCACCAAAAATAGGTCCAGTTAATCCCCACATTAACATTTGCATTCCTATTGCAAAACCAAATGCTGTATTGCTTATTTTGAGACTTTCATTGAAATCCATGAAAAACAAACCAAAGGTTTGTCGTACACCAAGAGAAATTAAAACAACAAAACAAGCCGCAAATAATGTAATTAATGCTGTTCTGGATTGAAAAAATTTTTCTGAACTCATTTCAAATGTCTTAATGCTTGTTTAATATCAGCAATCAAATCATTTGGGTCCTCAAGTCCTATATGAAATCTGACTAAATGTTCATCCTTTGCTAAATTCATGAATTTTCTATTTCCTGTTTCCCTAAATTCTTGATGTAAAACCAAACTCTCAAAACCTCCCCAACTATAACCATATCCGAATAATTTAAGTGAATTTACAAATTTTCTGACAGAATTAATGTTATTTGATTTTATTTTGAGCCCCATTAATCCTGAAGCGCCAGAGTAATACTTTTTCCACATTCTAAAATTTAAGGAATTTTTCTTAAATGGATAGAGAAGTTTGATCTTTTTATTTTTTGACAAGAAAGCTGCAATTTTTTTTGCATTTTCTCTATGTCTATCTAATCTAACATCCAAAGTTCTTAAACCTCTAGTGATTAAATACGCATCATCAGGTCCCAATCTTAAACCTGTTATTTTTTCAGCTGCTTTCACTTTTTGGAAAACTTTTTTATTAACTGCTAAGCTTCCACCCATAACATCAGAATGACCAGAGTAATATTTAGTAGCAGATACAATAGACATATCAAAACCAAGTTTTATTGGTTTAAGATAGTAAGGTGTACCCCAGGTATTATCTATTGCTGTTAAAATTTTGTATTTTTTGGCAATTGAAACAATTTTTCCTAGATCTTGAAAATCAAAAGTATTGCTACCTGGATTTTCAACAAAAATTAATTTTGTTTTTTTTGTTATGCTTCTCTCTAAAGTTTTTAAATCATGTGGATTATAAAAAATTGTTTTAATATTAAATTCTTTTAAAAAATCTTGAGTTAAAACTCTCGTAGGACTGTAAACTGGGTCGGCAGCAATTATTTCATCACCAGGTCTAACAACGCTAAATATAGCTAAAAATACTGATCCAAAACCTGTAGGAGTGGTAAATACATGATAACTTTCCTCAA
>CACGXX010000014.1:0-16886 GCA_902577125.1 uncultured Pelagibacteraceae bacterium | reverse complement strand
ATGAACTTTCTAAACTAATTTTATTTTTTTTTGAGTATTCATGTATCGTTTTAATTGTACTTTCACCAATAGATCTTTTAGGATTATTTACTATTCTCTCAAAAGCCAGGTCATCTTTTTCTTGATTAATCAACCTTAAATAAGCTACGCAATCTTTTATTTCAGCTCTCTCATAAAATTTAATTCCTCCTAAAATTCGATAAGGCATACCAATCTTTAAAAATCTTTCTTCAAATTCCCTTGTTTGAAAAATGGCTCTAACTAGAATTGCAATATTATTTAGTGAGTATTTTTTTTTAATTTGCTCTACTTCATCTGAAATTCCTATCGCCTCATCTTTTCCATTTTTAAAACAATTTAACTTTATTAAGTCTCCTTCATCCATTGTAGATTTTAACGTTTTACCAACTCTGTTCTGATTATTAGAAATTAATGATGAAGCTACAGATAAAATATTTTTTGATGATCTATAATTCTCTTCAAGTCTTATTATCTTCGTATTTTCATAAATCTTATCAAAATCTAGAAAATTTTTAATTTCTGCTCCTCTCCAACTATAAATAGATTGATCATCATCTCCTACACAACAAATATTCTTATTTTTTTCTGCTAATAAATTAAGCCATCGACTTTGTATAAAATTCGTATCTTGATATTCATCGACAAGAATGTATTTAAAATTTTTAGAATAGATGTCTCTAATATCTTTGCTTTTTTCTAAAATTTTTACTGAATGCAGGATTAGATCTCCAAAATCACAAGCGTTTAACTCAATCAATTTTTGTTGGTAAATTTTATAAACAGGAAAAATAGTTTTTTCATATATATCTTTAGAATTAATTTTTACCTCACTTGGATATAAGCCTTTATTTTTCCACTTATCAATAATTGCAATGACATATCTAGGGGCTAGTTGTTTGACATCAATATTTTCTGCTTTACAAATATTTTTGATCAATCTGATTTGATCATCAGTATCAATAATTGTAAAATTTGAATTTAGATCTACTGCCGGGGCATGTTTTCTAAGTAATTTTGCACATATTGAGTGAAATGTTCCCAGCCAAGATAAGCCAACTGCAGAGGATCCTAAAATTTTACTTACTCTATTTTGCATTTCTTTCGCTGCTTTGTTTGTGAATGTCACAGCAAGAATTTGATTAGGGAAAGCACTTTTATTTTTTATTATGTGAGCAATTCTACTTGTTAAAACCTTTGTTTTCCCAGACCCGGCTCCAGCAACTATTAATAATGGTCCATCTAAAGCCAGCACAGCTTGTTTTTGGGCTTCATTAAGATTTTTTAAATAATCAGAGTTTACCATTTGAATAATTTAATTATAAGTCTCAACAATTTATGTTTAATTCAAATTTTTATAAAAAAAATTTAAAAAAAATATTATTACCAATAAATAGAATTATAGAAAGTTTTTTTAACGAACTAGCTAGGTCTAAGTCTCAATCAATTAGGCAAACCCCTCTTAAGAAAAAGATAAATGAACTTGATGGAAGGATCGAAAGTTTTTTTGATAAATTCAAAAATTTAAAAAAATTCAATCAGGGCAAGAAAAAATTTTATTATTTAAATAACAAGATAGCTATCTCCATTGCATCTTTTACTATACTTTTTTTTAGTTATTTCTTAATCCCTGCATTTTATAAACAAGATAAAATTCAAACCTCTTTAAAAAATCAAATTTTGGATAGATATGAGATGAAAATCGAGTTCAATGAAAAAGTTAAATATGGATTATTTCCTAGACCATTTTTTTACACTAAAAATTTAGATATTAAATATAATGAAAAAGTTATAGCTAATTCAGGTTACGTAAAATTTTACATTTCTTTTAAAAATTTTTTTTTAACAGAAAACATTTTATCAAAAAATTTAGTCTTCCAAGATACTGAATTTAATATCAACTCAAATAATATTAATTTTTTTCTAAAAACTTTAAATAGCTCTGATAAAGAAAATAAGTTTATATTTAAAAAATCCAAATTATTTTATAAAGACCAAAATGACGATTTATTATTTCTATCAAAAATTAATAACTTTAGTTTTTTTTATGATGTTGTGAATAATTTTCAAAAAGTAAAATCAAATTTTGAAGTGTTTAATATTCCATTTAAATTAGATATATCAAAAAATATTAAAAATGAAAAAAAAATTATAAAATTATCTTCAAAAAAAATAAGATTAAATATTGAAACCTCTGTGGAACACGATGAGGAAAAAATAAGTGGTTTTTTTGATATTGATACAATTAACAAAAAAAATCTATTTAAATATGTAATTAAAGATAATTCTTTGAATTTTTTATCATCAGAAAAAAATTTTAAAGGTGAGATTAATTTTAAACCATTTTACTTTTCAACAGATCTAGATGTTGATTACATTAGTCAAAAAAAGATATTTCAAAGTGATTCTTTACTTATTGATTTATTAGATTCAGAATTATTGAATAACTCAAATTTAAATGCGGTACTAAAGATAAATATAGATCAGATTGATAAATTTGAATATTTAAAAAATTTTAGTTCAAAAATAAATTTAGGTGATGGTAGAATTTTCATGAATGATTTTAAAACTATATGGAATGAGTCCGTGTTAATAAACTCAAATGAAATAGAATTTTTAAATAATATAGACGGTAAAAAGTTAGTTGGTGAAATTATATTCAATTTTAAAGATGTAGAAAAATTTTTTAGATACTTTCAAATAAAAAGAAATTATCGAGATGTCTTTGATAAAATAAGATTAGATTTTGTCTATGATCTTACTAAAGGTAAAATAACAATCAATAATTTAAAAATTGATAACAAATCATTTGAGAAAATAGATAATTTTATCAATCAATACAACAAACGCAAAAATAATTTGTTTAATAAAGTTACTATAAGAAATTTTATAAAAGAATTTTTCCAGATTTATGCAGGATAAATCATTTTTTTTGGATCAACAATTTTATCATAATCTTTTTCATTTATAAGTTTAGATTTAAGCGCCTCATGTTTTAGAGTTGTTTTATTTTTAAGAGCTAGCTTAGCAATTTTTGCTGAGTTATCATAACCAATGTGAGGAGCAAGAGCAGTAACTAACATTAAAGAATTATCTAAATACTCTTTTATTTTAGTTTCATCAGCTTTTAATCCTTTTATACAATAAAGTGAAAAATTTTTTATGCTGTCAGATAAAAGATTAATAGATTGTAAAACATTATGTGCAATTAGAGGCTTAAATACATTTAATTCAAAATGTCCATGTGATCCTGCCATTGTAATTCCATTATGGTTACCAATTACTTTTACACATACCATTGTTACAGCCTCTGACTGAGTTGGATTAACTTTTCCAGGCATAATTGATGAACCAGGCTCGTTTGCTGGTAATATTAATTCTCCATAACCTGCCCTTGGACCAGAACCAAGAAACCTTATGTCATTAGCAATTTTCATTAAGCTGACTGCTGTAGTATTTAATGTGCCAGAGAAATTAACAATTTCATCATGTGCAGCGAGGGCAGCAAATTTGTTTTTTGCAGGCTTGAATGGAAGTTTTGTAATTTTTTTTATTTCATTAATAATTTTTTTATCAAAATTTTTTTTACTATTTATTCCAGTTCCAACCGCAGTTCCACCTTGTGCAAGTGAATAAATTTCTTTCAAAGCTATACTAACCCTTTCAATACAGTCTTTAATTTGAGACTGATAGCCAGAAAATTCTTGTCCTAAAGAAAGAGGAGTTGCATCTTGTAAATGAGTTCTACCCACTTTTATTATATTTTTAAATTTAGATATTTTTTTTTTTAGCTCCTGATCTAGTAATTTGAGAGATGGCAATAATTTTTTTTTTGTTTCAATGGCTATAGCAATATGCATTGCAGTGGGAAAAACATCATTTGTAGATTGAGATTTATTTACATGATCGTTTGGATGAATGGGCTTTTTAGAACCCTTTTTTCCTCCTAATTTTTCAATAGCTCTGTTAGCAATAACTTCATTAACATTCATATTTGTTTGCGTACCAGACCCAGTTTGCCAAACTTTTAAAGGAAAATGTTTATCAAGTTTTCCCGCAATAACTTCATTTGAAGCAGCAATTATCGCTTTAGAAGTTTTTGATGTGAGTTGTTTTTCTTTCAAATGTACGATGGCGGCTGCTTTTTTAATAATTGCTATAGATTTAATTAAGATTGGTCTGACTAAAAAATCCCCTATATCAAAATATTTTTTTGACCTTTGCGTGGAAGCACCCCAATATTTATCATTAGGAACATTTATAGATCCAATGCTGTCAAATTCTTTACGAAATTTCATTGATACTTTATTTACATTTATATATTAAAAAATAGATAACTAACAGGAGCAAAATGACAAATTTTGAAAAAGTAGGTGTTTTTATGAAAACTTTTGGCCAGAACGTAAAACAGAGTTCATCATTTAGCAGTGAAAAGATCAATGCATTAAGAGTAAGTCTTATTAAAGAGGAACTTGATGAATTAATAGAAGCAATGAATAAAAAAGATTTAGTCGAAGTAGCTGATGCACTAACGGATATTCTCTATGTAACATATGGTGCAGGACATGCATTTGGTATAAATCTCGATGATTGTTTTGAAGAAGTTCAAAATTCAAATATGAGTAAATTAGATAAAGATGGCAAACCCATTTATAATGACAAAGGTAAAGTTATGAAGGGTCCTAAATACTTTAAGCCAGATTTAAGTAAATTTATTAAATAGTTTAGGGGCGTTCTGTTGCCAGGTGCCCCGAACTTTGTTTCGTTATATAACAATTCTAGAACATAAAAAACGACTATTTTTTCTGGTTTAGTCCTTATTGTGATCGCCAGTGAGTCCGGATATGATGTGATCATTATGTTTGGTTTGTTTGAGAGCAAGAAGGCTAAGTTTTGGAGAGATGAAACTATAAAAACCCTAATGATTGCCGACCAAAAATTTGATGATCGAAAAAAAAAGACTGTCGCTACAAATGTTTTAAAGAGAATACTAGATTTATTTAAAGAGTTAGAAGGATTAACTTCTAAAGAAAAAAATGAAATCATGTACGAACGTATTGATGCTGTTGCAAAAAAACGCAGATCTAACATAAACCAATTAGAATACGACAATACTAATTGGATGGAGGACGCCATGGTCGAAAGTTATTTTAATATGTATAGCGGGCACTTCGGTAAGAAATTAGCTCAAGAAGCTGTTATGGTTATCTATTGGTGTAGAACTAAGTTATCTGAAACTGACATAAATAAGTTAATTAAAAAATCAGGTTTAAATAAAGATCAAGTTTTCGGAGAATTATTATAATGTTTTCAGAAATAAATGCAGAATTTTTAAAACAATGGAAAGAATTTCCAGGCACGAATACTTTAAAGTATTCTTTTGTTATAATTGGACTGTTATGTTGGTTAGAATATTTTATACCTGATTTAAAATTTGCCTCTTATTATTTAACGATACTTCTACAGTCTACAGAAAATATACTCATAATGTTTTTTGGTTATATTATAATCGCTGGTTTGTTTGCCTGTAGTTTCTTTTGGCTGCCTTCCTATTTATGGATCTTTTTAAAAAGATTAAAAAACAGATAAATTATAAATAATTGCGGTTAAACTGCGGTCAGTTTCAATAGTGCGGTATAGGCATTTATGTTAGATTATTTAATGCCAACAGCTAAGCAAAAATTAGGAACTTTTGGTGAAAACTTAGTCACAAAAGTATTAGTTTGTCAAAAATGCAAAAAGAAAAAAACTCTTAAAAAACTTCCAATTAACTTTAAATGTGCAGATTTAATTTGTGACTTTTGTGGTTTTTTAGCTCAAGTTAAATCTTCAAACGTTAAAGATATTAATAAACTTCCAAAATTTATTTTAGGAGCAGCATGGAAGCCTCAACTAGAAAGGATGAACGCAGGTATTTATTTCCCTTTATATTTTGTATTAGTTAATAAAAAAAAATATTCTGTTTATTATCTTTCAGATAAGATTCAGTCCAAAAAAATATTTATTCCTAGAAAACCTTTATCTTCAACTGCAAAGAGAGCTGGATGGCAAGGTTTTATGTATGATATATCAAAAATACAAAATCATTTTATTAAATTAAAATAAAGGAGAGGTTTAACTTAATTTCAATCAAACTGCGGTACAACTGCGGTCAAACCACAACTCACTTTTAATAATCGTTGACCCTACAAACTAAATTAACAAATGAGTAGGGGCGTTCTGTTGCCAGGTGCCCCGAACCCCGTTTACTTAATTAACAAAATTAATTAAGCAGCAAGTGCGTAACTTTCGTTAGCAATTATAAATTAGCCCTTTGCGGAGGAACAATTCCGAACGAAAGAATAGCCTTTAGACACTCGTCGAATCTAGTTCACCCCCATAAGTTGCAAATGGTGGAGGTGGTGGGTACTGCCCCCACGTCCGCAATGGTTATTACGAAATTCGTTTATCGTCATAGTTGGAAAACCAACCTTATTAATATAATTAAGTATTTTTGAACATACAATAAATAAATAAGAAATATTTTTTAAAATTATGATCAACTCTAAATTTAGAAAGAATAAGTCTTTAATTTATATTTTTTTAATAGGTATTCTAATTTCATCCTTATATGCAACTTACAATATCAATAAATTTGAAAAAAATGAAAAAAATGGACACCTAATGATTAGAGGTGACATAAACTTAGTTTGGCGAGAAGCTTATGCCTTTAAAAAAGATTTAATAGAAAAAAAAAATTTTTTCGGTAATGGAATTTTTTATACAAGAACTTTCTTACCATCGAAAACAATTGCTTTGTATTCTTTTTTATTAGATCTGGATATCTATGAAAATATTGATAATGAAACTATTAAAGAGGGTAAAAAATTAATTTACCTTTTTTTTCAAACTATAGTTTATTATTTAAGTTTATTATATCTATACAAAAAACTTTTACTATTTTACGATGGTAAACACATAAGTTTTTTCATTGTAGCATATCTTGCTTTAGATCCAAATATTATTCAGTGGCATGGAACTTTTTGGACAGAGTCTATCTTTATTTCTATGCAAATTTTCTTAATTGGTATGATTATAAATAGAGATAAAACAAATTTATTTTGTTTATTTTTAGGATTATTATTGGGTGCTATCTTTCTCCAAAAAACTGTTGGTGTATTATTTATTTTATTTATTAGTGTTTATGTTCTTCTTACAGAAACTAAAGATAAAATTATCAAGACCATAAATATTTTTGTTGGTTTCTTCCTAGTATTATTTTTATTAGGTTATGATAATTTTAAAAAAACCGGGATATTTTATGTAATGCCAACCCAAACAAAATTTGCACATTACACGGTTTTAGTTCCTCAAATATTTTCTGAAAAAAAGGATTTACAAGGATATACAGACTTAAAAGAAACAGAAAAAAAATGGAGAATTGATAATAATTTTTCAAAAAAAAATTTTCAGAGTGTTTACAATTTAAGAAAATTTCAGCAAAAAAAAGCAATAGAAATAATCTTAGATAATAAAATAATAACTATGAAAATATATTTAAAAAGAATCATAAATCATTTTGTCTTAAATCCTTTTCAAACATATTATTGGCACAAATATAATCAAATAGAATATTCTACTGAAGAATTTCATCTTTCTGAGGAAGCAGAAAAGTATTTTTATTTTAAAGTTCTATACACTTTATTTTTTTATTCAATTTTATTAATTGGTTTTATTAAAATTATAAGTGATAAAAAAAATTATAAATTTCATTTGTTGTTATTATTTTTAGTAGGTTATCTAGTTTTTATGCTTGGATGGGTTGGAAATTCAAGATATTTTGTACCCTCTATAATTTTTCTATCAATTTTTTTTGGTCACGGGATGGATTATATCAGAGAGTTGAGATACAAAAACTTATGAAAACTGTAATTTTGGCAGGTGGGTATGGAACAAGAATTTCTGAGTATACAAAAAAAATTCCTAAACCAATGATTAAAATTGGAGGTATACCTTTACTCACTCATATTATGAGAATGTATAAATCTTATGGATATAATGATTTTTTAATTGCCGCAGGTTATAAAAAAAAAATAATACAAAAATATTATCAAAATTCTAAAGAATTTAAAAATATCAAAATTATTGATACTGGTAAAGAAACAATGACAGGTGGTAGGTTGTTAAGATTGAAACCTTTTTTTGATAAAGATGAAAATTTTTTCATGACATATGGAGACGGGCTTTCAGATATTAATTTAAAAAAACTAAAAAAATTTCACTTTAATCACGGAAAAATTGCCAGTGTTACAGCCGTGAGACCCCCAGTGAGATTCGGTGAAATGTCTATTGTAAACTCAAAAGTTTCTGCTTTTAAGGAAAAACCTGAAATAAAATCATCTTGGATTAATGGTGGTTTTTTTGTGCTAAATTATAGAATTTTTAATTTTATAAGAAACGATAGCATATCTTTTGAAAAACAACCTTTAGAAAGACTTGCCGTAAAAAATAATCTTATGGCTTACAAACATAATGGTTTTTGGAAATGTATGGATAACCTTGCAGATAAAAATTATTTGGAAAAATTATATAAAAGTAACAAAATAAAACCGTGGAAAAGTTAAAAAAATTCTACAAAAACAAAAAAGTTTTAGTTACTGGAGCCACAGGTTTTAAGGGCTCTTGGCTATGTATTTGGTTATTAAACTTGGGGGCAAAAGTTTATGCAACTGGTTATAATCCGAATAAAAACAAAACATTATTTAATAGCCTAAAATTATCAAAAAAAACCCACCTCAAAATATTTGATATAAGAGATTTTAATAAAATAGATAATTTAATAAAAAAAACAAAACCCCAAATAGTTTTTCATTTAGCAGCCCAACCTCTGGTGATTGACTCATATAAAAAACCATATTTAACTTTTGATATAAATTTTAGAGGAACATTAAATATTTTAGAATCTGCAAAAAAATACAATTTTATCAAATCAGTTATTTGTGTAACTTCAGATAAGTGTTATGAAAATACTGGAAAAATTAAAGGTTATAAGGAAACAGACATGCTTGGTGGAGTAGACCCGTATAGTGCATCTAAAGCCTCAGCTGAATTATTGATAAGATCTTATATAGAAAGTTTTTTTAGACGAAGCAATTGTGGTTTATCTAGTGTGAGAGCTGGTAATGTTATAGGCGGCGGCGATTGGTCTAATGATAGATTAATTCCTGATTGCATAAGGTCATTATCTAAAAATAAAAAAATTCTTTTAAGAAATCCAAATTTCAGTCGACCATGGCAATTAGTACTAGAGCCACTTAAAGGGTATCTTATTCTTGCAAAAAAACAATTTGAAGAACCTTTAAAATTTTCAGGAGCTTGGAACTTTGGTATAGAAACCAAAAATTCAGTCACTGTAAGAAAGATAGTAGAGTTAATAATCAATTCTTGGGGCAGTGGTAAAATTAAGTTATTAAATAAAAACAAATTTCATGAGCAACAAAATTTGCAAATTGATAGCTCAAAAGCCAAAAAGTTTTTAAGATGGAAAACAACATATAATACAAAAAAGGCTGTAGAAGTTACAACTGAATGGTATTCTAAAATTTTAAGATCAAAGAAAAGTGCAGAAGATGTAACAAATCAACAAATTAGAGAATATATGAAATATTCTTAAACGATTAAGATTTATTATGAAATTATCGGTTATTGTTTGTGTTTATAACGAGATTAATACAATAGAAGAAATTTTAAAAAAAATTGATAATGTTGACTTACCCTCTGATTTTGAAAAAGAGATTATCATTATTGATAATAATTCAACTGATGGAACTAGAGAATTTTTAAATAAATTAAAGATCGCAAACAAATATAAAGTAATTTTTCAAAAAAAAAATTATGGTAAAGGAAACTCTATAATTACCGGTATTAATGAAGCGACAGGAAATTTGACTGTTTTTCAAGATGCTGACTTAGAGTATGAACCAAATAATTATTCAAAATTAATTGAATATTTAGAAAAAAATAATTTAGATGCAGTTTTCGGATCCAGAATTATGCATGATGAGGATTATTTTTATTATAAACTTAACAGATTCGCAGTCATTAATTTAACTAAAATAATTAATTTTTTATTCAAAGGATCATTTACCGATGTAGCAACTAATCATAAGTTGATTAAAACAAATGTTTTAAAACAATTAAATCTAAAAAGTAAAGGTTTTAACTTAGATTTTGAAATTTCACTAAAGCTATTAAAATATGGATTTAATTGTGGTGAAATTCCAGTCAAATATTTTCCAAGAACTTACAAAGAGGGTAAAAAAATAAATTTCTTAGATGCAATCAAGAGCTTATTTATAATTTTCTATTTCTATTTTAAGTCTAGATAATACTTAGATAACGAATTAAAAATAATGTTTTTTTTAATTCACCCTTGTGAGTTGTAATGTTTTTGAAAATTTATATTTGTCTAAGTTGGAAAATCACTTCTATTAATATAATAGTTATAAAGGAGATTCTCAATCAATCATGAAATTGACAAAAGAACAATTAGAAGAAATTAAAAATCAACAGTCACAAAATAGCTCGACAAAAAGAGTCACTGTGCAAGAACTTGAAAAAATTCTTTATGAGGCTATTCCAGCTTTAGACCATGGTTTTGTAAGAGTCGTAGATTATATGGGTGATGATACCTCAATAGTACAATCTGCAAGAGTCTCTTATGGAAAGGGAACTAAACAAGTATCAACTGACAAAGGGTTAATTAAGTATTTAATGCGTCATTGGCATAGTACGCCTTTCGAAATGTGTGAAATAAAATATCATATAAAGCTGCCAATATTTATTGCTCGTCAATGGATTAGACACAGAACTGCAAATGTGAATGAGTATTCTGCAAGATATTCAATTTTAGACAAAGAATTTTATTTACCAACACAAGAAAATCTCGCTGCTCAATCAATATCAAATAGACAGGGAAGGGGAGATGTTTTAGAGGGTGAGCAAGCTAAAGAGGTTTTAGAACTTTTAAAGAATGATGCTGAAAGAACCTACGCAAACTATGAAAAAATGCTTAATGAAAAATATGATGGATCTACTATTGATGAAAATAAAAAGGGGTTGGCTAGAGAACTTGCAAGAATGAATTTAACACTAAATACCTATACTCAATGGTATTGGAAAACAGACTTACTAAATCTTATGAACTTTTTAAGATTAAGAGCAGACCATCACGCTCAATATGAAATAAGAGTTTATGCAGACATAATGTTAGATACACTCAAAAAGTGGGTTCCAATAACCTATGAGGCTTTTATGGATTATAGAGTTGGAGGAACCGAAGTTTCAGCAAAAGGAAAAATAATAATAAAAAAACTTATCAAGGGTGAAAATATTTCTATGGAAGACTGTAGAAGTATCGTTAAATAATAAGAGGCAAATTTTAAATCAGGTATAAAATATTCTAACCAACATAACAGTCCAATTATAACAAAAGAATACTTTAAAGTATTCGTGCCTGGAAATTCTTTCCATTGTTTTAAAAATTCTGCATTTATTTCTGAAAACATTATAATAATTCTCCGAAAACTTGATCTTTATTTAAACCTGATTTTTTAATTAACTTATTTATGTCAGTTTCAGATAACTTAGTTCTACACCAATAGATAACCATAACAGCTTCTTGAGCTAATTTCTTACCGAAGTGCCCGCTATACATATTAAAATAACTTTCGACCATGGCGTCCTCCATCCAATTAGTATTGTCGTATTCTAATTGGTTTATGTTAGATCTGCGTTTTTTTGCAACAGCATCAATACGTTCGTACATGATTTCATTTTTTTCTTTAGAAGTTAATCCTTCTAACTCTTTAAATAAATCTAGTATTCTCTTTAAAACATTTGTAGCGACAGTCTTTTTTTTTCGATCATCAAATTTTTGGTCGGCAATCATTAGGGTTTTTATAGTTTCATCTCTCCAAAACTTAGCCTTCTTGCTCTCAAACAAACCAAACATAATGATCACATCATATCCGGACTCACTGGCGATCACAATAAGGACTAAACCAGAAAAAATAGTCGTTTTTTATGTTCTAGAATTGTTATATAACGAAACAAAGTTCGGGGCACCTGGCAACAGAACGCCCCTAAACTATTTAATAAATTTACTTAAATCTGGCTTAAAGTATTTAGGACCCTTCATAACTTTACCTTTGTCATTATAAATGGGTTTGCCATCTTTATCTAATTTACTCATATTTGAATTTTGAACTTCTTCAAAACAATCATCGAGATTTATACCAAATGCATGTCCTGCACCATATGTTACATAGAGAATATCCGTTAGTGCATCAGCTACTTCGACTAAATCTTTTTTATTCATTGCTTCTATTAATTCATCAAGTTCCTCTTTAATAAGACTTACTCTTAATGCATTGATCTTTTCACTGCTAAATGATGAACTCTGTTTTACGTTCTGGCCAAAAGTTTTCATAAAAACACCTACTTTTTCAAAATTTGTCATTTTGCTCCTGTTAGTTATCTATTTTTTAATATATAAATGTAAATAAAGTATCAATGAAATTTCGTAAAGAATTTGACAGCATTGGATCTATAAATGTTCCTAATGATAAATATTGGGGTGCTTCCACGCAAAGGTCAAAAAAATATTTTGATATAGGGGATTTTTTAGTCAGACCAATCTTAATTAAATCTATAGCAATTATTAAAAAAGCAGCCGCCATCGTACATTTGAAAGAAAAACAACTCACATCAAAAACTTCTAAAGCGATAATTGCTGCTTCAAATGAAGTTATTGCGGGAAAACTTGATAAACATTTTCCTTTAAAAGTTTGGCAAACTGGGTCTGGTACGCAAACAAATATGAATGTTAATGAAGTTATTGCTAACAGAGCTATTGAAAAATTAGGAGGAAAAAAGGGTTCTAAAAAGCCCATTCATCCAAACGATCATGTAAATAAATCTCAATCTACAAATGATGTTTTTCCCACTGCAATGCATATTGCTATAGCCATTGAAACAAAAAAAAAATTATTGCCATCTCTCAAATTACTAGATCAGGAGCTAAAAAAAAAAATATCTAAATTTAAAAATATAATAAAAGTGGGTAGAACTCATTTACAAGATGCAACTCCTCTTTCTTTAGGACAAGAATTTTCTGGCTATCAGTCTCAAATTAAAGACTGTATTGAAAGGGTTAGTATAGCTTTGAAAGAAATTTATTCACTTGCACAAGGTGGAACTGCGGTTGGAACTGGAATAAATAGTAAAAAAAATTTTGATAAAAAAATTATTAATGAAATAAAAAAAATTACAAAACTTCCATTCAAGCCTGCAAAAAACAAATTTGCTGCCCTCGCTGCACATGATGAAATTGTTAATTTCTCTGGCACATTAAATACTACAGCAGTCAGCTTAATGAAAATTGCTAATGACATAAGGTTTCTTGGTTCTGGTCCAAGGGCAGGTTATGGAGAATTAATATTACCAGCAAACGAGCCTGGTTCATCAATTATGCCTGGAAAAGTTAATCCAACTCAGTCAGAGGCTGTAACAATGGTATGTGTAAAAGTAATTGGTAACCATAATGGAATTACAATGGCAGGATCACATGGACATTTTGAATTAAATGTATTTAAGCCTCTAATTGCACATAATGTTTTACAATCTATTAATCTTTTATCTGACAGCATAAAAAATTTTTCACTTTATTGTATAAAAGGATTAAAAGCTGATGAAACTAAAATAAAAGAGTATTTAGATAATTCTTTAATGTTAGTTACTGCTCTTGCTCCTCACATTGGTTATGATAACTCAGCAAAAATTGCTAAGCTAGCTCTTAAAAATAAAACAACTCTAAAACATGAGGCGCTTAAATCTAAACTTATAAATGAAAAAGATTATGATAAAATTGTTGATCCAAAAAAAATGATTTATCCTGCATAAATCTGGAAAAATTCTTTTATAAAATTTCTTATAGTAACTTTATTAAACAAATTATTTTTGCGTTTGTTGTATTGATTGATAAAATTATCTATTTTCTCAAATGATTTGTTATCAATTTTTAAATTATTGATTGTTATTTTACCTTTAGTAAGATCATAGACAAAATCTAATCTTATTTTATCAAAGACATCTCGATAATTTCTTTTTATTTGAAAGTATCTAAAAAATTTTTCTACATCTTTAAAATTGAATATAATTTCACCAACTAACTTTTTACCGTCTATATTATTTAAAAATTCTATTTCATTTGAGTTTATTAACACGGACTCATTCCATATAGTTTTAAAATCATTCATGAAAATTCTACCATCACCTAAATTTATTTTTGAACTAAAATTTTTTAAATATTCAAATTTATCAATCTGATCTATATTTATCTTTAGTACCGCATTTAAATTTGAGTTATTCAATAATTCTGAATCTAATAAATCAATAAGTAAAGAATCACTTTGAAATATCTTTTTTTGACTAATGTAATCAACATCTAGATCTGTTGAAAAGTAAAATGGTTTAAAATTAATCTCACCTTTAAAATTTTTTTCTGATGATAAAAAATTCAAAGAATTATCTTTAATTACATATTTAAATAGATTTTTTTTGTTAATTGTATCAATATCAAAAAAACCACTTATTTTTTCCTCATCGTGTTCCACAGAGGTTTCAATATTTAATCTTATTTTTTTTGAAGATAATTTTATAATTTTTTTTTCATTTTTAATATTTTTTGATATATCTAATTTAAATGGAATATTAAACACTTCAAAATTTGATTTTACTTTTTGAAAATTATTCACAACATCATAAAAAAAACTAAAGTTATTAATTTTTGATAGAAATAATAAATCGTCATTTTGGTCTTTATAAAATAATTTGGATTTTTTAAATATAAACTTATTTTCTTTATCAGAGCTATTTAAAGTTTTTAGAAAAAAATTAATATTATTTGAGTTGATATTAAATTCAGTATCTTGGAAGACTAAATTTTTTGATAAAATGTTTTCTGTTAAAAAAAAATTTTTAAAAGAAATGTAAAATTTTACGTAACCTGAATTAGCTATAACTTTTTCATTATATTTAATATCTAAATTTTTAGTGTAAAAAAATGGTCTAGGAAATAATCCATATTTAACTTTTTCATTGAACTCGATTTTCATCTCATATCTATCCAAAATTTGATTTTTTAAAGAGGTTTGAATTTTATCTTGTTTATAAAATGCAGGGATTAAGAAATAACTAAAAAAAAGTATAGTAAAAGATGCAATGGAGATAGCTATCTTGTTATTTAAATAATAAAATTTTTTCTTGCCCTGATTGAATTTTTTTAAATTTTTGAATTTATCAAAAAAACTTTCGATCCTTCCATCAAGTTCATTTATCTTTTTCTTAAGAGGGGTTTGCCTAATTGATTGAGACTTAGACCTAGCTAGTTCGTTAAAAAAACTTTCTATAATTCTATTTATTGGTAATAATATTTTTTTTAAATTTTTTTTATAAAAATTTGAATTAAACATAAATTGTTGAGACTTATAATTAAATTATTCAAATGGTAAACTCTGATTATTTAAAAAATCTTAATGAAGCCCAAAAACAAGCTGTGCTGGCTTTAGATGGACCATTATTAATAGTTGCTGGAGCCGGGTCTGGGAAAACAAAGGTTTTAACAAGTAGAATTGCTCACATAATAAAAAATAAAAGTGCTTTCCCTAATCAAATTCTTGCTGTGACATTCACAAACAAAGCAGCGAAAGAAATGCAAAATAGAGTAAGTAAAATTTTAGGATCCTCTGCAGTTGGCTTATCTTGGCTGGGAACATTTCACTCAATATGTGCAAAATTACTTAGAAAACATGCCCCGGCAGTAGATCTAAATTCAAATTTTACAATTATTGATACTGATGATCAAATCAGATTGATCAAAAATATTTGTAAAGCAGAAAATATTGATGTCAAACAACTAGCCCCTAGATATGTCATTGCAATTATTGATAAGTGGAAAAATAAAGGCTTATATCCAAGTGAGGTAAAAATTAATTCTAAAGATATATATGAAAAAACTATTTTTCCTGTTTATAAAATTTACCAACAAAAATTGATTGAGTTAAACGCTTGTGATTTTGGAGATCTAATCCTGCATTCAGTAAAAATTTTAGAAAAAAGCAAAGATATTAGAGACATCTATTCTAAAAATTTTAAATACATTCTTGTCGATGAATATCAAGATACGAATTTTATACAAAGTCGATGGCTTAATTTATTAGCAGAAAAAAATAAGAATATTTGTTGTGTAGGAGATGATGATCAATCTATTTATAGTTGGAGAGGAGCAGAAATTAAAAATTTTCTAGATTTTGATAAGATTTATGAAAATACGAAGATAATAAGACTTGAAGAGAATTATAGATCATCAAAAAATATTTTATCTGTAGCTTCATCATTAATTTCTAATAATCAGAACAGAGTTGGTAAAACGTTAAAATCTACAATGGATGAAGGAGACTTAATAAAGTTAAATTGTTTTAAAAATGGAAAAGATGAGGCGATAGGAATTTCAGATGAAGTAGAGCAAATTAAAAAAAAATACTCACTAAATAATATTGCAATTCTAGTTAGAGCCATTTTTCAAACAAGGGAATTTGAAGAAAGATTTTTAAAGATTGGTATGCCTTATCGAATTTTAGGAGGAATTAAATTTTATGAGAGAGCTGAAATAAAAGATTGCGTAGCTTATTTAAGGTTGATTAATCAAGAAAAAGATGACCTGGCTTTTGAGAGAATAGTAAATAATCCTAAAAGATCTATTGGTGAAAGTACAATTAAAACGATACATGAATACTCAAAAAAAAATAAAATTAGTTTAGAAAGTTCAT
>CACGXX010000013.1:0-19786 GCA_902577125.1 uncultured Pelagibacteraceae bacterium | reverse complement strand
ATAATTCATAAAGATTTAATATCCATATTTAACAAAAATGATATTAAACAGATTGATAGTATAAATAAAAAATTAGATCCAAACTTTCATCAGGCAATGATGGAAATTGAGGATGATACAAAAGAGCCAGGAACTATAATTCAAGAAATTCAAAAAGGGTTCACTATTAAAGATCGATTACTAAGGCCCTCATTAGTTGGCGTAGCTAAAAAAACTCAAGAAAAAGAAGCCAAAACAGAGGAAATTAAAGAGAATTCGGAGACTAAATAATGATCAGAACAGCTTGTAGAATCAAAAATAACACATATATGACGAGGAGAATTAATTATTATGAGTAAAATTATTGGAATAGATTTGGGAACAACAAACTCTTGCGTGGCTATAATGGAAGGAAGCCAGGCAAAAGTTTTAGAAAATGCAGAAGGTGCTAGAACAACACCATCTGTTGTTGCTTTTACTGATGAAAAAGAAAAATTAATAGGACAACCAGCTAAAAGACAAGCTGTAACCAATCCTGAAAATACAATTTTTGCAGTTAAACGACTAATTGGAAGAAACTTTGATGACCCGACTGTTAAAAAAGATATAGAAGCGGCTCCATTCAAAATTGTTAATTCAGAAAAAGGGGATGCTTGGATTGAATCTAAAGGAGAAAAATACTCTCCTTCTCAAATTTCAGCTTTTATTTTACAAAAAATGAAAGAAACAGCAGAAAAATATTTAGGTCAGGCGGTAACGAAAGCTGTAATTACTGTTCCTGCGTACTTTAATGATGCTCAAAGACAAGCAACAAAAGACGCTGGAAAAATTGCAGGTCTAGAAGTTTTAAGAATTATAAATGAACCTACTGCTGCATCATTAGCTTATGGTTTAGATAAAAAACAAAATAAGAAAATTGCAGTTTATGATTTAGGTGGTGGAACATTTGATGTTTCAATACTTGAACTTGGTGATGGAGTTTTTGAAGTTAAATCAACCAATGGAGATACATTCTTAGGAGGTGAAGATTTTGATAATTCTATAGTTGAATATTTAATTGCAGAATTTAAAAAAGATAATGGAATAGATTTGAAATCAGATAAACTTGCTCTTCAGAGATTAAAAGAAGCAGCAGAAAAAGCTAAGATTGAACTGTCCTCAGCTGAACAAACTGATATTAATTTACCATTTATTACCGCTGACAAGACTGGCCCAAAACATATTAATTTAAAACTTACAAGAGCAAAACTTGAGGCGCTTGTTGAAGATCTTATAGCTAAAACAATGCCACCATGTAAAACTGCATTGAAAGATGCTGGTATCACAGCCAATGAAATTGATGAAGTTGTAATGGTTGGTGGTATGACTAGAATGCCAAAAGTAATCGAAGAAGTTAAAAATTTCTTTGGGAAAGAACCTAATAAAAGTGTTAATCCTGATGAGGTTGTAGCAATGGGTGCTGCAATACAAGCAGGTGTTCTTCAGGGTGATGTAAAGGATGTATTATTATTAGATGTAACGCCTCTTTCTTTAGGTATTGAGACTTTAGGTGGAGTTTCTACAAAATTAATTGAAAAAAACACAACAATTCCTACTAAAAAAAGTCAAGTATTCTCAACTGCTGAAGATAATCAACCTGCTGTTTCCATTAGAGTGTTGCAAGGCGAAAGAGAGATGGCATCTGATAATAAAATTTTAGGAAACTTCGAGCTTGTTGGAATTGCACCTGCACCTAGAGGTGTTCCTCAAATTGAAGTTACATTTGATATTGATGCGAATGGTATTGTTAATGTTTCAGCTAAAGATAAGGGCACTGGAAAAGAACAAAAAATTCAAATTCAAGCTTCAGGTGGGTTAAGTGACGAAGAGATTGAGAAAATGGTAAAAGATGCTGAAGCCAATAAAGAAGCTGATAAAAAGAAAAGAGAGTCTGTAGATGTAAGAAATCAAGCAGATACCTTAATTCATTCTACAGATAAAAATCTTAAAGAGCACGGTTCTAAAGTATCTGAAGCCGACAAAAAAGCTATTGAAGATGCTTCGAGTCAACTAAAAGAGGCTCTCAAAGGTGAAAACACAGATGATATTAAGAAAAAAACTGAGACATTGGTTCAAGCTTCAATGAAACTTGGAGAAGCAATATACAAATCACAACAAAATACAAAACCAGATTCTAATAAAGATGATGGTAAAGATGATAAAGGAAAAAAAGAGGATAATGTTGTTGATGCTGATTTTGAGGAAGTAAAAGACGAGAATAAAGAAAAGAGCGCTTAACATACATTAATCTGTCCGGGGTATTAAATGGCAAAAAGAGATTATTATGACGTCCTCGGCGTAAATAAAAGCGCATCCCCTGAAGAATTAAAATCTGCATATAGAAAGTTAGCTGTAAAATATCATCCAGATAAAAATCCAGGTGATAAGGGAGCTGAAGAAAAGTTTAAAGAAGCAAGTGAAGCTTACGGCATCCTCTCTGATAAATCTAAAAAAGAAAATTACGATAATTTTGGTCATGCTGCCTTTGAAAATGGTGGTGGTGGACAAGGTGGATTTGGAGGTTTTGGAGGTTTCAGTGGTGCGGATTTTTCGGACATATTTGAAGATTTTTTTGGTGATTTTGGGGGTGGAAGAAGAAGTTCTAGAGGAAGAAACTCAAATAATAGAGGCTCAGATCTAAGATATGATTTATCGATTACATTAGAAGAAGCTTACGCGGGAAAGAAACAAAATATACAATTTTCAACATCAGAAAAATGTAACACATGTAAGGGAAATGGATCTAAGCCTGGGTCTAGCCCAGACAGATGTACTTACTGTGGAGGAAACGGTAGAGTTAGATCTAATCAAGGTTTTTTTACAGTTCAACAAACATGTCCTCAATGTGCCGGAAGTGGAGAAGAAATAACCAATCCTTGCTCAGACTGTAGTGGACAAGGAAACACTCAAACTTCAAAAAAAGTATCTGTGACAATACCAAAGGGAGTTGATGATGGGACAAGAATTAGACTTGCGGGCAAAGGTGAAGCGGGGACAAGGGGTGGTGCTAGTGGTGATTTATATTTATTTATAAATGTAAAATCTCACGAGTTATTTAAAAGATCAGATGTAAATTTATTCTTTGAGTTTCCAATTTCAATAGCAGACGCAGCACTTGGTACAACAATAGAAATACCAACAATTGATGGTAAAAAAGCAAAAATAAAAATACCTGATGGAACTCAAGATGGTAAACAATTTAGATTGAAAGGCAAAGGAATGCCTTTTATGCGTAGAGGAGATTTTGGAGATTTGTATGTACAAATTAAAACTGAAGTTCCAGTATATTTGAATAAAGAACAAAGAAGTCTTTTAGAAAAATTCAGGGAAATAGAAAACGATAAATCTAATCCAAGTATCAAAAAATTTTTTCAAAAAGCAAAAGATTTTTGGAAAAGTTAATAAATTCAACTTTAGTTCATCAAAAATAATATTTAAGTTGAAATAATTAATACCTAGTTTAATAAATAAATATGATTATCTGGATTGCCTCATATCCAAAAAGTGGAAATACTTGGATCAGATCTTTTCTTACCGCTTACTATTTTTGCGAAAACGGAATTTTTGATATTAACAAGTTAAATCTGATAGAAGATTATCCAAATAAACAATTTTTTAAAGAAAAGGTCAAACAAGGTGAAATACATAAACATTGGGAAACTTCACAAAAAGATATTCGCGACCAAAAAAAAGTGAAGTTTTTAAAAACACACAATTCTTTGATTACTGCATTTGGAAATGACTTTACAAAACCCGAATACACCCTAGGGGTTATTTATGTCATCAGAGATCCAAGAAATGTAATCACTTCAGTTAAGAATCACAATGATTTAGATTCTTACGATGAGGCATTAAAATTTATGCAAGATGAAAATAAAGTATTAGAAGACTATCCACACCTAAAAAACTATGCAAAAACAAATATAGTAAACTCTTGGAGAATTAATTACCGATCTTGGTTAAGTAATAAGTCTTTTAGAAGAATTACAATTAGATACGAGGATATGGTTAAAAATCCAACACAAACGTTTGAAAAGCTAGTAGTTTTTGTTAATACCTTAATGAGATTTGACAATAAAATTGATCAAAAAAAGCTCAATAATGCAATTGATACTACTAACTTTAAAAGTCTACAAAACATAGAAAATGCGGGTAAGTTTGGTGAAAACGTATATTCTTTAAAAGACAATAGAAAAATTAAGTTTTTTTATCAAGGACCAGAAAACGACTGGAAAAAAAATCTTGATGAGAACATGATTAAAAAAATGAATGAATATTACCGAAATGATTTAAAATTTTTTCAATATGAAAACTAAAAAAATAAATTTAACAATTACAGGATGTCTGGGTAGAATGGGACAGCAATTAATCAAATCTGCAAGTAAAGATAAAAGATTTAAAATAAACAGTCTCACGGAAAATAAGTTACAAAGAAAAAAAATCCTCGGTATTTTACCGAAATTGAATAATTCTGAAGCCTTTAAGAAAAGTGACGTTATAATAGATTTCACAATTCCAAAATGTACGCTTGAAGTTCTTAATATTGCTGCCAAACAAAAAAAAAGAGTGATAATTGGGACTACAGGTTTTACTTTAAAAGAGGAAAATATAATTAAAAAAATTTCAAAAAAAATTCCAATTCTCAAAGCTGGAAATATGAGTCTTGGGATTAATCTTTTGATGTATTTAACTGAAATTGCATCAAAATCTTTAGGTAATAATTTTCTAAGTAAAGTTTTTGAAGCTCATCATAAATTTAAAAAAGATCATCCTTCTGGTACAGCATTAATGTTAGGTCAGGGCATCGCGATAGGGAAAAATAGAAATCTCCATGGAATTATGGGTAAAAAATATCTTAATAAAAAAAAATTTCCATATGGAAAAAAAATAAATTTTAATTCAGTTAGAAAAGGTAAAATTATTGGTGAACATGAGGTTTTATTTTCTAGTGGGAAAGAAATAATAAGACTTAATCATGAGGCATTTGATAGAGCACTTTATTCTGAAGGCGCACTCACAGCTGCCAGTTGGTTAATGAAAAAAAAACCTGGGTTATATTCCATGAGAGACTTAATGAATTTCAAATAATGAATGAAATTCAAAGAGCAAAAATAATACTAAAGATTCTAAATAAAACATATCCAAGTATTAAGGTTCCACTCAAAAGTCGAAATGTATTTACTCTTCTAATATCTGTTCTTCTTTCTGCTCAATGTACAGATGTAAATGTAAATAATGTGACTAAAAACATTTACCCCAAATATCATAAACCTGAACATTTTGTTAAATTAGGAAGAAAAAAAATAGAAACTTTAATTAAAAAAATTGGTATTTTCAGGATTAAAGCAAAGAGCATCTATAATTTATCAAGAATACTGGTCAAAGATTATAAAGGTAAGGTACCCAAAACTTTTGATGAACTTGAAAAATTACCAGGTGTAGGACATAAAACTGCTAGTGTGGTGATGTCCCAAGGTTTTGGTCATCCTGCTTTCCCTATCGATACCCACATCCATAGGTTGGCGCAGAGATGGGGGTTAACCAATGGAAAAAATGTTGTTCAAACAGAAAATGATTTAAAAAGATTGTTTCCTAAAAAATATTGGAACAAATTACATTTACAAATAATTTATTACGGCAGGGAATATTGTAAAGCAAGAGATTGTTATGGATTGAGTTGTAAAATTTGTACTACTTGTTATCCTAATCGAAAAAAACCATTTATTGCAAAAAAGCCATAATGAAAATATTGGGTATTGGAAACGCTATTGTTGATGTGCTCTGTAAAGTATCAGATGAATTTTTAACACAACATTCATTAACAAAGAGCACTATGAAATTAATCGATGAAGTAGAATTTAAAAAATTACTTACATCACTAAAAATTGAGGAAACCATTTCAGGTGGATCTGTTGCTAATTCAATAGTTGGGTTATCTCAGCTAGGAAACCAAGTGGGATTTATTGGAAAAGTTAGCAATGATGAACTTGGTAAGAAGTATGAGGATGGTTTAAAAAAAGAAAGAGTAAAATATTTATATAAAAAAAAAAAGGAAGAAATACCAACTGGATCTTGTTTAATCTTAATAACACCCGATTCTGAAAGAACAATGTGTACATTTCTTGGTACTGCTGGAAAAATTAATGATAATGATATTAAAGAAGAAGATATAAAAAATGCAGAGATGGTTTTTTTAGAGGGTTATTTGTGGGATGAAGGTGATCCAAAAAAAGCTTTTGATAAAACTATTGTTCACTCAAAAAAAGTTGCAATGTCGCTATCAGATCTTTTTTGTGTAGAAAGACATAGGCCTTATTTTATGGAATTAGTTAAGAATAAATTAGATATCATTTTTGCAAACGAACAAGAAATATTATCTTTAATTGACGCTAAAACATTTGAAGAAGCCGTATCATTTTCAAAAGAAATCAAAAAGAATATGATAATTACTAGGGGCGAAAAAGGTGCAATTTCAATAAACAAAGATCAAGTTGTGGAGGTCAATGCCCAATCTAATTTAAAGATTAAAGATTTGACTGGGGCTGGAGATTTATTCGCTGCAGGATATCTTCATGGTATCATTAACCAATTAAATATTAAAGAATGTTTGATTAAAGGAACAGAGTTGTCATCGAAAATTATTCAAAAAATAGGTGCAAGAATTTAATTATTAATCTATCGAATAACCATTACTAGTATTTAATATAAAACTTTCATCTCCAAAAGTTTCTTTCATTTTTTTTCTTAATCTATAGATATGTGTTTCAACAGTATGTGTGTCTAAATCTGGCGAATAATCCCAGACCTTTGTTTGTAATTCTTTAACCGTTACATTCTTTTTATCTTTAATAAAAATTATTAAATTTGTCTCTCTTTCAGTTAAATCTAAACTTTTATTTCCGAGTGAAATTTTTCTGGAGTTCAAATCTAAATTATATTCGCCTATTTGAATATATGATTGGTCTAAAAATTTATTTCTTAAAAACCTTATATTTATAATTTCAATGAGCTTATCAAATTTAATTGGAAGATCACCCAAAATTAAACTATTCTTTGCTCCCTCAATTTTTTTTTGTGAAATAATCAAATAATTATTTTTTTGATCATAATTAAATTCATTAAAATTTTTTTCGTCAGATTGAATAATCTCAAAATTTAAACTTTCGCTAATTTCATTTAATACTTGGTATAAAATTTGATTTTCATATATTATTAATATCCGAGAATTCATTTTTTTAAAATATGATAATTATTATCAAAAATAAAGATACACTTTTAATTGATGATTTTGAATTTAGGTGTTCTATCGGAAAAAATGGATTTAACAAAAAAAAGCTTGAGGGTGACCTTACTACACCAAAAGGCAAATTTGATTTAGGTAACATTTATTATAGATCAGACAGAATTCAAAAACCTCTTTCAAAACTAAGGTCAATTCCTATAAAAAAAAATATGGGATGGTGTGATGATCCTAATAGTAAATTTTATAATAAACAAATAAAAATAAAAAAAAATCTTAAAATAAGATATGAAAAATTATACCGTAAAGATAATAAATATGATCTTTTAATTTTGATAAAATATAATTATAAAAATCCTATTAAATTTAAAGGAAGTGCTATTTTTTTACATTTAACAAAAAATTATTTACCAACAAAAGGGTGTATTGCATTATGCGAAAAAGATTTTTTAATTTTAGCTAAACTTATCAATAAAAAAACAAAGATTAAAATTAATTAGTTCTTTTGCCAAATATACCTGTGCCGATTCTTAAATATGTTGACCTAAATTCTAAAGCCTCCAAATAATCATTGGTCATACCCATACTAATCTCTGGAAGTTTAATTTTATTATTTAAATTTAGTAGTTCTTTAAAAAAAAACTTTGGATCTTGGTTATCTGGTGGAATACACATAGTTCCTATTATATCTAATTTCAATAACAAACAACTTCTGTAAAACATTTCTAAATCATTTGGCTCTATTCCAGACTTTTGTTTTTCACCACCTAAATTAATCTGAATAAACATTTTTACTTTTTTGTTTTTCTTATGAATTTCATTTGCTAATTTATTAGCAAGCTTAAGATTGTCCAAAGAATGTATGTAATCAAATATTTCAACGGCATACTTAGCTTTGTTCGTTTGCAGCTTTCCTAACATGTGTAATTTTACATTTTTATATTTTTTTTTAAGGTTTCCCCACTTTAGCAAGGCCTCTTGAACTTTATTCTCACCAAAGTCACAATGACCATAATCTAATAGGGGTAAAATATCACGCTCTTTAAAAGTTTTTGATACTGCTATCACTTTTGGATCATATTGATCCAAAGATAATGAATTAATTTTATTCTTAATTTTATTGTTTATTTCAATTAAATTACTTTCAGTATGATGCATATTCATAAATTAAAAAAATATTATTTTATTAATGAGTTTAATCGCACTCACTTGATAAATTTAAACAAAAATATATCTTTTATATGGAGAAATAAAGATAAAGAAACCCCAATAAATACTCTAATAAAGTTACGCGATTTCTGTAAGAAAAATCAGAGAAGTTTTTATATAAGTAATAACGTCAAATTGGCTGAGAAAATAAATGCCAATGGAGTTTACATCTCATCTACTAATAGAAATTTAAACTTAAGAATTCATAAATTAAAAAAAAAATTTAAGATTTTAGGATCTGCACATAATTTTAACGAAATTAAAATAAAAGAACTTCAAAACATCGATGAGATTTTTTTATCTCCTTTATTTAAAGAAAAAACTAATAAACAATTAAATATTTATAGATATTTGAAACTAAGAGGAATAACCAAAATGAGAGACATTTCTTTAGGTGGTATTAATAATAAAAATATAAAAAAACTCAACATGATCAAACCTTTTGGTTTTGCTGGGATTTCTTATTTTGAATAAAAAAAAGGCCCCTAGAAATTTAGGGGCCTTAATAAAATTAACTAATCAAATGATTAGAATGCAAAAGAAATATTGAAGATAGAAGCTTCAACATCTGCTGATGCTGTAGATCCATTTGCGTTCTCAAGTTTATTGAAACCACCATACATTGAGATTGATCCCATTGTATATGAAGCACCAATACCTGAGTTTTTCTCATCTTCTGCAGTACCATCAAATTCGATAGATTGCTGACCTGCTGATACAGATAATGAATCATTTACTGCTATAGACACACCAACATGTGTTGCATCTTGATCAGCAGTACCAGTTGCAGCGTAGTCTACTTTTGTCATTTGGTAAGCAGCAGTCAATGCACCCATAGTGTATTTAATACCCATAGTGTCGTTTTCTGCTTCATCACCATCATCAAAGTAACCAGCGCTTAACTCTAAACCATCCATTAAACCACTGTAAACGATTGCGAAACCAGTTTCTGCTTCTTTACCATTTCCACCTGGCTCTGGGTTGTAAGATGCTGATAATGCTGCATTACCTACAGTAATATCATAACCCCACTGACCAGATTGGTTGTTACCTGAAGCATCAATTAAACCACTATCAGTAGAGTCTGTTGCTTCGTAAACTGGAGTGTAAGCATTTGGAACGATGTCTTTTAATTTGTCAACACCACTTCCTGAGCTTGATGCACCTGAGAATGATAATGTACCCATATCACCCATACCAAGTTTTAGATTGTAGTCATCATAAGTACCACCATCTAACTCATAGTAAACTGATACAGTCATACCATTGTCTAAGTCTCCACCACCATTAAACTTAACGCTGTCACCCATTGCCCATGGATTAACGTCAGAGTTGGTGCTAAGACCAGTGTAAGATAAAGCTGCGCCACCAGATACACTTAATTCACCAGCAACTGAAGCTGTTGAAACAAGAGTAGTAGCTAAAGCAGTCAATCCTACTTTTTTTAAGTTGTTCATAAATATACTCCTTTTTTATAATTAATTATAAACAGGGTACTTTTAGCAAAAAACAGCGATTTCATTATAAAATTATATAATTTTAATAAAAAATTTCCATCAGTGTTGTATTTTTACATCACTTTTAGCATGTATTATAAGGCTTTTAGAGTAGTATTAAGATAATCTAATTTTAAACAATTGATTTTATGCTAAGAAGGTTTGAACTTAAAATGATAATTCTAAAGAAAAATATAGTTTTTTTATTCTCAATACTGGTCCTTTTGACACAAACTGGTTGCGAGGCTTTAAAGCCTAAGAAAGTAAGTGCTAAAGATTTTCCGCCTGATCCAAGAAAAAGAGTTGAAAAAAATCTTAATGAGGGAAAAGGCTTTAGATTAATGGGTGGTTCTAACACAGGAACAAACTACGAGTTTGCTAGTGCAAATCCATTATGGCGAGCTACACTTGATACTTTGGACTTTATGCCTTTGGCTTCGGCTAACTATAGCGGGGGCATAGTTATTACAGATTGGTACAGTGAAAATAACTCTCCAAACGAGTCTGTTAAAATTTCTGTAAGATTTTTAACGAATGAAATTAGGTCGGATGCTCTTGATATAAATGTTTATCTAAAAAAATGTTCTGGAGGATCTTCAAATTGTTCTATAAGTAAAAATAATAATGATTTAGTTGCAGATCTCAATTTAAGTATACTGAAAAGAGCTACAAAATATCAAAAAGAAATAATTGATAAGAATAAAAAAGAGAACCCATACATAATCGGAGATCCTAAACAAGGTGATAGCAGAAAAAAAAAGAAATAAAAAATAAATTTTAATTATTCAATTATTGTGGAACGATATAATTTTAAGACAGTCGAAGATAAATGGCAAAGATTCTGGGAAAAAAATAAAACTTTCAAATCAGAAATAAACAAGAGTAAAAAAAAATTCTATTGTCTTGAAATGTTTCCATACCCATCTGGTAAAATTCACATGGGTCATGTCAGAAATTATACGATTGGAGATGTACTTTCTAGATACAAAACATTGAAAGGATTTAATGTTCTACACCCTATGGGATGGGACTCTTTTGGAATGCCCGCAGAAAATGCAGCTAAACAAAATAATTTAAACCCTAAAATTTGGACAGAAACAAACATTAAAGTTATGAAGTCCCAATTAAAAATGTTGGGTTTATCAATTGACTGGGATAGAGAGATTTCAACATGCTCACCAGATTACTTTAAGCATCAGCAAAAAATTTTTTTGGATCTCTATGATAAAGGTTTGGTTTACAGAAAAGAAAGTTATGTCAACTGGGATCCAATAGACAAAACGGTACTTGCTAATGAGCAAGTCATAGATGGAAAAGGCTGGAGATCTGGAGCTATTGTTGAGAGAAAAAAATTAAATCAATGGTTTTTTAAGATTTCTCAATTTTCTGAAGAACTTTTAAATAGTTTAGAAACACTAAATCATTGGCCTGATAAAGTTAAAACAATGCAAAAAAATTGGATTGGTAAATCATATGGGTGTGAAATTGATTTCAAAGTAGAAGGTTCAGAAAACATAAAATCAATCAAGTGTTATACAACTAGACCAGACACTTTATTTGGATTTTCTTTTTTAGCATTATCAGTGGACCATCCTCTCTCTAAATATTACGAGAAAAATGAGGACTTTCAGAAGTTTAAAAAAGAATGTTCAAAAACAGGAACTACTGAAGAGTCTATTGCACAGGCAACAAAAATAGGGTTTAAAACTAACTTAACTGCTATCAATCCGTTAGAGGAAGACTCAAAAGTCCCTGTTTTTTTTGCAAATTTTGTATTAATGGATTATGGATTTGGTGCAGTGTTTGGATGTCCAGCTCACGATCAAAGAGATTTTGATTTTGCAAAAAAATATAAACTTGAAATTAAAACAGTTGTTAGACCTATTGATAAAGATGATACTTATAAAGTTGAGGATGAGGCTTATGCTGGTCCCAGAGTAATTATAAACTCTAAATTTTTAAATAATTTAAACGTACCAGACGAGTCAGTGAATGAAACAATAAAAATTCTTGAAGACAAAAAATTAGGTAAAAGAAAAACTAATTTTAGATTAAAAGATTGGGGAATATCAAGACAGAGATATTGGGGATGTCCCATCCCAATAGCCTATGATGAAAATGATAATGTAGTAAAAGTTCCAGTGAAAGAATTACCAGTTGAACTTCCAGAGGATATAAATCTCAATACTAATGGTAATCCCCTTGATAACCAAAAAAGGTGGAAAGAGATTGAGATAAACGGAAAAAAATGTAGGCGTGAAACAGATACTTTAGATACTTTTGTAGATTCCTCCTGGTATTTTTTAAGATTTTGTTCAGCACAAAATTTAAAAGAACCATTTGATAAAAACGAATTAGATTATTGGATGCCTGTCGATCAATATATTGGGGGCGTTGAGCACGCAATATTGCATCTTCTTTATTCTCGTTTTTTTATGAGAGCTATAAGTTTAAATAACAAGGATACAAATTTAAAAGAGCCTTTTGAAGGTTTATTTACCCAAGGTATGGTTTGTCATGAAACTTATAAAGATAAAAATAATAATTGGATTTATCCTGATGATGTTTCCAGTAAAGATGGCAAAAACTATTTCCTAAATAACAACCCAACTGAAAAAGTTATTGTTGGTCCATCAGAGTCGATGTCAAAGTCAAAAAAAAATACTATTGATCCAGAAAAAATTATTAAGATGTATGGAGCAGATGCTGTAAGATTGTTCATTTTATCTGACAGTCCACCAGAGAAAGACATACAATGGTCTGATACAGGTATAAGTGCATCTTACAAATTTCTTCAAAAATTATGGTCGTTGAACGAAAAAATTATTAATAACAAAACAAAATTCTTAAAATTTGACGATGAATTGGAAAAATTTACAAATCAAATTATTAAAAAACTAGGCGATGACTTAGATAGATTTGGTTTTAATGTAACCATTGCATCAGTTCATAAAATTCACTCTTTTTTTAATCAACAAACAAATAAAGAGGATTGGGGAAACAATTTTCATAAAAATTATACAAATATTTTAAAAGCGATTAACCCAATAGTTCCACATTTTTCAAATGAGTGTCTTGAGAAACTAAATGTGTCAACAAAAGACATGCAATGGCCAACGATTGATAAAAAATATCTTGAACAGGAAATATTTAATATAGTAACTCAAATTAATGGAAAAAAAAGAAAGGTTTTCTCAATCAGTAAATCAATTGATGAAAAAACATTAATTGAAAATATTAAAAAAGATGAACAAATTAAGAAATACCTTGATAATAAAGAAATTATAAAAACAATATACATAGAAAAAAAATTAATAAATTTTATTATCAATTAAACATGAAAAATTTGAAATATATCTTTATCTTTGTGTTTGTTTTGAGTTGTGGTTACACACCAATCTATCAAACGGATCAAAAATTAAACATCAAACTCGACACTATAAATTCCTCAGGAGATAAAGATATCAACAGAGAAATAGTTAAAAATTTAAATAAATATAGAGATAGTGACACCAATAACATTTTTGATTTATCCATAAATTCAACCAAGAAAGAGGAAGTTGTTACAAAAGATAAAAAAGGTAATGCTACTAGTTATAAATTAACTTTAGAAGTTGATATAAATTTAAGTAACATTTCTAATGATAAAAACTTCATAAAAAAATTCACCAAAGATATGTCTTTTAATTCTAAAAATAACAAATTTGAACTCGATCAATATAGATTAAATCTTAAGAAAAATATGATTTCTCAAATTCTACAGGATATCAATTTATATTTAAGAAATTTAGAAAATGATCTCTAAATATTATGAAATAGAAAAGTTTAAGAATAAAACTAATTATTTTTTATTTTATGGTGAGAATGAGGGTCAAAAACAGGATGTAATCCAAACTAATTTTTCCCAATTTACCAAAGAGAACATCTACAAATATACCGAAAAAGATATAATTGAAAATAAACAAATATTTTTAGAAAATATTTATTCCAAGTCCTTTTTTGAAAATGAGAAGTTAATCTTAATATCTGATGTCTCTGACAAAATATTGAATTTAATAGAGGAAATAATTGAATCAAATATAAATGACGTTGTTATAATTTTGATCGCAAAAAGATTGGATAAGAAATCAAAACTTAGGAATTATTTCGAAAAAGAAAAGATTGTGCTAATTGTTCCTTTTTACGAAGATACTCCACAAACTCTTTTATCTATCGCAAAAAAAATTTTGTCTGAAAATAAAATTAATTTATCTTCTGAAAACATAAATTTAATTATTGAAAGGTCACAAGGAGATAGAATTAATCTTAAAAATGAATTGCAAAAGATTATTAGCCTAAGTCAAAACAATAAAAAGTTAGAATTAAAGGATATTTTAAAACTAACAAACTTAAGCGAAAATTACAGTGCTGTAGAGTTGGTAGATAATTGTCTGAGCAAAAATAAAAAAAGAACTCTCAATATTCTTAATGAAAATATCCCATCTAGTGAGGATAATATTTTAATTTTAAGAACTTTTTTAAACAAATTAAAAAGACTAAGAAAGTTAAGATTAAATTTGAACGAAAATAATAATATCGATCAAGTAATTAACTCATTTAAACCTCCAATATTCTGGAAGGATAAAAATATAATTAAGCAACAAATCAAAATATGGGAATTAAATGATATAGAAACATTTATTGTAGATCTAAATAATACTGAGACTTTAATTAAAAAAAATCCTCAGATTTCTAATCAAATCATAAACAATATGATTTTAGATAAAGTTGAAAACACTAATATCCAGATTTAATTATATCAATTATCTTGTTTAATTGATCAAGCTCTTTGTAATAAAATGATATAGTACCTTTATTGTTTTTATTATTTTTAATAGAAACACTAAGTCCAATTTTTTCAGATATAGAGTTTTCTAAATCTCTAATATTTGAGTCTACTCTACTGGAGGTATTTCTTTTAGTTTTTCTAAATATTTTAACCAAATTTTCAGCTTGTCTAACAGATAATTTTTTTTCAATAAACTTATTTGCTAAAAATGTAGCATTATCTAGACCTACTAATATCTTTGCATGACCAGCTGTGATTTTTTTTTGTTCTACAAAATCAAGAACTTCTTTGGGTAAATTAAGTAATCTTAATGAGTTAGAAATATAGCTTCTGCTCTTACCTATAAATTTTGATACTTTATCTTGGTCATATGCAAATTCATCTATTAATCTTTTATAGCCTTGTGCTTCCTCTAAAGGATTTAGATCATGTCTCTGAACATTTTCAACAATTGCAAATTCTAAAGATTTAAGATCATCAGCTTCTGTTACAACTACTGGAATATCATGCAGTCCAGCTCTCTGAGCTGCTAACCATCTTCTTTCTCCAGCTATAATTTCGTATTTAGAGTTATCCGTATTAGACTTTCTAACTATAATTGGCTGAATAACACCCCGCTCTTTTATTGAATTAACTAAATCATTTAAATTTTCCTCATCAAAATTTTTTCTTGGTTGATATTTGTTTGGAATTATTTCGGCTAAACTTAAATTATTTGTTTTATTCTCAACTTTAGTTTCACCTATTAAAGAAGATAAACCTCGTCCCAACCCTTTTTTTATTTTGTTCATTACGCAGCACTCCCAACTTTATTTTCTTGTGCAATAAACTCATCTGTAAAACTATAATATGACTTACTTCCTGGACAATTTTTGTCATAAATCAATACTGGAATACCATGGGATGGCGCCTCTGATAATCTTACATTTCGAGGTATCACTGTTTGGTAAACTTTATCTTTGAAATAATCTCTCGCTTCTTGTTCAACCTGTGTTGAAAGTTTATTTCTTCGATCATACATTGTTAAAAGTATGCCTTGAATCTCTAATTCAGGATTCAAGTTAGTTTTAATTCTCTCAATAGTCTTCATAAGCTGCGTAAGTCCTTCTAAAGCAAAAAATTCTGTTTGTAGTGGCACAAGCAGTGAGTTAGATGATACCAAAGCCATTACTGTTAGAAGACTCAAAGAAGGAGGGCAATCTATAAGAATATAATCATATAATCCTCTAGAATCGTTTAAATACGCGGTTAATTTAGTCTTGAGTATAAAAGCTCTATCACTATCACCGGCAGTCTCAACCTCTAATCCTGACAAATCTACGTTGGATGATATTAAATCAAGATTTTGAAAGTCTGTTTTTTTAATTACTTTTGAAATCGACATTGTACCATTGAGAATCCCGTAAATGGTCTGATCGGATTCAGAGGTGTTGGACAATCCTAATCCTGTGGTAGCATTCCCTTGAGGGTCCAGATCAATTACTAAAATTTTTTTACCAAGTTGAGATAATGCTGATGCTAAATTAATAACAGTTGTAGTTTTTCCAACCCCACCCTTTTGATTTATAATTGAAATTATTTTCATGAAATCTTTTTTTTAATTTTTTTAATATTTAATATAAACGAGTCGTTGCTTGTTAAACTTTTTTTTTCTTCATAATCTAGATCCCACTCTTGAAGTGTTTCATTAAGAATTTTTCTTCCACTACTTCCCATAAAAAAAATAATATTTTTATACTTTTTAAAATTTTCATTAACCAAGTTTAAAATTACAGGCATTGGCTTAAACGCCCTGGACATAATTGTTCCTGTTTCAATATTTTTAAGTGAAAAAATATCTTTCTGAATTATTTCTGTATTTAAATTTAATTTTTTTGAAACTTCTCTAAGGAAAGCACATTTGTGGTAGCTTTTTTCATAAAGATTTACCTTCAGGTCGTTTTTAATTTTTTTCATCACTATAGCCACTATTAATCCAGGCATTCCACCCCCTGTACCTAAATCTGAGGTTGTATTGCAATTTAAATCAACAAAATCAATAATTTGCACCGAATCAATTATATGACGCTCTCTTATTGCCTCTTTTTCATACATTTTTTTACTTATAATATTAATTTTCTGATTTTTTTCTTGTATCATCGTAATTAAGCTCTCAAGCTCATTACAAGTTTCACGTGAAACATTTAAATTAGAAATTTTGGAATAAGAATTTAAAATTAAGTTATCCATTAAGCTATATGCTTAATAGACTTTCTTTTGACGTGTGACAACAAAATATATACAGCTGCAGGTGTTATTCCATCGATTCTTAAGGCCTGACCCATGGTTTTAGGCCTTATTTCCTTAAATTTGGCTTTTACTTCATTAGAAAGTCCTGAAAATTGATCATAATCAATATTATCTGGTATTGTTAAATTCTCATCTCTTTTAAAAGCTAAAATATCGGCCTTTTGTTTCTTTAAATATCCTCTGTAATGAGAGTTAATCTCAATCTGCTCATCAATTTCATTCCCAAAATCAGTAATTTCAGGCCAAATATTCCTAATTTTTCTCATATCAACACTTTTTTGGGTAAGAATTTCCTCTGCTGATCTAAAAACACCGTCTTTTGCTATTTTTATTCCGAATTTATCTGCTTTAGAGGGTGAAATGTTTAGATTAGACATTTGAAGAGATATTTTGCTTAATTTATTAAATTTGTCCTCAAAGAGTTGTTTTCTATTCTCTGCTATTAAACCAATTTTAATTCCTTTATGGGTAAGCCTTAAGTCTGCATTATCTGACCTGAGACTTAGTCTATATTCTGCTCGAGATGTAAACATTCTATAAGGTTCAGCAACACCTTTGGTAACTAAGTCATCTATCATAACCCCAATGTAAGCATCTGATCTATCTAAAATAAAAGGTTCCATATTCTTTAGAGATAGAGCAGCATTAATTCCCGCAATAAGGCCTTGAGCAGCTGCCTCCTCATAACCTGTGGTTCCATTAATTTGACCAGCGAGATAAAGATTTTTTATTTTTTTTGTCTCCAGAGTTAAAAAGAGCTCTCTCGGGTCAATATAATCATATTCAATAGCATATCCTGGTCTAATTACTTTTACATTCTCTAAACCACTGATATTATTGAGTATTTCGTGCTGCACAACCTCAGGTAGAGATGTGGATATGCCATTAGGGTAAATAGTATGATCATTTAGACCCTCGGGCTCTAGAAATATTTGGTGTCTAGTCTTATCAGCAAATTTTACTATTTTATCCTCAATAGAAGGACAATATCTAGGACCAACACCTTGTATGCTTCCAGAATATATTGCACTTTTAGATAAATTCTTTTCGATTATTTTATGAACTCTCTCGTTAGTGTAGGTCATCGAACAAGACACTTGTTTGTTTAAATTTTTTTTGGTTAGAAAAGAAAAAAAATATGGGTCTTCATCGGCAAACTGCTTTTCCAAATTTTCAAAATTAATTGTTCTAGAATCTAATCTAGGAGGTGTCCCAGTTTTTAATCTTCCAATTTTAAAATTATACTTTTCTAACTGCTCACTTAAGCCTGTACTCGGTTTTTCATTATATCTTCCAGCAGGAGTTCTTTCATCACCTATATGTATCAAACCATTCAAAAAAGTGCCTGTTGTTAAGATTAACTTGTTGCAACTCACTTTATTTCCTTTAAGTGTTACAAAACCACTTATTTGGTTATTTTCAAAAATAAATTTTACTACAGGATCTGAAAAAATGCTTAAATTACAATAGTTTACAAGTTTTTCTTGCATATATTTACGATATAAAGATCTATCAGACTGAGTTCGGGGTCCTCTTACTGCAGGCCCTCTGCTTCTATTTAATAATCTAAATTGTATTCCTGACTTGTCAGCGACTTCACCCATGACTCCATCTAAAGCATCAATTTCTCTAACCAGGTGACCTTTACCTAGACCACCTATAGCTGGATTGCACGACATTTCTCCGATTGTATTTTTGTTATGCGTAAACAAAGCGGTGTTTACACCAAGCCTTGCTGAGGCCGCTGCCGCTTCACAACCGGCATGACCACCGCCGATAACAACTACATCAAATTGCAAATCTTTTTTCATGAGATAAATTTATATTCGTTTAGGATATTTACAAGATTTCTGTTTTTTTAGGAAAAAATAATGTTTTTCAACAAAAATCAATAAAAAGCCACAAAAAAACCAATAAAACCGCTATTATTTTCCAATACAAAAATCATTAAAAATACTGCCTAATATCTCCTCTACATCAACTTTTCCAACAATCATACCTAATTGTCTTGTGGCTAGTCTTAAATCCTCAGCACCTTTATCAAAATCTTTTTTATCGTTTTTGTCGGAAAAATTTTTCAAATATTCAACACACTGAAGCAAATGTTGTCTATGCCTTTCTCTTGTAATTAAAATATCTTCCTCTGATATAAATTTACTTTCTAAGTGGTTTTTTATTTTAGAAATTAATTTATCTATATTTAAATTGTCTTTTAGTGAAATCAAAACATGATTAAATTTAGAAGTTTCAGGATTTAATTTTTCTTTCAACAGATCTGATTTATTAATAACTAGAATTGCGTCTTTTTTTAATAAATCATTCAAAAATCCGCTTAAATCAATACTTTTAGCATCCACCACTACTAGTTTTAGATCAGCATTTTCAGCTTTTTTTAATGATAATTTTATTCCTTTTTTTTCGATTTCGTCCTTAGAGTCTCTTATGCCAGCTGTATCTGAAATTATAACTGGATAACCATCTATGTTTAAATGCGTTTCAACAACGTCTCTTGTGGTACCAGCGACTTCGGACACTATAGCAACTTCCCTGTTTGATAAATTATTTAAAAGACTAGATTTACCAGCATTGGTTGGACCTACAATTGCAATTTTAAAACCTTCACGAATTATCTCACCAACTTTTTGATCATTTAAAATTTTCTTAATCTCATGTAAGACATTCGATGAATCCTCTTTTATCTTTTTT
>CACGXX010000012.1:0-20868 GCA_902577125.1 uncultured Pelagibacteraceae bacterium | reverse complement strand
AGAATTAATGCTTTAGATTTTGATTTATTAAAATGAAGAACTAACTCTTTACTTGGACCTGAAAGTTTTTTTGCAATTGCAGCACCTATTCTTGTTGCTCCACCTGTGATGATTATTTTGCGTGCTTCCATTTTTTATCTTTCTTTTTGGTAACTTTTGTACCAGGCATACCCATAGTGGATCTTCCTTTGGGATAAAGTTTATTTTTAACATCATACTGTCTTATTTTTGGATTTAATGTTATTTCTAATTCAGTGCTCTCTAATTTTCTTATTTCATCTCTGATTTTTGCTGCTTCTTCAAACTCAAGATTGGAGGCTGCTTCTTTCATTTTTTTATCCAAAGCTTTTAAATGTTTTTTTAAATTTCCACCAACATTTGAACCCTCACTGATTTTTACATAATCTTTCTCATAAACACTTTCTAGAATATCGTTAATTTCTTTCTTTACTGTTTTCGCATCGATTTTATTTTTTTTATTATAAGCTAACTGAATTTTTCTTCTTCTTTCTGTTTCTTGTATAGCTTTTTTGATACTTTTTGTTTCTTTATCAGCATACAAAATCACCTTGCCATCAACATTCCTTGCAGCTCTTCCGATAGTTTGAATCAAGGATGTTTCAGATCTTAGAAATCCCTCTTTGTCTGCATCTAAAATTCCAACTAGAGCACATTCAGGAATATCTAAACCCTCTCTTAACAAGTTTATGCCTACAAGCACGTCAAAAACACCCATCCTTAAGTCTCTCATAATTTCTATTCTTTCAAGAGTGTCAATATCGGAATGAAGGTATCTAACTTTCACTCCATTTTCATGGAGGTACTCAGTCAAATCCTCTGCCATTTTTTTAGTTAGAGTTGTAACTAGAACTCTATGATTTTTTTCTATTACCTTTTTACATTCATGCATTAAGTCATCTACTTGGTTTTTGGCAGGCCTTATTTCCACCGGTGGATCAATTAATCCAGTTGGCCTTATAACTTGGTCGATAAACTTCCCTTTTGTTTGCTCTAATTCCCAAGGGCCTGGTGTTGCCGAAACAAATACTGTTTGTGTTCGCATTAAATCCCATTCCTCAAATTTTAATGGTCTATTATCCATACAAGATGGAAGTCTAAATCCGTATTCAGCTAAAGTGCTTTTCCTTGATCTATCACCTTTGTACATTCCATTAAGCTGGGGAACTGTTACATGACATTCATCAACAAAAATTAAAGTATTATCTGGAAAGTATTCAAATAAAGTTGGGGGTGGTTCGCCTGGTTTTCTACCTGACAAAAATCTTGAGTAATTTTCAATTCCAGCACAAGATCCAGTTGCCTCAATCATTTCAAGGTCAAATTTAGTTCTTTCCTCAAGTCTTTGAGCTTCAAGCAATTTATTTTCTGCTTTATGTTTTTTAAGAGTAATTTCTAATTCTTTTCTTATATTTAAAATCGCTTGCTCAATAGTTGGTTTAGGAGTTATGTAATGACTATTTGCATAAACTTTAACTAAACTTAATTCTCTAACTTGGTCACCTGTGAGAGGGTCAAATTCTTCAATTTTCTCCAGTTTATCACCAAACAAATTTAATCGCCAAGCTCTATCTTCTAAATGAGACGGAAAGATTTCTAAATATTCACCACGAGCTCTGAAAGTACCTCTATAAAAATTTTGATCATTTCTTTTGTATTGTAACGCAACTAGAGACTTTATTATTTGTTCTCTATTATAATCATAGTTTTTTTGAAGCGTTAGAGTCATTTTGCTATAAGCCTCAACAGAGCCTAAACCATAAATACATGATACACTGGCCACAATTAAAACATCATCTCTCTCCAAAAGTGATCTTGTTGCTGAATGTCTCATCCGGTCTATTTGTTCATTAATTGATGCCTCTTTTTCAATGTATGTGTCAGATCTTGGGACATAAGCCTCTGGTGTATAGTAATCATAATAAGACACAAAATACTCAACTGCGTTATCAGGAAAAAATGTCTTCATCTCTCCATAAAGTTGAGCAGCGAGAGTTTTGTTAGGAGCAAGAATTAAGGCCGGTCTATTTGTTGCCTCTATCACTTTTGCCATTGTAAAAGTTTTTCCAGACCCAGTAACACCAAGCAAAACTTGATTAAATTCATCTTTATTTGCACCGTTTACTAATTTTTTAATAGCCTCTGGTTGATCACCCGCTGGCTTGAAATCAGATTTGATTTTAAATTTTTTACCACCTTCAAGTTTTCCACTGATTTTTGGGTTTTTACTCTGAATATCAGTAATTAAATCTTGATATGTATTTTCCATATATTAAAGAACGTAGTAGAATTAATTTATATTTCAATGAGCATAATATCAGACAGTTTAAAAAGAATTAAGCCATCACCAACTATTGCAGTTACTCAGAAAGCTAGAGAATTAAGAGCAGCTGGTAAAGATGTAATTGGTTTAGGAGCTGGAGAGCCAGATTTTGACACTCCAGAAAATATTAAAAAAGCTGCTATCAAAGCTATAAAAAGAGGAGACACAAAATACACTGCTGTTGATGGTACACCTGAACTTAAAAAAGCTATAATTAAGAAATTTAAAAGAGAAAATAAACTCATCTACTCTTTAGATCAGATCACTGTTGGCACAGGAGGAAAACAAGTTCTTTACAATGCTTTTATGGCAACTCTTAATAAAGGGGACGAAGTAATTATACCAGCACCTTTTTGGGTATCATACCCAGATATGGTTTTGTTAGCTGGAGGAAAACCAAAAATAATCAAATGTACTGAACAGGAAGGGTTTAAACTTACTCCAAAAAAATTAAAAAAAGCAATATCTAAAAAAACTAAATGGATCATTCTTAATTCTCCATCAAATCCGACGGGAGCAGGTTATTCAAAAAAAGAAATTAATGAATTAGCAAAAATTTTAATCAGAAATAAAAAAATTTTTATTCTGAGTGATGACATTTATGAACATGTTAGGTATGACAACTTTAATTTTTTTACAATTGCTCAAATTTCTAAACTAAAAAATAGGACACTTACAATGAATGGAGTAAGTAAATCATATGCTATGACTGGTTGGAGAATAGGTTATGCTGCTGGTCCAAAGGAAATAATAAAAGCTATTAGAAAAATCCAATCACAATCAACTTCAAATCCGTCTTCAATAAGTCAAGCTGCAGCTGTTGAGGCATTGAATGGAAAACAAGGATTTATAAAAACTAGAGCTAAAGCATTTAAAGACAGAAGAAACTTTGTTGTAAAAAGCCTCAATAGTATAAAAGGCATAAGTTGTTTGACCCCAAATGGAGCATTTTACGTATTTCCAAGCTGTAAAGGATTGTTAAATAAAAAAACAAAATTAAAAACTGACACTAATTTTGTTCAAAGATTGCTTGAAAAAGAAAATGTTGCTGTTGTCCAAGGTTCTGCATTTGGCTTAGATGGCTATTTTAGAATTTCTTATGCTACATCCATGAAAAATTTGAAAAAAGCAATGTCGAGAATCAAATCTTTTTGTGAAGCTCTAAACAAATAATTATTTTTGATTTAAAATCTTTTTTGCTGGGATTGTTTTTTTAATCCAATTATTTGGAATAGAATTTTTACCTTTTAAAGCTGCAAAATATGCTCCAGTAAAATTTGCTCTTGAACAATTGCACCCACCTGCCTTTATTGTTTTTAAAATAGCATCTTTATAATTTTTTGAATTAATAATTGTATATATTGAACTGTTAAAAGTTCCTGGATAGCTACAAGCCATACCTAGTTTCTTTATCGTAGTAGGATCAAACTTTGTTCCAAATTTTCTTATTTTCTTAATGTCATTAACAATTCCTTTAAAAAAAGGATTTCTATTGTATTTTTTAATGAATTCTTTGATTGGGTCATCAGCTCCCTTTAACGCAAAATCTATTAAATAAAATTTTGCCATAGCATATTTAAAACTTATTTTTGAAACTGTTACAATTTTGAAAATTTTTTCTAAACTTTTAAAATCAAAGCCATAGAGAAAATATGGAAGAGTAGCACAAAAACCATCTGACTCATTGACTTTTACACCACCAGAGATCTTCTTTTTTAATTTGATATTTTTTACCGTCTCAATAATATTTTGATGTATCCATGGTCCCTTGACTATACCACGCCAATCTTTAACTTTTTTATATTTAGATCTCAGTTTTAAATTTTTCCAATATTTACTTCCAGGGCCAAAGTTTTTAAGGATTTTTTTTTTAAAACGTTTTTCTATATTTTCGTGTCCATCCAGTAGTGTGTGAAACATCACTTGGCTAATTTCATTGTAACCAGAGACTTTACCGGTTTTAATAATATAGAAGGGACTTCTATTCTTTTTTAAGAAAGAGAAGTCTTTTTTTCCTTTAATATAAATACTTAATTTTTTTTGATTATATACCCAATGTAATGGTCTGGCTGCTGCATCCGCAACTGTTGCGCCTAAGAAAACATGGAGATTATTTTTCACTTTAATGAGATAAAAACTTTTCAGCCTCTAGTGCTGCCATACATCCCATACCAGCAGCAGTTACCGCTTGCCTAAATGTTTTATCCTTTACGTCTCCAGCTGCATAAACACCTGGCACATTAGTCTCTGTTGAGTCTGGTTTTGTTATCAAATAACCCTCATTATCCATATTAAGTTGATCTTTAAATAATTGAGTTGCAGGGTCATGACCAATAGCAATAAAAACACCGTCTAATTTTATTTCATCAATTTTATTTGTTTTCACATTTTTAACTTTTATTCCTTTAACAATCTTTGGATCTTTATCTCCAATTACATCCTCAACGATTGTATCCCAAATGATTTCAATTTTTTTATTTTCCATAAGTTTTTTTTGAAGCATTTTTTCAGCTCTCAAACTATCTCTTCTGTGAACCAATTTTACTTTTGAAGCAAATTTTGTAAGAAACATTGCCTCTTCGACAGCCGCATTACCTCCACCTACAACAGCAACTTCTTTATCTTTAAAGAAAAAACCATCACATGTTGCACATGCTGATACACCAAATCCTCTAAACTCTTGTTCAGATCTAATATTTAACCATCTAGCTTGGGCACCTGTGGAAATTATTATGCTATCAGCAGTATATTTTTGACCAGTGTCACCTACAGCCTCAAAAGGTGTTGTTTTTAAATTTACTGAACTTATATGATCTTCAATCATTTCTGTTCCAACTGCTTTTGCTTGCTCTTTCATTTGATCCATAAGCCACGGACCTTGAATAACATCAGCAAATCCAGGAAAGTTTTCGACGTCTGTTGTTGTAGTTAATTGGCCTCCAGGCTCCGACCCATAAACCAAAATTGGATTTAGCATTGCTCTCGCCGCATAAACTGCAGCAGTGTATCCAGCAGGACCAGACCCAATTATTAACACTTTTGTGTGTTTAGTTGGATTTTGACTCATATGAAAGCTATATAGTGATAAATGACTAAATTAAAAGGTTTATTATTGACCGAGGGTATGCATGGCATGATTAGCCAAGTTGAGGGGCTTGCTAAAGCTCTTAATCTTGAATTTATACACGAAAAAATTGAACTAAATAATTTTTGGAAAATGATTCCTCCAAAAATTACACCTGTAAAAGATTTTGTTTTCAAAAACAATATATCAGAAAAATTTAATGTAGTAATTTCATGTGGGAGAAAAAGTGTGGTCCCATCCATCTTTTTAAAAAAAAAATTTGGAAGTAAAATTATGAACATTCATATTCAAGATCCAAAAGTATCATTAAATAATTTTGATTTTGTTATTGCGCCAGAGCACGACGGCCTTGAGGGAAAAAATGTTCTTAAAACCAAAGGAGCAATTCATTATCTTTCCGAAAAAGAGTTGGAGGAAAATGTTAATTATTTAAAACCTAGAATTAAAAAAGAAAAAGTAATTGCGTTTATCGCTGGTGGTCCAAATAAGTATTATGATTTTAATGATGAAATAATTGAGGAAATTTTTGTTATAACCAAAAAAAATTTCATAAATCAAGGTTATCAGCTAATTTTTATACCTTCAATGAGAACACCGCAAAGAATTATAGATAAAGCTCGAAATTTTTTTGATGATGACCAGATTATAATTCAAAATATTGATAAGAAAGCTTATTTGTCATCACTAAAACTAGCTAATCATATTATTGTAACTTGCGACTCTACATCTATGATATCTGAGGCAGCTATGTCGGGGAGACCAATATATGTGGCTCAAATGCCAGCTATTAAAAAAAATATTCGTTTCAAAAAATTTTTTGAGCTTTTTAAATCCCTAGAAATAATTAAAAACTTAGGGGACGGAGTAGAAGAGTGGAATTATAAAAAACTTAATGAAACTGATAGAATATCGGGATATATAGAGAAACAATTTAAAGATTATGACTTTTCTTAATTCTATATTGAAAAACTCAAAAAAGTATGAATTCCCATTTAATCACTGGGAATATAATAATGCTTTAAGTGAAGAAGCTATTAAAGAAATAGAAAGTGCAGACATTCCCGATGTAAGCAAACATAATCTCAATTATGATGGTACAAGAGCAATTGATGGTGGTGCCGCCGAATTTAGAGAAGGCATAGCTTCAGGCGGTAAGGCAATAAAATTTAGATGTTTTGTTACAAAAGAAAATGCTTCTCAATTTCCACATTTAGTAAAATTCATTAATGAACTTCAATCTAAAGAAACATGCGAAACGATCTCCAAAATGATTAATAAAGATTTATCGGGTTCATATGTTAGACTTGAAGTTATATGTGATCGTGAAGGTTTTTGGTTAAAGCCTCACTGTGATATTAAAGAAAAATTAATGTCAGGACTTATTTTTGTAAATAATGCAAACGAATCAGAGGAACTAGGCACTGATTTTTATAATGAGAAATTAGAAAAAGTTAAAACAGTTCCCTACAAACATAATTATGGTTATTTATTTACAAGCGGTCCAAATACATGGCACGGAATGGAAAAGAAAAAAATTGTTAAAGAAAGACGATGTATTCAAGTCAATTATGTTACATTTAAAACTGATTGGAAAGTTGATTAAATATTTTGTAGAGACGTCACCTCTAATTTTTTTGTTTTAAGTGATTTAATACCCTCAATACATGCAAGCGCTGTTGACATATTAGTGCAGTAGGGCACTTTATTTTTAAGTGTTGCTCTTCTTAAAGCAATAGCATCGTTTAATCTATGCTCTGTATTGCCCCCACCAGTATTAATTACCAAAGCTATTTTTTTGGAGTCGAGAACATCAACAATATGAGGTGATCCACTACTTACTTTATTTATAATTTTACAACTCATGCCATGTTTTTTAATGTATTCAGCTGTTCCTTTTGTAGCACACAAACGGAATTTTAGTTTCAAAAGTTCTTTTGCAAGCCCTAAACCTTCATCTTTATGAGAATCTTTTAATGATAAAAAAGCCAGTCCATTTGTAGGTAACGAATTAGACGATGCTATCTGGCTTTTTGCGTATGCCATTCCAAAATTTTTGTCAAATCCCATCACCTCTCCAGTTGATTTCATTTCTGGACCTAGCAATAAATCACTGTTTGGAAATTTATTAAACGGAAAAACAGCCTCTTTCACGGCAAACATTCCTTTAGATTTATCTTTTAAATTAAATTTTGAAAGTTTTTCACCAGCCATAACTCTCGAGGCTATCTTTGCCAGTGGTATTCCTTTAGCTTTTGATACAAATGGAACAGTCCGACTAGCTCTTGGATTTACTTCAATAACAAAAATTTCATCTTTCTTTATTGCAAATTGAACATTCATGAAACCTTTTACTTTCAGAGCCAGGGCTAAATTTTTTGTTTGTTTCTCAATTTCTTTTAGTAAAAAAGGTTTTATTGAAACAGGCGGTAAGCTGCAAGCCGAGTCCCCAGAATGAATTCCTGCTTCCTCTATATGTTGCATGATTCCGGCCACATGCACTTCTTTACCATCGGATATAGCATCAACATCTACCTCCATTGCATGATCTAAAAATTTATCAATAAGAATTGGATTTTTTTCTGCTGCTTTAAACGCTTCCTCTACAAAATTTTTTAATTGACTTTTTTCATAAACAATTTCCATTGCCCTTCCTCCAAGAACGTATGAAGGTCTAACCATTAAAGGCAAACCAATTTTTTCAGATATTTCGATTGCTTGTTTAAAATTTTTTGCAATTCCGCTTTTGGCTTGATTTAATTTTAATTTTTCTAAAAGTTTTCTAAATCTATCTCTATCCTCTGCTAGATCAATAGATGAGTATTGAGTTCCTAAAATTGGGAGATTATTATCATGTAAAAATTTTGCTAATTTAATTGGAGTTTGACCACCAAATTGCGTTATGATACCGACTAAATTCCCTTTTTCTTTCTCTCTCTTTATAATATTGAAAACATATTCTTCTTTTAAAGGCTCAAAATATAATCTATCGCTAGTGTCATAATCTGTTGAGACAGTCTCAGGATTACAATTAACCATAACAGTTTCAAAACCAGCAGCCTTTAAGGCAAAACTGGCTTGACAACAGCAATAATCAAATTCTATTCCTTGTCCTATTCTATTGGGCCCTCCGCCTAATATTATAATTTTTTTCTTAACACTCGGGTCAGCCTCACATTCTGAATTTATTGAAAAATTTCTTTGATATGTTGAGTACATGTATGGTGTAAAAGATTTGAATTCTGCAGCACAAGTATCAACCTTTTTAAATACTGGTAAAATTTTAAGCGCAGTTCTTTTTTTTCTCACAATGTCTTCAGATAAATTTGATAGCTCAGAAAGCTTTTTATCTGAAAAACCTATTGATTTTATTTGGTTAAAATCATCAAAATTTTTAGGCAACCCATTAATTTTGATCTTAATTTCATTATCTACTATTTCTTTAATTTGGTTTAAGAACCACGGATCGATTTTTGATAAATTATAAATTCTTTTAAGCTTGATTTTTTTCCTTATTGCTTCTGCAACAAGTAAGATTTTATTTGGAATATTTTCTTTTAGTTTTTTTTCAATTTGTCTTTTATTTAGATTAAATATTCTATCTAAACCTGAAAAACCAGTCTCAAGAGAAACCAATGCTTTTTGAAGAGACTCTTTAAAATTTCTTCCGATTGCCATTGCTTCTCCTACTGATTTCATTGATGTGCCTAAAATTGTGGGAGAAGTTGAAAACTTTTCAAAAGTAAATCTTGGAATTTTGGTTACTACATAATCTATACTTGGTTCAAATGATGCTGGAGTGACTTTGGTAATTTCATTTTTTAATTCATCCAATGTATAGCCAACTGCAAGTTTTGCAGCAACCTTTGCAATGGGAAATCCAGTCGCTTTTGATGCTAGTGCTGACGATCTTGATACTCTAGGGTTCATCTCAATTATTACCATGCGCCCATTTTTAGGATTTATTGCAAATTGAACATTTGAACCACCTGTCTCAACTCCTATTTTTCTCAAACACGCAATAGAAGCATTTCGCATTACCTGATATTCTTTGTCAGTCAATGTCAATGCAGGAGCAACTGTAACCGAGTCTCCTGTATGTATTCCCATTGGATCTACATTTTCTATTGAACAAATAATTATACAATTATCTTTTTTATCTCTTACAACCTCCATTTCAAATTCTTTCCAACCTTCTAAGCACTCTTCTACAAGTACTTGGCTCACCGGAGATTCGTGTAAACCATTTTTGATAATTTTGAGGTAATCCTTTTTGTTTTTTGCTATTCCTCCTCCTAAACCCCCAAGCGTAAAAGCTGGCCTAATTATTGCTGGTAGACCAATTTTATTCAAAACTTTTGATGCTTGATTTATATTGTTTACGATCTCAGATTTTGGAAGATCTAAACCAATATCAATCATGTTTTTTCTAAATTTTTTTCTATCTTCTGCATTGGAAATAGCTTTTGAATTTGCACCAATTAATTCGATTTTATATTTTTTTAAAATTCCTTTTTTCTCTGCTTCCATTGCGAGGTTAAGAGCGGTCTGGCCACCCATGGTTGGAAGAATTGCATCTGGTTTTTCTTTTTTGAGAATTTTTTCTAAAACCTCTAAAGTAATAGGCTCAATGTAAGTTTTATCTGCAACATCTGGATCTGTCATAATTGTTGCTGGATTTGAATTAATTAAAATAACTTTATAACCCTCATCTTTTAATGCCTTACAAGCTTGGGTTCCTGAATAATCAAATTCACAAGCTTGACCAATAATAATTGGTCCAGCACCTACAACTAAAATTTTTTTAAGATCTTTTCTTTTTGGCATTTTTTTTCATGTTGTTAATAAATTCCTGGAATAAATAGACACTATCTTGTGGTCCTGGGTTTGACTCTGGGTGATATTGAACTGAGAATACAGGATTATTCTTTAATCTTATTCCCTCTATACTATTATCGAACAAAGATTTATGGGTAATTTGAATATTTTTTGGTAAATTTTCTTTTACAACTTCAAAGCCATGATTTTGGCTAGTAATTTCTACATTGTCTTTAATCAAATTTTTTACAGGATGATTTGCTCCTCTATGACCTAATTTCATTTTTTTTGTTTTACCACCTAATGCAAGTGCGAGTATCTGATGACCAAGGCAGATACCAAATAATGGCATTTTCTTTTTAATAAGATTTTGAATAATTTTGATTGCATATTTTCCGGTTGCAGCCGGATCTCCAGGACCATTAGACAAGAAGACACCATCAGGTTTAAGAGATAAAATTTTTTTTGCAGGTGTTTTACAAGAAACTACAGTCACTTTACACTTAAAATCAGAAAAATATCTTAGAATATTTTTTTTTATTCCATAATCTATGGCAACTACATGAAATGAATTTTGATTATTTTTTCTATAACCATACTCTTTTTTCCAAGTCTTAAGTCCTTTCCAAACATAATTTTTTTGTGTAGTAACTTTTTCTGCTAGATCTAAATTTTTTAGCCCACTCCATTTAATCGTAGAATTAGTAAGCTTGTTAATATGAAATTTATTTTTTTTTGAGTAAGCAATGGTTCCTTTTGGGGCACCTTTATCCCTAATAAAATTCGTTAAACTTCTTGTGTCAAGTCCAGTGATTCCGACTATTTTATTTTTTTTTAACCAAGCATCTAAATGTTGAAAAGATCTATAGTTCGATGGTGATGTTATCTCAGAATTAAAAATAACCCCTTTAGTCCATATCTTATCAGACTCGAAATCTTCTTGGTTTGTCCCTACATTTCCAATGTGAGGAAAGGTAAAATTTATTATTTGCCCAGCATAAGATGGATCTGATATTATTTCTTGGTATCCTGTTAATGAGGTGTTAAAGCAAACCTCACCAGTCGCTTCTCCCTGGTATCCAATTCCAATACCTCTAAAAATCTTTTTGTTTTCTAAAACTAAAATACCTGTATTTTTTTGAGAAATTTTTAAGTGAGCTTTTTTTACTTTTTTGGTCAATTACAACTCATAAGTTAAAGGTTAATACAATAATTGATTTATTATCGCAACAGAGATGTATTATAAAATTGTAAAAAAACAATTTTTCTTTTGAAGAATTTTTTCTTTAAAGTAGATTAAAAAATTATGTCGTTAAAAGTAACAATTGAAACTGAATATAAAAATGCTTTAAAATCTAAAGATAAAATAAAAATCTCAACTTATAGGTTAATTTTATCATCAATTAAGGATCTCGATATTACAAACAGGTCCGGTCCTAACAAAAAAGAAACAGATGATGAAGATATAAAAAAATTATTAAAAAAAATGATGAAGCAAAGAACCGAATCAATTGATATTTATAAAAAAAATAATCGCTCTGATCTTCTAGAAATTGAGCAAAACGAATTTAATATTCTATCAAGTTTTTTACCCAAGCAGCTGAATGACGAAGATACTAAAAAGATATGTGAGGAAACTATTTCTAAATTAGGTGCAAGCTCTATTAAAGACATGGGAAAAGTAATGGGTGAATTAAAAAAAAAGCATGCTGATGAAATTGATTTTTCAAAAGCTGGTGCCTTGTTAAAACAATTATTAAATAAATAATGAAATACCCAAAAGAATATCTAGATGAAATTAAAACTCGTCTTAAAGTTTCTAGCGTTGTTTCAAAAGTTGTAGCTTTAAAAAAAAGAGGAAAGGAGTTTGTTGGACTATCACCTTTTAAAAATGAAAAAACCCCTTCCTTTACAGTTAATGATGAAAAGGAATTTTATCATTGTTTCGCAACTTCAGAGCACGGAAATATTTTTGATTTTGTTATGAAAACTCAAAACTTAAGGTTTGGTGAAGCAGTAAAATATCTTGCTAATATTGCAGGAATGCAACCATATCTATTTACAAAACAAGATGAAGAGAGAGAAAAAAATTGGAAAGAGTATTTATCAATTTATAGCAAATATGTTGATTATTATCATGATCAGCTATTAAAAAATGAAAAACTCTCAAACGCCAGAGATTATTTAAAGAATAGATCATTAGGTAAAAATGAAGTTAAAAAATTTAAAATTGGTTTTGTTGAAAAAAATCCAAGTTTTTTTGATGAACTTAAAAAAGAATTTGGTGAAAAAACTTTATTAGAAAGTGGTATATTTTATTTTGATGAAAAGAAAAAAAAATGTGTAGAGAGATTTAAAGGAAGATTGATATTTCCGATAAACAATATTTCAGGACAACCAATCGCTTTGGGTGGTAGAATAATTGAAAATTTAGATTATTTAGCAAAATATATTAATTCACCAGAGACTAACTTTTTTAAAAAGGGTTCAAATCTTTATAATTTAGATCTAGCAAGAAAATTATCTAATAAGTTAGATCATATTTTTTTAGTTGAAGGTTATATGGATGTAGTTGGCTTAAGTAAAAACGGAGTTGAAAACGTTGTTGCAAATCTTGGTACTTCTTTAACTGATAAACAAATTTTAACATTAAATCAGTTCTTTGATGACATTATAATCTGTTTTGATGGAGATGAAAGTGGCTATAAAGCTGCTTTAAGAGCAGCAGAAAATTCTATAAAAGAATTGAAACCTGAAAAGCAAATATCTTTTTTATTTTTACCAGATAAAGAGGACCCTGATAGTTTTATAAATAAAAATGGTAAAAACTATTTTTTAGAATTTACGAAACAGAACAAATTACCAATTCACCAATTTATTTTCAACCATTATAAAAAACAAACTGAAAATAATCCATCTTCTATGGCAATATTTGAAAAAAAATTAAGATCAATAGCAAATACAATTAAAGATAATTTTATTAAAAAATATGTTCTTGAATTTTTTTTAGAGAAAATTGCAGAATTAACACCTCATTTCAATCAAAATAAGAATAAGTTTTCTGTTAAGAAAACAAAATCACTTGAATCAACAAAAAAAATTTATAATGAAAGTAAAGGAATTACTGCTGTTGAGTTGAAAGAGTTTTCTTTATTATATTTGCTCTTAAATAACTTATCTCTTTTTCAGTCAAATATTCACCTAGTAGAAAATATTAAATTATTCTCAGAAATCAATAAGCAAATATTTAGTTCCACTATAAATAAATTAAAATCAAATGAAACTATTAATATTGAAAAACTTAATATTGATAAACAACTGTTAGATAAGATAAATAAGTTTGCGCCAATTAAACATATTCTAAAAAATAAATCTAAAAATGATAATCAAGTGATAGAGCTACTGGACGATATTTCAAAAGATTTATTTAATCATGATTTGGAATTAAGAATCCAAGAATTAGAATCGAAGTTTTCAGAAGATTTAAGTGAAACGACTTTTAATCAGCTAAAAGAGCTTAAAAACGAGAGAAAAATCAACTAATCTCAATAAATTAGCAATGGATTTTTGCTAATTTGATATTATATAGGTCTTTCAAACTTATATTGTTGTGGAAAGAATTATTACTAAGTCGTTTGCAAGATTGATGGGTCGAGGAACTCATAGAGGTTTTATTACTCATGAGGAATTAAGTAAATCTCTTGGCAAGAGAAATCTATCAGATGAAAATTTATCACAGGCTTTTATTCATATCTTAGACGAGAGAATAGTATTAGTTGAAAAGAAATCTGACTTTAAGGTTCTAAGGAAAAAAGAAAATTCTACCAAAGAAGATGGTAAAACAATCGAAAAAAGTGATGACCCAATAAGAATGTATTTAAGAGAGATGGGTGGCGTTGAATTACTTTCTAGAGAAGGGGAAATTGCAATTGCCAAAAGAATTGAGGCAGGAAAAGATGTAATGTTAATTGCTTTATCTCAAAGCCCTATCACTGCACAACAATTATTTGAATGGGACGAAAAATTACAAAAAGATGAGATATTGGTTAGAGAAATTATTGACATTGATACTAACTACATGGAGGATGAAAATACAGGTCCTAGTGCTAAACAAAAAAATGCTGGAGATGATGAAAAAGAAGAAAATTCAAACGATGAAAGTGATGATGATTTCAACCCAACGCTTGCTGCAATGGAGTCTGAAATAAAACCAAAAGTTTTACAAACAGTTCATATACTCACAAAAGAATATCGTAAGCTAATAAAATATCAAAAAGAGAAATTAGATTGTGTTTTAAATTCACAAACTTTTTCTCCATCAAAAGAAAAAGGCTATACAAAAATTGTAAATGATATATTAGAAAATATCAAATCTTTGCAATTATCTCCGTCTGTTTTAGAAGAGCTTGTCCAAAAACATTATGTTGAAAATAAAAAAATTATTTCTTTAGAGGGAAATCTTTTAAGACTTGCAATGGACCAAAAAATACCGCGAAATGAATTTATTAAATTTTATATAGGTAACGAAATTAATCCTAATTTGAAAAAGTTTTTAGATACCAATATTTTATGGAAACAGTTTTTTAGTAAAAATAAAGAAGAATTTAAAAATATAAGAGAAAGGCTAATTGAAATTAGTCATAAACTTGGAATGTCAGTAACTGACTTTAAGAAGTTAGTGAGTAGAGTTCAAAAAGGAGAAAAAGAGTCAAGAATTGCTAAAAAAGAGATGGTGGAAGCTAATTTAAGGCTCGTAATATCAATTGCCAAAAAATATACCAACAGGGGTCTGCAATTTTTAGATTTAATTCAAGAGGGTAATATTGGATTAATGAAAGCAGTTGATAAGTTTGAATATCGAAGAGGATATAAATTCTCTACTTATGCAACATGGTGGATAAGACAAGCTATTACTAGATCAATTGCCGATCAGGCACGAACAATTAGAATCCCAGTACACATGATCGAGACTATAAATAAGATTGTTAGAACACAAAGACTTATTTTAAGTGAATTTGGCAGAGAAGCTACTCCGGAGGAACTAGCAAAAAAACTTCGAATGCCTTTAGATAAAGTTAGAAAAGTTTTGAAAATTTCTAAAGAACCAGTTTCGTTAGAAAAACCAGTCGGTGATGAAGAAGATAGTAGCTTAGGTGATTTTATTGAAGACACAAAAGCTTTGGCCCCATTAGAGCAAGCGATTAAATCTAATTTAGGCGAGGCGACAACAAAAATATTATCTACTTTAACACCAAGGGAAGAAAGGGTTTTAAGGATGAGATTTGGAGTTGGAATGAATACTGATCACACTTTAGAAGAGGTTGGATTACAGTTTTCTGTGACAAGAGAGAGAATTCGTCAGATAGAAGCCAAAGCTCTTAGAAAGCTCAAGCACCCAAGTAGATCAAAACAACTTAAAAGTTTCTTAGAAAGTTAGTTTGGGCCGTTAGCTCAATAGTAGAGTACTGCATTGACATTGCAGGGGTAGTTGGAGCGTAACCAACACGGCCCACCATTTAAATTTTGTCTATGTTTAAAAAACTATCTTTTATTAATGTTAGATTATCTTTAGATATTTTTTTTTGATGCAACCCAATTAGAAAACCTAACTCTTGAACGTCCTGTGCTTTGTTAAATTTTCTTTTTGTTGGATTTAAATTATAAAGTTTTGTGGCTGGTTGATTAGTAAAGACACCGCTGATTATAGGTCGAGTCTCAATCCCTTTTGAGTCTAAGTAGCTTAAAAACCTCATTTTTTGTCTTTTATATTTTTTATCAATAATAATAGGAAGTCCCATCCAGCTTGGATTTATATTTTTCGCAGGTTCTATAAATTGAAATTGATTTTTCCATCTTTTATCTTTTTTAAGAGTATTTATAATTGCTCTTCTATTTTGATTTCTATTTCTTATTAATTTGTTTAATCTAATAAATTGATTTAATCCTATTGCTGCTTGAATATCTGTTGGCCTTAAGTTGAAACCAGAATTTACAAAAATATATCTAGGATCTAAAGACGGATATTTTTTTGCATAGTAATTATAGCTTTTGAGTCTTCTAGTATAAAATCTTGTTCCACCTAACCATCCGTGAGACCTTAAAGCAAATAGGATTTCATAATCTTTATCATTGTTACAGACAATCATGCCTCCTTCACCAGATGTAATTTGATGAGAATAGAAAAAAGAAAAAGTTCCAAAATCTCCAAATGTCCCTAAATATTTATTTTTAAGTTTTGATCCTAGTGATTCACAACTATCCTCAATCAAAATTATTTTCTTTTTTTTTGCAATCTTTTTAACTTTAAATAGGTCACAAGAGTTTCCATGAACATTTACTAAAAATATGCATCTTGTTTTTGAGCTAATTTTTTTAATTAATTCGTCTTCATTTACATTTAATGTTTTTGGGTCAATATCAATAAAAACAGGTTTCAAACCAAACTGAACTAACGGCCAAAGCGATGTTGACCAACATAAAACTGGAATAATAACTTCATCACCCTTTTTTAATTTATTCTGTCTCAATGGGTTTCCAGCAGCAAAAATTGCTAAGAGATTTGCTGAAGAACCTGAATTGACCATTAATGCGTATTTAACACCCATTTTTTTTGCAAACATTTCCTCAAATTTTCTTGTTTTGGATGCCATTGTTATTTGTTTTGAGTCAAGGACATTTTTTGCTTCTAAGATGTCTTTTTTAGAAATTCCATCTTCTAAAAGTTTATACTTATAATTTTTTTTTATTAGGGATTTTTTAAATAAATTCATTTTTAAAATTTTAATATATTTTTTAGAATTTGTTTATAACATCGTCCAAAAAAAATAAATAAAATTATAAATATATTTTGATTGTTATCGTATCTGATTTTTAACTCTGAAAATAATCTTTGAAAAAAAGTATAACCACTTGAAATGCCTACCTCACCAAAGGCACCAAAAATTTCATCACCTCTAGTCGGAACTCCTATCATTTTTTCTTTTACAATTAGTCTGTAAATTAGATCATAATCAGCATGAATTTTATATTTTGTATTATAAAGGCCTAATTTTTTAAGAGAATTTTTTTTTATAAAGAAACCTATTACACAAGATGGATAAATATTAAATCTAAAGATTATATCCTTTGGTCTAAAACCAGCATAAATTTTATCACCTTTTTTAACAGTCCCGAATATACAATCTGCCTCAGGATATTTTTTAACATACTTAATCAAATATTTTATAGCGTTTAAGTCAAATGTAGATGTTGAGTCTAAAATTCCAATATAATCTCCGTTTGCAAATTTTATTCCCTTGTTCCATCCATCCCAAAGACCATTGTCCACTTCACTTACCCAAAGATCAATTTGATCATCATATTTTTTGAGAATTTGAACGGTCTCTTCACCAGAATCTGCATCAATAATAATTAATTCTAAGTTTTCATATTCTTGTTTTAAAATACTAATTATTGTTTTTTTCTAAATCAGGACTTTTAAAGTTTGGAGTTATAATTGAAATTAAGGGCTTGTCTTTTAATGAGGTTTTATACAAATCTTTATACCTCAAACCACCAAAACCTCTCCTACTAACATTATTATCTAGAAGTAACTTACTCTCGTATTTTTCATCTTCATACTTTTTAATTGATGGCTTTGATCTTGTAAAATATCTATATGTATTGAGGGAAGTTTTTTTTTCTATAAAGTCCATTATTATTTTTGATGATAACTTCTCATAATATCATATGTTTTTTTTAAACCTTCTTTAAGAGAGAATTTAGGGCTCCAATTAATTAATTTTTTGGTTAGTGTGGTGTCAACAGAAAGTTCCATAGGTCCACTAACTGGTTTATCAAGAGATCTTATATTTTTTCCAGAAAGTTTTTTAACTTCACTCGTAATAGTTTTAATTGAATTCATCTCACCCGTTCCTAAATTTATAATTCCTGTGTAATCAGTATTTATTAACTTTAATATTGCATCTGCAGCGTCTTCAGTAAAAATAAAGTCTCTTTTGGGTTTATCATTCCATATTGTAACCTCATCTTTGTTGAGTACATTCTGCATAAGTGTTGGCACCAAATCTGGTCTAATTAGTTTTGTGTAACCGTAAATATTACTCAATCTTACTATTATTGAAGGAATTTTTTTTTCATAATATCTTACTATTTCCTCAGATAAAAATTTACTAAATATGTAATCATTAGTATATGGATTTATAATTTGTTTCTCATCTACAGGGTTTTGTAATTTACTTTGATCGTACAATAGCATACTTGTAAAACAAATAAATTTTTTCAATTTTCTATTAGATAAATATTTTAAAATTTTTTGAAGTGGATAAACATTATAATCAATGCCCATTGTTATTTTCTGATTAATTTCATGATGATTTGAACTTCCAATTAAAAAAATTACTTTATCAAAATCTAAATTATCCAATATTTGTAAGTTATCTAAGCTAGGTAAATCTAAATGCTTATTTTTTAAAGAGGGCTCTATAGGTGATCTTCCTATTGAAATTATTTGTGGATCTTTTGACAATATAACTGGTCCAAGAAATCCACTTCCACCTAAAAGAATTGTTTTGCTCATTTTTTATCCAGTTTTTTGTAGACTTCTTTTAAACCATCTTTAAGAAGCGTAGGTTTAAAGTCAGGAAGTAAAGAATTCATTAAACTTAAATCAATATCTTTTCTCATTTGTCCATTAGGCTTGTCTTTGTCGAATTCTATTTCCAAAGTTTCCGCATCACATACACTTAATGCTAGTTTTGCAATTTTTAGAATTGAAAAATTTTCATTGTTTCCAACATTAAAATTTTCTCTAATGTCCTTTTCTATCACTTCTTTAATTATAAACGCCAAGTCCTTTGCGTACATAAATTGTCTCAGAGGAGAACCGTCCCCAAATAATTGAATTGATTTTTGACCATTTTTTTTTGCAACCAAGATCTTACTAATTAATGCACCAACAAAATGACCTTGTATTTCATCAAACTTATCGAATTCTCCATAAAGATTACACGGAATTAAATAGTTAAAATTTGATTTAAATTTTTTTCTATAAGCATTTATTTGAATGGCCATACACCTTTTTGAATAGGAATATGAAAATAAATCTGAATGAGGCGCTCCATTAAACAAACAATCTTCTTTTATAGGATAAACATCTATGTTATCAGGATATATACAAGAACTTAATAAGCCTAAAAATTTTTTTACATTATTATTAAATGACTCGTTAATCATCAGGGTATTCATGATTATATTTTCTTCAAAATATTTTACAGGTTCAATTATATTATGGTGTACTCCTCCAACTCTAGCAGCCAAATGAATTACTATTTCAGGTTTTAACTCTTTAAACATTTTTTTCACATCATTTTGAATAAGCAAGTTATAATCTTTCGAGGAGACATAATTTGCATTTGGTATAATTTTTTTAAGGTATTTACCCACTAAACCAGTTGCACCTGTTACAAGAATTTTTTTCATATCTAATTAAATGATTTAACACATTTTTTATTATATTTTTACAAATTATATATTTAGTGTATTAGTAGGCTTGTAAGAGTAAAAGAATTAATATAACAACTCTTTAAGTTTTTTGGGCCTGTAGCTCAGTTGGTTAGAGCAGTACACTCATAATGTATTGGTCCCAGGTTCGAGTCCTGGCGGGCCCACCATTTTTTTTTGTTAATTTTGAGAAAATTCTTTTAAAACTTTGAACAAAGCTTCTATATCATCATTATTTGAATTTAAAACAGAGGCAAATTCTTCTTTCTGAGTTCTTGCTAAACTCAAGCCTTCTATTATTAAATCTCTGATTAATGGATTGTCCGGATTTTTAGTATATATTCTCCAATCTATCTTTATCTCAGGTCTTTCATCAGTTGCTTTTAAGATACTATTAACAATGGTATAATTTTCGTTGAGTTTATCTTTATTTCTTACATCAATTTCTGGATTAGTATATTCTGCTAATCTACTTGAAAAACTCTTTAAAAAATATTCTTCGAATAAATCTGTATACCTTTTTTTTTCATTTTCATTAAGAGACTTTCTCTTTTTTCCAAGTGTGTAAAAACCAATCCCTCTTATATCTACAGTTTCTTTTGCTATTGTTTTTAATTTTTCGATTTTTTCTTCTTTTGAAATGTCTTCCCCAAGTAATTTTGATGCTCTATTAACAGTGGATTGAACAAAAATATCAGGCTCTATAGAAAATGAATTGAATGTTATCGAAAAAAAAAGAACAAAAAATACTAGAAATTTTTTTTGTATCATTTTTGAGTGAAAATTATTGTGTTTCTATTTCTTCCCAGTCACTATCATTTTGAGTTTCAACTATTTTCTGACTATTTAAAATTTTTTGCTGTCTGTCTTGAAGATATAAACTTTTTACAGACGCGTAAAAATCAAGTGAGTTTTTTTCTAAATTTTCAATAGAGTCAAAGTTTTTTGCCCTAAAATCAATTCCGCTTGTAACTTTAGATGAATAATAATCTACATCTCTAAAATAATGAGTGTCATTTTTTACAGTCACGTTATACCAAGGATCACCACCAAAAAAATTAGCTAATGATGCAATAGTATCTCTAGCGGTGCTAGGTCCTAATACTGGTAATACTAAATAACATCC
>CACGXX010000011.1:0-21980 GCA_902577125.1 uncultured Pelagibacteraceae bacterium | reverse complement strand
ATCATTAAAATATGATTCAGCCCTATCACATAAATCGTTAATTTTTTCTTTTTGTTTATTAATGGAAATTTTTGATAACAAACTGGCTGAAGCTTGACAGTATACACAAGATTTACCTTGATACCCAAAGTCTAAAATTTTTTCATTTTTTAATATAAGTTCTATTTGCATTTCGTCCCCACATAAAGAATTTTTTAATTTTGAAACATGCGTCCGGTTCTCAATATTTCTATTGTTATCCGTATTAGCAGCAATACTTAGAACTTCTAAATCCATATTATTTTTTAATTATATGACAAATAAAAACCAATCAAGAATAGAAATTAGTTGTACACAACTTTAAATGGAAAAGCTAAATTATAGGTTAAAGCTTTCTCATTTTTGTTGTAGTTATAAATTTTTAGATTTAATCTTCATAAATGCTTGAATTAAAAAATCCAAAAATCGCAGTTCCAGTAGTTTTGTTTGCAGGAATTTTGTGGTCTTTTGGTCCTCTTGTTGTGAGATATATGGATAATCCTAACCAAGTGCCATGGCAATATATATTTGGTAGAGGATTGACAATTTTTATCCTTTTAAATCTTTATCTTTATTTTGAAGAGGGGATTAAATTTTATAAAAATTATTTGAAGATGGGATACTCAGGCATTATTGGTGGAACTGGATTAGGAATTGCTATGATAAGTTTTATTTATTCAATTACTAATACATCAGCTGCAATTACACTACTTTGTTTGGCTGCAATGCCTTTTTTTACTGCACTCCTTGCTTTCTTATTTCTTAATGAAAAAATTTCATTAAATGTTTGGATCTCTATTTTTATTGCAACAGTTGGAATAATAATAATGGCTTTCGGAAGCACTGGATCTAATTCTGTTGTTGGTTTTATTTTTGGAATGCTTTCTTCAATTGGATTCTCTGTTTTTTCAGTAACTCTTAGGTGGAGAACGGAAACCCCAAAGTTTACAACTGTAGCTTTTTCAGGTTTCTTTTGTTTTGTTTTTGCATCTGTAATGCTTTTAAGTACTAAACAAGTATTCTTTTCAACAAGTTATAATGGAGCGTTGTTTTCTCTTCATGGAACATTAGTTTGTTTAGGTCTAATTTTATATTCTATTGGCTCTAAAGCAATTCCTGCTGCAGAATTAACATTATTATCATTGACTGAAGTAATTGGTGGAATTTTTTGGGTTTGGTTACCTATCTTAGGCATAAATGAAGTGCCTGACACTTACACAATAGTAGGTGGTTTTTTTCTATTTATTTCCTTGATATATTACAGTTTGGTAATGCGTTGGAATAAAAGACACATTGCTCTTAATTGATTTATTAAGATATGGAACGACCTGATTTTTTCACTTTAAGAAATGGAGAAAAAGTAAAGTTACCTTTTTCACTTAAAGAATACCAGGATAGAGTTGATAAACTTAGAAAAGTGATGTCTGAAAATGACATTGAGATAACTATTCTAACCTCAATGCATAACATTGCATATTATACTGGTTTTATTTATTGCTCATTTGGAAGGCCTTACGGATGTGTTGTTACACAAAATAAAGTTGTTACTATATCTGCTAATATTGATGCAAGCCAACCATGGAGAAGGTCGCATTGTGATAATATCATCTATACTGATTGGAAAAGAGATAACTTCTTTAAAGCAATAAACTCAATAATTGATAAAAAAGATAAACCAAAGTCAATTGGGATTGAAAACGATCATATTACTCTGGAAACTAAAGATAAATTGAATTCAACTTTTGAAAATGTAACTTTTAAAGATATCTCAAAAAAATTGATGAAACACAGAATGATAAAATCTGATGAAGAGATAGAAATTATAAAGAATGGAGCAAGAATTGCCGATTTAGGAGCGGAAGAAATTGTTAAATTAATTAAACCTGGTCAAACAGAGTTGGAAATTGCAATAGCAGGACGTGATCGTATGGAAAGAGAAATCGCAAAATCCTACCCTGGAGCAGAATATATGGACACTTGGGTATGGTTTCAGTCAGGAATTAATACAGATGGAGCGCATAATCCTAAAACGAATAGAACTTTGAAAAATGGAGATATTTTGTCTTTGAATACTTTTCCAATGATATCAGGATACTACACAGCTCTAGAAAGGACCTTATTTGTAAATGAGGTAGATGATGCTTCTCTTAAAGCATGGGAGGCAAATGTAAAAGTTCACAAAAGAGGATTGGAATTGATTAAACCTGGTATTAAGTGTTCCCAAATTTGTGAAGAGTTAAATGATTTATTTGCATCACTTGGATATCTTCAATATAGAACTTTTGGGTACGGTCATTCATTTGGAATGTTATCTCATTTTTACGGAAGAGAAGCTGGATTAGAATTAAGAGAAGATATTGATACTGTACTAGAAGAAAACATGGTGATATCAATGGAGCCGATGATTATGATACCAGAGGGAAAACCTGGTGCTGGTGGATATAGAGAGCATGACATTTTAGTAATTAAAAATGATAGTGTAGAAAATATAACTAAATTTCCATTTGGTCCAGGACACAACGTTATAAAGAGTTAAATGACAGATAAAATAATTGTTAATAGTTGGAATGAATGGGATCCATTAAAACATGTTATTGTAGGTCGTGCAGATGGAACATGTATACCAGCTCCTGAACCAGCTTTAGATGCTAAAGTTCCAGAGGATAGTGATATGAGAGGTCAATTTGGACCAAGAACCAAAGATACCATAGATAAAGCTAATGAACTTTTAGATAACTTTTCATCATTATTAGAAAAGCGTGGAATCAAAGTTGATAGACCGACACCACTTGATTTTAATCAACCAACTTCAACGCCAGATTGGAAAGCCGAAACCATGTTTGGCTGTATGCCGCCAAGAGATGTTTTGTTAACTGTAGGAAATGAAATTTTAGAGGCCACTATGAGTTATAGATGCAGATGGTTTGAATATCTTTGTTATCGACCATTACTTAAACATTACTATAACGAGGATCCAAATATGAGACACGAGTCAGCCCCAAAACCAAGATTAACAGATGCTGATTATAGAAAAGATTATCTATCTGATAAAATTGGTGTTCAAAAAAGATTAGAATGGACTGAAAAAAAATACTTTGTAACGACTGAAGAAGAACCATTATTTGATGCAGCTGATGTTTTAAGATTTGGTAAAGATTTGGTGGTTCAACATGGGTTTACTACTAATCTTAAAGGTATTGATTGGTTAAAAAGACATTATAAAGATCATAGAGTTCATGCTGTTAATTTTCCAGGTGATCCATATCCAATTCATATAGATGCAACCTTTACACCAATTAAAGAAGGGCTAATTATAAATAATCCTCAAAGAAGACTTCCCAAAGAACAAAGAAAATTATTTGAGGATAATGGGTGGAAAATAATCGATAGTGCACAACCTGCTCATAATGAACCACCTCCACTTTGTTATTCATCAGTATGGTTATCAATGAATGTTTTAGTTCTTGATCCAAAAACAGTTTGTGTTGAAAAAAGTGAAGTTTACCAAGCGGAACAACTTGATAAGCTAGGAATGGAGGTTGTTCCAGTTGAATTGAGAGATGCATATGCATTTGGTGGTGGTGTTCATTGTTGCACAGCGGATGTTCATAGAGAAGGTAATTTAAAGGATTATTTTCCTAATCAAAAAAACTAATTTTCTTTAGTTACATCAACTTTAAATTTTTCCAAACCAGAGGAAAGGTTTTTTTCAACTGGATTTTCAGTTTTTTCAAATGATTTAAGTTTTTCTAATTCTCTTTGTCTTAATCTTTCCTCTCTTAAATTTTCTCTATGTTCTTTTGCTTTTTGCTCTCTATCAAATTTTTCTTCCCATTCTTTTATTTTGATATACTCAAGCTCTTTCTGTTTTTCCTCCTCTTCCTTAATCATTTTTAAGGTTCTCTCTTTTCTTCTTTTTTCTTTAAGCTCAAGATTTCTTTGCTCTTCTTCTCTAACTTTTAAATCGATATCTTTTCTATTTTGTGCCTCATCTCTAAGCTTTAATTCCTTTTCTTTAGCTCTTAATTCCTTACTTATTAATATTAATTCTTCATCTTTTTTTACCAATCGCGACGCCTCTAGCTTTTGTGCGTCATCTTTAATTTTGATCTCTTTTTCTTTTAACCTTAATTCATCCTCACTAAATTTTAATCTATTGCTTTCCTTAATGAGTCTTTCTTCCCAAACTTTAAGATCTTTTCGTTCTTTAAGAATTTGATTTTTTTCTTTTAATTTTTCTAATTTGATAGCTTTAATCTTATTAAGCTCTTTATTTTTTTTGTAATTAGAGAAAGCATTACTTAAAAAGGATTTAGGAGCTAAGTTACTAATCTTTACTATCCCTGTACTTTTTTTTGATTTTTTTTGTTTAGTTTTTTTTCTAGGCATATTTTTATAAACTGAATAGAAACAAATATTTGACTTACTTTCAATATTTCAGTTTGGTAAAGAGTTAATTTGTGCTTATTTTGAGTTTCAACCTGTAAGTGATTAATTTCTGAAAAATCTATTAAAATTGATAATTTTTTTGCATTAAACAAATCTAAATATTATTAAAGTTAAGTGAAAATATTTAAAAAATTAATAATAGCTTGTGACGGAGAGTCAGCAAGTGGAAAAAGTACTGCAGCAAAACTCATCTCTAAAAAATACAAATTGTTACTTATTAATTCAGGACTATTATATAGATATGCTAGTAGTGAAATCATTAATCATAAACCAAAGAACAGTATTAGTTTTTTAAAAAAAAGATTTAAAAATATTTCTTATAAAAAAATAGTTAAATTAAATTTACACTCTGAACAAATCAGCAACCATGCTTCAATAATAGCTAAAAATAAGAATATTCGAAAAATAATAAATACTTTTCAAATGACATTGATCAAAAAAAATAAAAAGATTTGTGTAGAGGGCAGAGATATAGCTAGTAAAATATTAGCAAAAAAACCAAAATATGATTTAGCTTTTTATTTTAAGTGCAATATTAAAGTTGCAAGTTATAGAAGATGGTTAGATATCAAAAAGAAGGTTTCTCTACAAAATGTTAGAAAATCTTTAATTAAAAGAACTTCAATGGATAAAAAAAGAAAGAATAGCCCACTGATTAAAGTAAAAGATGCAATTTTAATACGAACAGATAAATTAACTAAAAAACAAGTTCTGTCTAAAATGTCTGAGCATATAGAGAGTCTTAATTAAATCTCTCTATTTTCATCTTTAGTCGGTTCTTCAATAGGTTCTGTTGTAGGATTAAGTTCAATTCCAGCTGGTGTAATTGTTTGAGGCATTGCAACAAACTGAGAGTCTGGATTCTCCACAGTTTCTCTGACTCTCATTCTATAAATTCCAAAAGCTCCTATTAAAGAATGAAAGAAAAATAAAAAAACAAAAAATCCATTAGAGCCAACAAGATCCATAAATATTGAACATAAAAAAGGACCACTCATTGCACCTAAACCAAATGTAAATTGAAGTCCAGCACCTGCAGCAACAAATTTATCTTTAGTAATATAGTCATTTGTGTGAGCAAGAATTAATGAAAACATGGGTAAACTACAAAAAGAAAACAATATAAAAAATAAATAAAACCATGTTTTACTTGTTGCTAATCCATCAGGTAAATACATTTGTCCAGAAACAAATATTGTGATTAGCGCAAACATTGCAGCTCCAAAAGTTGATGCAATAATTACTTTCCTTCTATCATAAAAGTCAGAAATTTTTCCTACAGGAAATTGAGCGACTGCACCAGAAATTGCTAGTAAAAAGGTTACAATTGATATTTCGAAAATGGTGAAATTCATTGATGTTCCATAAACTGCCAGCAAGGTGAAAAGAGCAGATTGAATTGTTCCATAGAAAAAAGAACTTACCATTCCAAATGGTGAGGATTTATAAAGTTCACTTAATGACATAGCATTAATTTTTTTGAAAGTGGGTGGTTTTTTTTTAGTAAGCAAAATAGGTATTAATGCTACTGAAGTGATCACAGAAACCAATATGAAAGGTTCAAAGTTTTTTGGAGCACTGAAATTTAACAAAAACATTCCTATTCCCATTGATCCATAAAGAATCACCATATAAATTGATAGAACACTTCCTCTATTTTTATTACTAGATCTATCATTAAGCCAACTCTCAGCAACCGTGTAAATACAAACCATGCTTATCCCAGTGAGAACTCTTAATAAGAACCATATAAATGGATGGATCAAAATTGAATGAATCAAAATAATTAATGATGCCAAAGACGCAAAAGCTGCAAAAACCCTAATATGACCAACTCTTGAAATTATATTTGGAATAGTTGCTGCTCCTATAAAATATCCTATAAAATAACCAGACATCATAAAACCGGTTGCTGTTAAACTAAATTCCTCCTGAACAGCTCTCACCCCAAGTAATGACCCCTGAAAACCGTAGGCCATCATTATAAATCCCATACCTAAAAACAATGCCCAAGAATTTTTTAGAACTTTATTCATAAAATCGCGCTAATTATCCGCCATCTATTATTAAATCAAGACTTAATTGTGACGGAGGTTAAGATTTTTTTAATTTCAAAAATGAGTGAATAGCGATGGTTGCAATTATAACTACTCCACCTTGAAGCGTTTCAATGCTAGGCTGTTCTTTTATAATCAACCAAACCCAAATTGGACCAATTATTGTTTCTAATAGGAAGAAAAGATTTACCTCGGCAGCTGGGATAAACCTTGGAGCAATAGTTACTAAAACAAATGGTATAGCAACACATAGAATACACATTAGAGGCACTATGATAAGATCATTATCTAAAAGAGCAAAACTCTCGATAAATAATAAGGCAAAAGTAGCAACAAATAACTTACCTACTACTGCAGCTGGAACTAAATTTTTAGATTTTGCAGATCTTATAGTTACCGCACCTACAGCTAGACCAATAGCAGTAATAAATCCTAAAATATCTCCATAAAAGTTACCTAATTTAAGGGAGTCAAAGAAAATGTAAATAATTGCGGCAAAAGTAACAATTATCGAAACCCATGTCTTTGTATCAGGAGGTTCTTTTAAAAAAATTGAACCTAGTATGGCTGATATCATTGGTGCAGTTGCTATCATTACTAGTGTATTTGCAACATTAGTGTTTTGAATAGAAACTACGAAAGTAATATTTGTAATACTAAAAGTAACCACATAGATTAAACCGTGGTAACCACTTGTAAAAAGTATCTTAAAAAAATTTAGTTTGTAGATTATTAACATCCCAAAAAAAACAGTTAAGAATGGAATTATTCCTCTATAAAAAACAAGACCCCAAGTATCAATATTAGAAAGTCTAATAAATAAAGAGTCAGGTGTAATAAACATGACAGCAACAAATGCAAGCAAAGATCCCCTTTGTTGATCTGTCAAGTGTTTCATGCTTTTAAATATTTCCAAAAAGTTTTAGCAAGATTAATTTTGGAAATATCAAATAATGTTTTTAAACCAGTAGGGGATGTAACATTTATATCTCCATTAAGTTTTTGGTCAATAAAGTCAATTCCAGCAAAATAAATTTGATCTTTTTTCAAATCTTTAGCAATTAATTTGGAAATATTTTTTTCAAATTTTGTTAATTGGGTATTTTTTGCAATTGCACCTTTACTCATGTTGCTTAGATATGAGCCTTTTTGAGGAACTCTGGATATAGCACCACATATTTTTCCATTTATTAGAAATACTCTTTTATCTCCCTTGCTTATTTTGGGTAAGTATTTTTGACACATTATATAATTATGTTTTTTTATTAATTTTTTAAGAAACTTTAATTTAAATTTATTAAGCAAGTGAATATCGTTCCCACTAAAATTATGAATAGGTTTTAAAATTACATGTTTATTCTTTTTAAAAAAATTTTTAATCTCTTGGATATTTTGTGTAAAAATTGTATTTGGCATAAATCTTTGATATTTGACTGAATAAAGTTTTTCAGAAATATTTCTGATTGCAGTGGGATCGTTAATGATTTTTACTTTATTCTTAAGTGTTTCAAGTATAAAAGTTGAGGATATATATTCTAGGTTAAAAGGAGGGTCTTGTCTTATTAATAGGTACTTACATTTAATAAGATTTAATTTTTGTTTTTTTAAAATTCTGTAAAATTTTTTATTATTATAATTAAACTCTATAAAAAAACCCTCAGCTATAACTTTTGAGTTTATAATTGATAAATTTTTAGGATCATAATAAAAAATTCTATAATTTTTTTTTTGAATTTCATTAGCTAAAAAAACACTTGTATCTGTTTTTGGATTAAGTTTAGAAGGGTGATTTCCTTGTATAGCAACAATCTTATTTATCATATAAATCGTTTAAATCTTCGTTTTTTGAAAATTTACTAATCATATGATCTGCATTTGTTGTTCTATTATCAATAACTTTTTGCAAGTGATTTAAAAACAAACTTTCATTTTTTCCACTTTTATTTAATATATCTCTATTATCTAATCCTTTTTTTGAAATTTCAAATAAAGTTGATGCCCAATAAAAAAGATCTTTACCCATTAATTGAGTATTAAAACCTTTTTTAGGAGCATCGAGATAAGCATTAATTATTTTATCCTTATCCCATGAAGAAATTAAATTATAAACTTCTTCTAAATTTCCATATAACATTCCAATAAAAAATGCAGGTCCTGCACAAAGACAATCCCAGCCGCAAGTATCCATAGATCTTAATTCAATATATTTTTTCAATCTATTTTCAGTAAATATAGTGCTTAAGTGTAATGATAAATCACTCTCAGTTGGAAGACGATTTTTTATTTCATTTATCTTTCCCTTCATAAAATCTTTAAAAGTATATTTATTACCAGATAAATAGTTTTGTTTGTCTTGTATAAATAAAATTGGAAAATCTATTATAAAATCAGCATATTTTTCAAAATTTAAATTTTCAAAAAATAATTTTGGAAGTCCTCCCCTTGAAGTATTTTGCCATACTTTTGATCTATAAGATAAGTAATTGCTATTTTTTTTTTCAACTATTGATGAATTAGCAAATAAAGCAATAGAAATTGGAACTATTGAATTTACTACTTTAAATTTTTTGAAAAAGTCTTCCTCTGAGCAATAATCAATATTTAATTGAGTTCCGCAAGTTCTGTACATCATATCTAGACTTAACTCCCCTCCTAATGGCATATCCTTTGTCATTAGTTTATATCTTTGTTTGGGATTATTAGGAATTTCATCAAGCGTTGAAATGGGATCAAAACCAGTACTTACAATATTTATATCAAGTTTTTTTGTTACCTGTTTAAGTTCAAATAAATAATCATAGGACTCTGAGCATGCTTCATGAATATTATTAAGCTTCTCTCCAGATAATTCAACTTGGTTTCCTGGTTCAAGAGTGATGTTTTTACCTCCTTTGTTTAAACCTACAATATTGTCACCTTCTTTAATCGGATTCCAACCAAATTCATTTAAGGCAGAAAACATTTCTTTTACTTTTGAGTAATCAATTCTTTTATTATTTTTGCTATTAAATAAAAATTTTTCATGCTCAATACCAATCTTGAAATTTTTCTTTTCTTTTATTCCAGATTTGAAATATTCAATTATTTTTTCTTTAGAAATAGTCATATTTAATAATACAGCTTATAAAATTTTACAGTGAAGAATATGGTTTTCTCGAAAAAATTTTTTTAACAAAGGGTTTAAAGAAATTTAACGGTAAAGACTCATAATTTGGATCAAAAGAGTTTTGATCATATTTTTCACAAAAATTGACAGTATCTTGGTAATATTTATGATTTTTATACTCATCTCTTTTATTTTTGTTCCCTCCCAAATGGTGAGCGTAATAATACATCTGAAACTCACCGTGTTTTTCAACAATCCAATGAGTTTTTTCTGACACATATGGTTTAAGTATCGCAGCAGCATATTCGGAATGATTCATTGGAGCAAGTTCGTCACCAATATCATGTAACAAAGCAGCCACAATCATTTCATCACTTTCACCATTTTTATAAGCTCTTGTAGCACTCTGAAGTGAATGTTCTAATCTTGAAATTTGGTATCCTTCTAAAGTTTCAGTAAGTCCAGACATAAATTTCAATATTCTATCTGCTGTTTTACTTGCAAAATCTTTTTCATGTTTATCAAGAAAAAGATAATCCTCTTTGGTTCCATTTTTCATTTCTGTGAAACTTACTTTTTTCATAAACTAATTATTTGATGCAGTGCTAAGTAAAGAAAGTTGTGTTATCTTACTATCTCCTAACTCATCAATAGGTTTTACAGGATAGTCTCCAGTGAAATAATGATCTGTCAACTGTGGATAATTTTCGTTTCTTTTATCAAATCCAATAGCTTTATACATTCCTTGGATAGATAAAAATTTTAACGATTTAGCGCCAATGTATTCACAAATTTCATCATTATTCTTATTAGCAGCTAACAATTCTTTTTTTGTTGGCGTATCAACTCCATAGAAATCTGGGTATCTAATCTCAGGACAAGCAATTCTCACATGAACTTCTTTTGCACCAGCATCATAAAGCATTTTTACTATTTTATGAGATGTCGTTCCTCTAACTAAAGAGTCATCAACAAGAATAATCTTTTTGTTTTCAATTGTTGTTTGATTAGCATTAAGTTTTAACTTAACTCCTAAACTTCTTATTTTTTGACTTGGTTCAATAAAAGTTCTTCCGACGTAATGATTTCTAATAAGCCCATGTTCATAATTTTTATTTAAGTGCTGCGCAAAACCTAGGGCAGCAGCGTTTCCAGAATCAGGAACTGGAACAATAATATCAGCGTCAATATTATTCTCTTTTGCCAATTCTTTTCCTAGATTCTTACGGTGTTCATATGCAGTTTTTCCACTCAAAATACTATCTGGTCTTGCAAAATAAATATATTCAAAAACACAAGGTCTAATTTTTTTTTCAGGAAATGGTTTAATACTTTTTAATTTATCATTTTCAATTAAAACAATTTCACCATTATCAACTTCCCGTATAAATTTTGCACCTATAATATCTAGTGCACAGGTCTCTGACGCAAGCACATAACTATTTTTTAACTTTCCTATGACTAGAGGTCTAATCCCATAAGGATCTCTTACACCTACCAGTAAATTTTGTGTCAACATTACTAATGCATATCCACCCTGAATTTGAAATATTGCATCAATTATTTTATCGATAGTTTTTAATCTCTTTGATTTTGCAATAAGTTGAACGATTGTTTCAGTGTCAGAAGTTGTGTAAAAAATTGCACCCTCTTCAACAAGTTTATTTCTTAAATAAATCGAGTTTGTTAAGTTTCCATTATGAGCTACTCCAATTCCACCAGCATTTGTATCTGCAAAAAAAGGTTGAATGTTTCTTAATGTATTATTTCCGGTAGTACTGTATCGATTATGACCAATTGCAAAATTTCCTTTAAGATTATCTAAGACTTTTTCTTTGTTAAAGTTGTCTCCAACTAATCCAAATCTTTTTTCTGAATAATATCTTTCTCCATCAAATGTTACTATTCCACACCCCTCTTGTCCTCGATGTTGAAGAGAGTGCAATCCAAGAGCAGTTAAGGCTGATGCATCTTTTATATTGCTAATTCCAAATACACCACATTCCTCATTTAATTTTGGATTACAAATCTTCAATTTTTTCTTTAGAGTCTTGATACGTTTTTTCATTTGGAAAAACTTTTAATAAGTAATTACTACCTTTTTCAAGATATGGAAAGGTGTATGATTTGTCTAAATTTACTGGCCATTTATCATAATTATACACAATATGTATTCCTGAAAATATACATATTGAGATAATATAGGCTCGAATAAAACCAAAAAAGAATCCAAATACAGTGTCTAAACTTCCTAGACCAGTATATTTAATTGCGCTGCTTATCCCTTTATTAATCAACAATATTAAAAAGATAATTATAATAAAGATTGTTATCCCAAGTCCTACATCAAGCACGTATTCATTATCTATTATATCTTTGACATATGGTTTAAATCTTGGAAATAGAATTAAAGTTATAATATACGCTAATAACCATTTTGACATTGAAAGTATACTTAAGACAAATCCTTTGCTGTAACATTTAATTAGTGAAAGAATAGTTATCAATATATAGATTAAATCAATAGAAGAAATTGAATTAAAAATTTCTCCAAAAAATTTTAGAATTATTTCAAACATATATTCTTATTTTCCAAAAGGCTTAAAAACTAATATTAAAGATGGAAGTAAAGTTAAAACAGAAATCATTGCAAAAAACATTGCTAATCCTGTGAAAAATCCAAAATAGATTGTAGGTATGAATTTGGATAAAACTAAAATAGAAAAACCAAAGATTATTGTTATAGAGGTATTCAAGATTGCAACACCAACAGTTGAATGGCAAGTTTTTAAAGTTTTTTTATAATCATTAATTTTTTTAAACTCCTCTTTAAATCTGTAGATATAGTGTATGCTGTTATCAACAGCTATACCTATTGTAATAGCAGCAATAGTGATGGTCATCATATCTAAAGGTATCTCTAGCATACCTATTATTCCTAAAATAAAAAAAGCTGCAATGAAGTTTGGGACAACTCCGATTAAAGATAACTTGATGTTTTTAAACAAGATAACAAACATTCCAAAAATACCCAGCATGACAAGTCCTAAAGTAAGAATTTGAGATTTAAATAAACTTTGTAACAAATTATTAAATAAGATCATCACTCCAGCTAATTTATATCGATCCTCGCTTAACCCAAATTCATTTTGTAGGTCAAGATTTATTTTTTTGATTAGCTCATTTCTTTTAAGATCTTTTTGAGAGTCAATTATTCTTAAACTTATTCGAGCCTCATTATCTTTTATTGAAATATAAGGATCAATTATCTCAGTTTTAATATTTGCAGGAATTTTAGTGTATAAAACACCCATTTCTAAAGTCCCAAGAGGTTTATTATTGTTTAATTGAGTTGCAACATCAACTATCGATGAAAATGACAAGACTTTTCCTATTTCAGGAAGACTATCAAGATAATTATGTATGTTCGAAATTGTTTCTATTTTATCTTTTGTAAACCAATACTTCTCATCATTTTTTTCCTCATTACCCCAATCTTCAAATTCGTCATCTTCGTCTAATTTGTCTTCTTTTTTTTCTGGAAATTTTAAAATTACCTCTAGGGGTGTTGTTCCGCCCAGTTTTTCATCAATTAATTTCATACCTTTATAAATTTCTGTTTTTTTACTAAAGTAATTTATAAAACTATTCTCAACTTCTAATTTACTTATACCAATTATACTAAAAATAATTATTATCCCAGTAGTTATAAAAACTTGATTTTTAAAATTAATAGAAATTTTTCCTAATGATGAGGTTATTTTGGAGTCAGCATCTTCCTTTATAAGAGTTTTATTATCTTTTAAAAAACTTAATAAACTTGGAAGCAGGGTAAAAGTAATAATAAATGATGTTATTAATCCAAAAGTCATCATCAAACCGAAATCTATTACTGGTTTAATTTCACTAAAAATTAAAGATAAAAAAGCAATTATAGTTGTTAAAGCAGTATAAAGAATTGGCCAGAACATTTTTTTGGTCGTTAAAGAAATTATTTCATGATTATTCTTGTTAGTATAAATCTTTCTTAATTGTATAAATCTTGTGCTCATATGAATATTCATCGCCATAGTTAAAATTAACATCAATGCAATAAAATTTGACGAAATTACAGTAACTTTCCAGCCAATGAGTCCTAGAAGACCCATCATAATTATAACAGAAAAGAAACAACTACTTATTGGAACCACAACCCAAATTAAATTTCTAAAAACAAACCATAAGGTTACAATAATAAATACAAGTACACCCAAACCAAAAACAATGATATCACTTTTAATAAAAGTCATCATGTCATCAGCAATCATTGGTATACCACCTAAATAAATTTTCCCTATGTCATCGTAACTTTTGATCACTTCTCTAATTTCTAAAATATTATTATGGTTATTTTTTTTTATTTGATCTCTGAATATTTGTATTTCCTTATCTGATTTATTTTCAATATCTTCCAATTTTTGATTTTCTTTAATATTGACAATTATTCCACTTGTCTTACCATCTTCACTAATAACAAAATTTCTAAAAACTGGACTTGCTAAAATTTCTCTAAAGCCTCTCTCTTTATCAACATCTTCATCTTTAAGTGTTTTAAAATTTAAAAGTCTTTCCTGAAGAGGCGCATCAGAATTATTCAATAAAGGTATATCTAAAAGAGTAATAACACTATGTACCCAATCTAAACTTTGGAGTTTATATTTTAAACTAAGGAGATTATTAATCGCACTGTCGGTTACCATTCCTTCGTTAGGGGTATGTGTTAAAACAAGAAACTCCTTTGAACCATATCTATTTGTAACTTCTTTTAAGTATTTAAGATCAGGATCGCCTTCGATTAACAGTGTTTCAGATGATGCATCAAGCCTGAAATCTTTAGAGTAATATCCAAAACTAATTAAAGCGATTAATAAAATAATTAGGATAGATTTTGGATTTTTTAAGATTGTATTTTGGTATAAATGATCAATCATTTATCCAATATATTGTAAATTAATTATTTTGAGTATCTTTAAATTTTGTAAATCTTTCCTCAAACTCAAGAGTTACTTTACCAATGGGGCCGTGTCGTTGTTTCCCAATGATAATTTCAGCCAAATGTGCAACCTCATTCATCTTTGCCTGCCATTCAGCATGTTCTACTGTTGCTTCCCTTGGCTCTTTTCTTTGCAGATAATAGCCTTCTCTGTAAACAAACATAACGACATCTGCATCTTGCTCTATTGAGCCTGATTCTCTTAAATCTGCTAGTTGTGGTTTATGATCATCTCTCTGCTCAACCTGTCGAGATAATTGAGATAATGCAAGAACAGGCACACCTAATTCTTTAGCAATAGCTTTTAAACCTTGTGTAATTTGAGATATTTCTTGAACTCTTCCATCTTTATTATTAAATGAACCTTTCATTAATTGAATGTAATCAACAACAATTAAATCCAATCCATGTAATCTTTTTATTCTTCTGGCCCTATTACTCAAAGCAGCAATACTTATTGCTGGTGTTTCATCAATGAATAAAGGTAGTTCAGATATATTTTTAGAAGTTTCTAAAAATTGATCGAATAGTTCGTCTGAAATTCTACCTCTTCTTATATCATTTGAACTTATTCTTGCTTGTTCTGAAATAATTCTAGTTGAAAGTTGTTCTGAAGACATTTCCAATGAAAAAAATGCAACTGATGATTTTGTACCACTCTCTTGAATTTTTTGCGCTGCATTAAAAGCTATATTAGTTGCAAGAGACGTCTTACCCATTGAAGGTCTTCCGGCTATAATAATTAAATCTGATTGATGAAGTCCACCTAATCTATCATCTAAATCTCTTAAACCAGTTGGAACACCAACAATTCCACCCTCATTCTTATATGCTGCCGAGGCCATTTCAATAGTTTGTTTCATTGCATCATCAAATTTTATTAATGAAGAGCTAAATGTTCCTTTTTCAGCCAAATCGTAAAGTAGTCTTTCAGAATTCTCAATAATGTTTTGACCATTGGATTCAAGATTATTTTCTTTAGCATCATCAATAATTTTTTCGGAGATTTTAATTAATTCTCTTCTTACATACATATCATATATAATTTTTGAGTACTCAATTGCTTGTCTTACTGAGGTAGAGAATTTTGTAATTTTAACCAAATATTCTGGCACATTTAATTCATCCTTTTCATTTTCAAAATAATTTTTTAATGTTATGGGATTAGCAAGCATACCTTTATAGATCATATTTTCGATAGCATCGAAAATTTTTTGATGCATTGGATCAAAGAAATTAATATTTGAAACAATGGTATTGATTTCATCAAATATTTCATTGGTTACTAAAATTGAACCTATGACTGCTTGTTCTGCTTCAATATTGTTTGGTAATTCTTTATAAGTTTCTTTGATAATACTTAAATTATTTTCCATTTAAGTATGATCTTACATTAATCAATAAAATCTTTAATTCTAAATAATTCCTGTGGATGAAACTGTATAATTATTGAATAGTTTCGGTTGAATTTACTACAATCATTATCTCAGCCTCAACTTCTGAGTGCAAAGAAATTTTTACTTTAAATTTCCCAATTGATTTGATTTCCTTAACTGGTTGTATCATTGATGGTTTAATTTCAACTTTACTTGTTTCATAAATTATTTTTGAAATTTCAGTAGGTTTTACTGAACCATATAATTCTTTATTTTCAGTGCTGAGCTTATTCACAGTATATTCCTTTTTATTTATCTTTTCAAAAATTTTTTTTGCACTTTGTTTTTTTTCGTCATCTTTTTTGGAGAGCTCAGATTTTATTTTTTCAACTTGTTTTATGTTTTCTTTAGAAGCATATAAAGCTTTTTTGTTGGCTATTAAAAAATTTCTAGCAAAACCTCTTTTCACATCTATTATCTCTCCTATAGATCCTATTCTTTTTAGGTTTTCTAATAATATTACTCTCATTATATTAAAGCTAAGTTTCTTGCTCTTTTAATAGATAAAGCAAGTTCTCTTTGTTTCTTTTGTGAAATATTTGTAATCCTTGAGGGAAGAATCTTGCCATTCTCTGAAACATATTTCTTAAGCAATCTTACATTTTTGTAGTCAATTTTAGGAGCATCTTTTGTTGATAATGGACAATTCTTTTTAAATTTATATTTATTTGGCTGAAAAATACTTAATTTTGCAAAATTACTTTGTTTACCTTTCTTATTTCCTGCTTGTTTTTTTGGCATAACTAGTTCTTAATTTTTTCTTTTTTTTCAGTTTTTTCTATATCTTCATTCTTAGTAAAATAATTTGTTTTAAGATCAAATTTTTTAACTTTAACAGTTAAATGTCTTAATAATTTTTTATCTATCGACTCATTTTTTTCTAACTCTTCAATTATTTTTCCAGTTCCTTTAATTTTAAAATGTATATAGCTACCTTTTCTATTTTTTTTAATAAGGTAGGATAAATTCAAAAGACCCCAATTTTCAGTTTTGACTATCTCACCCTCATTTTTTTCAACGATTTTAGAATATTTTTCTGTCAATTGCTTTAATTCAGCTGGCGAAGTGTCTTGTCTTGCAATTATAGTATGCTCGTATAAATTCATATTAATTTTTTATTAAAAAATGAGGATATACTATTATAAATTCTCAATTACAACAGTTAAATAACAATAATTAAATAATTTTTTAAATGTTTTCCGTAATTTTTCCAGGTCAAGGTTCCCAAATAGTTGGCATGGGAAAAGAGTTTTTTGATAAACATGAAATCGTAAAAAGATTATTTAAAGAAGCTGATGAAACATTGGATTTTAGTCTTTCAAAAGTTATTTTAGAAGGTCCTAAAGATGAATTAGATCTTACAATTAATACTCAACCAGCAATCTTTTTAATAAGTTATTCAATATTTGAAGTAATGAAAGAAGATTTCAACATAAATTTAAATGAAGCTAAATATTTTGCTGGACATTCATTAGGTGAATATTCAGCATTATCATGTGCTGGGTATCTAAATTTTAACAAAACTATAAAGATATTAAGAGCGAGAGGAGATGCAATGCAAAATTCTATGCCAAAAGGTGAGGGTGGCATGCTGGCAGTTTTAGGAATAAAAATAGAGGACCTTGAAAAAATTTTACATGAAAATCAAAATAATTTTGAGGCACAAGTTGCGAATGATAATTCTGATGGCCAGATAGTGTTAAGTGGTAAAACAAAAGATTTACAAACGTTAAGTGAATTTTTAAAAGATAACAAAATAAAAAATATTAAATTACCAGTAAGTGCACCATTTCATAGTAATTTGATGAGTAAAGCCACCAAGGTAATGAGAAGGGAATTAGAAAAAATTAATTTTACACAATCCAAAAATATTCTTATTTCAAATGTTACAGCAGATGAAATTTTAAACATCAATGATTTGAAGAGTTTGCTAATAAGTCAAATTGAAAAAAGGGTTAGATGGAGAGAAAGCGTTCTTAATATGATCAATAAAGGTGTAAGTCAATTCATTGAAATTGGCCCAGGAAAGGTTCTTTCTGGTCTTGTAAAAAGGATTAATAGAGATGTAAAAATTTCTTCAATTAATAGTCAATCAGATATAAAAAGTTTAAATATATGAATGATTTAAAAGAAAATAATATAATCGTAACTGGCGCAACAGGTGGAATAGGAAACTCTATAATTAAAAAATTATATGATTCTGGAGCAAATATTTTAGCTACAGGAACTAAAAATGAAAAGTTGGAAGAACTGAAAAAAAAGTTTACGAATATCAAAGTACTAAAATTTGATATTTCTCAAACTGATAATATTGAAAATTTTATAGAAGATGCTACAAAACAACTAGGAGATAAACTTGACTGTGTGGTGAATAATGCTGGCATTACTCAGGACAACTTAGCAATACGAATGAGTATAGAAGAGTGGACAAAAGTGATAAATATTAATCTCACCTCCGCGTTTTTAATTAGCAAGTTTGCAATAAAAAAAATGCTTAAAAATAAAAAAGGTAAAATTATAAATATAACATCTGTAGTTGGACATACCGGAAATTTAGGACAAACAAACTATACAGCATCAAAGGCAGGAATTGTTGCTATGTCTAAAAGTTTAGCAATAGAATATGCAAAAAAAAATATCAATGTTAATTGCATATCACCAGGGTTCATCAAAACAGCCATGACAGATAAAATTGATGAAAAATTTAAAGATGTTATTATTTCTAAAATACCTTCTGCGAGGTTGGGAGAACCTGAGGACGTTGCTAATGCAGTTATTTTTTTAGCATCTTCTCATTCTGATTACATAAATGGAGAAACATTGCATGTAAATGGGGGCATGTATATGGCTTGACAATCTAGCTAATTAAACTAATAACGATTTATAACAAAAAAAGGATCAATATGTCAGAAGATGTTTCTAGTAAAGTTAAAAAAATTGTAGCTGATCATTTAGGTATTGATGAGTCAAAAGTAACTGAAGAATCAAGTTTTATCGATGATTTAGGTGCTGATAGTTTAGATACTGTTGAGTTAGTAATGGCTTTTGAAGAAGAATTTGGCTCTGAGATTTCTGATAGTGAAGCAGAAAAAATTTTAACAGTAGGTGATGCAGTTAAATTTATTGAAGGCAAAGCTAACTAATTATTTTTAATGCCCTCATCAAAAGATGGGATAATGGTTATTTTATCTTCTCCATCAGGAGCAGGAAAAACTACATTAGTAAATTTGCTTTCTAAGCAAAACGATTTCGAAATTTCTATCTCTCACACAACTAGACGACCAAGACCAGGAGAAGTTCCAAATAAGGATTATTTTTTTGTAAATGATGCTGAATTTAAAAGATTGATTAATAATCAAGAATTTTTAGAATACGCAAAAGTCTTTAATAATTTTTACGGAACAACCAGAACCCCAATAATTGATAACCTAAATAAAGGAAAAAATGTTTTATTTGATATTGATTGGCAAGGTGCAGATCAGATTAAAAATAAAAGACTAGATTACAAATTAATCACTTTTTTCATTTTACCTCCTAGTAAAGAAATTTTATTTGAAAGACTTTCAAATAGGGATATGAAAGATAAACTTATAGTTGAGGAAAGAATGGAGCAGTTTGAAAGAGATGTGCTTCATTGGATAAACTATGATTATGTGGTAATTAATGATGAATTGAATAACTGTTACATGAAAATAAAAAGTTTAATAGAGGCTGAAGTTAATAATGGATCCAAAGATTATGATCCTAATTATATACGAAATCATGTTGAAAAATTAACTTCTTAAATTTTCGTACTCTTTTGTTAATTTAAAATATGTCTCAAAATCTAAATTTTGAGGTCTTGAATTAAGATCAATTCCAATTTTTGAGGCAATATTAATATTTCCATTAAATAATTGATAGTAAGGCTTTTTAATCATTTTTCTTCTGTGCATGAAAAATATTCTTGTAATTTTTTCTAAATTTTTTGAATTTTTAAAAGAAAAAAAATTTTTTTTTGGTTCAAAAAATAACACAGTGCTCTCAATTTTTGGCTTTGGTCTAAAACATAATGGACTTACATCACAAATCTTTCTTATATCCAATCTCCAATTTGCTAAAATTGTTAACCTTCCATAATTTTTGGTGTTAAAATTTGAAATAATTCTATCTGCTACCTCTTTTTGAAACATTAGTATGAGGCAATCAAACCAAATTTTTTCTTTAATATTTAGTATCCACTTGCATAGGATTTCTGTGGAGATATTATAAGGGAGATTGCCAAAAACTGTTAAGGTTTGATCACTTAATGAGTTTTCATTTATTTTTAAGATATCTTGATTAATTACCTCAATTTTGTCTTTAAATTTTTCTTTTAGAAGTTTTGCTAAATTATCATCTTTTTCAACCACTAAAACTTTTCTTGGATTTTTTTTTAGAATTGTTTCAGTTAAATTTCCAGTTCCAGGACCTATCTCTAAAATATTCTTTCTTTTTAATTCTAAAACATTTACTATTTTATCAATTACATTTTTATCTATAAGAAAGTTTTGACCAAGGCTTTTTTTAGCCGAAATCATTTTCTATCTAAAAATTCTAAAGATCTTATTAAACTAATTGGGTTTGAGATATTTTTTCCAATCATTTTTTCATTCGGACCATGATCTGGTGTTACTCTCAAAAAAGGCAAACCTATTGTTATATTAATTGCGTCATATTCAAACATAGTTTTAATCGGTGTTAAAACTTGATCATGATACATTCCTATAATTATATCAAATTTTTTTCTATTATTTTTTAAAAATATTGTATCTGCTGAAAAAGGTCCCTTTACATTAATTTTATTTTTAAAAGATTTTATCACTGGAGCTATAATCTTGGAGTCTTCATTATATTTTAATATACTTTCACAGTGAGGATTCAGTCCTATTACAGCTATTCTTGGTTTATATCCCAAGTATTTCTTATAAAAATTATTTACTATAACTATTTTTTCTTTAATGTTTTTTTTTATTATTTTTTTTGCAACTAATTTGATAGGAAGATGTGTCGTGACTGGGCAGACTGATAACTTTTTGTTGTAAATTAACATGGCAAATTTATCTATATTGAAACTTTTAGCAACAAACTCAGTCACGCCAAGGTATTTTTTTTTTAAAGTTTTAGTTTTATTAATTGGTCCATTAATTATTTTATGAGTTAATCCATCCTTTATTAACTTAAAGGCGATTTTGAAGCAATTATGCATATATAGAGAGGAATTTTGATATTTTACATGAATGATATAAATCTTATTTTTAAGAAATTTTTTAGAGTCAATATTGTCTAATTCAATTTGTTCAATGATATGTTTAAATTTAAATTTATTTATCCCTTTATTTAAGTCTTTTTTATCACAAATTAAAATTAAAGGACTTGAAAAAGATTTTGATTTAAGAGATTTAAAAAAAATTTCAAAAAAAATACTCCTTTTTTCTCCTGGAACTATTAAAATTGGTTTAGAACTCACTTATTGTGCTGTTTAATTTTATCTTATTATAAAAAATATTGGAAAACTTATCTAATTGTTTTGATGTCTCACTCATAATCATTTTATCAAGTTCTTTTTGCTCATCAAATTCAATAGTTATTTCTCTTATTTCGTTTATTTTTAAAATTAAATAACTATTACCGATTTCAATTGGATTGCTATATGTATCTATTTTGAGATTATCTAATTCATTATTAATTTCATAGGATAAATTATTTTTTTTTACCCAGCCTATTTTACCACCTGTTTTGGAGCTATCACTTATACTGTATAAAATTGCAGTATTTTCAAAACCATTTTTTTTAATACTTTCTAATATTTTTTTTGAATATTCCTCTAAAGAAATATTTTGATTTTTACTAAAAACAATTTC
>CACGXX010000010.1:0-22526 GCA_902577125.1 uncultured Pelagibacteraceae bacterium | reverse complement strand
TGAAAAATTTGAGACTAATCAAAAAGGTATTTATGCAGTGGGTGATATCTGTAATTATCCTGGTAAATTAAAACTGATTTTGTCAGGGTTCCATGAAGGAGCTTTAGCAGCAAGAGCATGTTTTAAATTAGCAAGACCTGATGAAAAATATAGATTTGAATTCACAACAACTTCAACAAACTTATTGAAAAGACTTGGAAAAAAAGAGTGATAGATCTTTACTCAGCTAATACACCTAATGGCAAAAAAATTAGTATTATGCTTGAGGAAATTGGGTTTGATTATAAAGTAATCAAAGTTGATATCAATAATGGTGAACAATTTAATGATCATAAAAATAAAAAAACTGTCTTTGAGTCAGGAGCAATCTTAATTTATTTGGCTGAGCTAAGTGGAAAATTTTATAATTCTGAAGAAAGATTAGAAATTAATCAGTGGTTGATGGCCCAAATGGGTTATGTTGGTCCAATGTTAGGTCAACACCATCAATTCCATCATTATAACCCGGGAAAAAGTAAATTTGGTGAGGAAAGGTATTTTAAAATTTCTAAACGAATATACGAAGAGTTGGATGAAAGATTGTCCAAATCGAAATATTTATCAGGTAACAATTACACAATTGCAGATATTGGAACATTTCCATGGATAGCAAGACATGAATGGCATGATATTGGTCTTAAAAATTACAAAAGTCTTACCAGATGGTATGAGGAAATTTCAGAAAGAGATGGCGTTAAAAAAGGATTTGCTTTTATGGATAAAAATGAGTTTCCACCTAAACCATATTAGTTCATTGAACTAAGCAATCTAAACAAAGAAGCAAAAATTCCATGACCTGAAACCTCTATGGCAAGGACAATAATAATTATTAAAAGTATTTTTGTATCCATTAACTAAAAACGATGAATAACAAAATTATCCAAAACAAACCATAATAATAATATATATACTTTTTAGTAAAATAATAAGTTACAGGATTATGAACTTTTTTAGTTTTTTTATTTTTCTTAGTCATCTGCGTGAACTTTTTCATCCTTTTCATGTTTTTCCTGAGCAGCAATTGTATACTTTGCGACAGGTCTTGCCATCAGTCTTTTTAGCCCAATTGGTTCAGCGGTATCAAGGCAGTATCCATAAGTATCTTCTCTAATTCTTGCTAGTGCTTTATCTATTTCTGAAATGAGTTTAATTTGCCTATTAATAGCTTTCATCTCAACATTTTTGTCAGTGTAGGAGCTCGCCTGATCTACAATATCTGCTGAAATGCTATTATCATCTAAACTTCCATTATAAAGAGCTTCATTGTTTGCTCTTACCAAATCTTTCCGCCACTCTTGAAGCTTCATTCTAAAAAATACTTTGTGTTTTTCGCACATATATTTTTCAGTATCCTTTGGAATATAAGTTTTAGAAATTTTAATTGGACCCTTAATTGTCTCTTTAGTTTTTGTTACTGTAGTTTTAACTGCTGATGTTTTAGCAGCTGTCTTAACTTTAGTTTTACTGGCAGTTTTATTCTTTGCTTTTACAACTTTTTTTTTAACTTTGCTGGTTTTAGCCATATTTTCTAATTGAGTTCGAGGGAGTATATTCAGCAAAATAGGGGTGTCAAGCAACGTTAATTATTGTAATTATTAAGTAATGATCAGTTTAAATAGAAATATAAATAATATATTTTTTATTTTTGTTTTATCACATTTATTAATTTGGACGGTTGTTCCTACAATAACTAACAAGAACCTACCCCTAGATGTCATCGAAGCATTAGCGTGGGGCAGCAATTTAGACTGGGGTTTTAATAAACATCCACCTGGAAGTGCATTTTTTCCAGAAATTTTTTTTCAGATTTTTGGTGCACAAGATTGGTCATATTATTTTTTAAGTTCATTATTTGTAGTGATTTCTTTCTATTTTGTTTTTAAAGTTGCTGATGAGATTTTATCAAGCAAATTATTAGGTCTTTTTTCTGCTTTAATTTTAGAAGCAATCTATTTCTATAATTTTACGACACCTGAGTTTAATGTAAATGTATGTCAGCTTCCATTTTGGTCTTTAGTGATTTATTTTTCATGGAAAATTTACTCTTCAAAAGAGATAAAATTATCAGATTGTTTTTTAATTGGTTTATTTAGTGCAATAGGATTTTTGTCAAAGTACTTATTTGTATATCTGTTAGCATCAGTCTTTCTACTTTTTATGTATCTAATATTAATTAAAAAAGATAGAAAATTTGATTTTAAATATTTTATTATTTTAGAAGTTTTTATAATTTTATTAATTCCTCATTTCATATGGTTATATGGTAATGATTTTATCACAATTTTTTATGGCTTAAAAAGAACTGGCTTAGAGCCAAGTTTAATAAATCATTTTGAGCAGCCAATACTGTTTTTACTTAAACAAGTAGGAACACTTCTCCCGTTTTTCTTTTTAATTTGGTTATTGGTAAAAAAAATCCGATTTAAGTTTAATCTTAAAGATAAAAAGTTACTATTTTTATTATTCATAAACTTATTACCAATCTTCCTAATTTTTATTACCTCTGCGATAATGGGTTCTAAAATCAGAACGATGTGGATGACACCCTTTTATTTATATTTTGGAGTTCTATTTATCTATATTCTAAAATCACAAATAAATGTTAAAAGAATAAATTCTTTTTTATACGGATTTTTATTTCTATTTTTTTTATCACCGATCATTTATTCTTACGTTTCTATTTCTCAAACAGATAAAAGAACTGATTATCCTGGAAGAGAGATTGCATCCAAAGTTCAATTAATTTGGAGTAAAGACTTTGATGGAGAAATTCAATTCGTTACTGGAGATGAATGGAAAGCTGGAAATTTATCATATCACTTAAAATCACGACCTGTTTGGGAAGGATCTACTAATAGTGAAATATTGAAAAATGCATCACAATTTATTTGTGTTGAAGATGTTTGTTTGGGAAGATACTAAAATTAGATTATATTATGAAAATAATAATTTTGACTCCGGTATATAATGACTGGCAATCGGTATATAAATTAGTTGAAGAAATTAATAACCTATCGATAAACCAAAAATTTAAAATTTCAGTTTACATATTTAACGATTATTCAAATCATGATCGTCCTAATTTTGAAAAAAATTTAAAAAATATAAATTCTATAAAGATCTTTAATATGAAAAAAAATCAAGGACATGCGAGATGTATTGCAACTGGGTTAAAATATATTTTTGAAAAAGATAATTTTGATTATGTTATTCCTATGGACGGGGATGGTGAGGATAGACCTGAGGAAATTGAATTTTTTTTAGATCAAATAGAAAAATCACAGGATAAACCTATTGTAGGAGAAAGAATTAAACGATCTGAAAAGATGATCTTTAAGATTTGTTATCAATTACATAAATTTATCACATTAGTATTTACAAGTAAGTCAATCAAGTTTGGAAATTATACTTGTTTACCAAAATCCATTGTTGAAAAAATGATTAATGAAAAAGCGACATGGAATAGTTTTTCGGGTTCGTTAAAAAAAATTGAAAATGACTTAATTTCTATTCCCTCTATTAGAGGTAATCGATACTTTGGACCATCAAAAATGAGTTTTATTAATTTAATTAAACACTCACTTTCAATTATTAGCGTGTTTAGAAAAACTTTTTTAATTCGATCTGCATTATTTATAATAATTTATATTTTAATGATTAAAAGTAATGCATCGATAATCACTGCTATACCTCTTATTTTTTTATTAGTGGCTGTTTATTCAATCTCAAATTTAGCATTAAGAGAAAATATGGAAGAATTTAAAAATTGTTTAAGCCAAATAAATGATGTTGAGAACATTAAATGAAAAAAAAAGATCTTTACTATGAAAGAATTCCTACAAAACTTTTAAGAGAGGATGTCAGGTATTTAGGCAACATATTAGGGCATGTAATAAGGGCACAAGAGGGACAGAAGTTTTTTAATTTAGTTGAAAAAGTTAGAAAATTATCAAAAGCTAATAAAGCCAACCCTAATTCAAAAAAACTAAATAGTGATGTAATTAACGCAATCAAAAAACTTGATCCTAAAAATACATTCAAATTAACTAGAGCATTTTCACATTTTATGAATTTTATGAATTTAGCTGAGCTGGTTGATGCCTCTAGAAGTATTAATGAAAATGAAAATAATAAGAAAAAATTGAATAAAAAAAATTTATTCATTGAGGAAATTTTTGAGGATTTGTTTAGAAAAAAAAATATTTCAGACAAAAAGATTTATGATTTAGCAAAAAATCTTAATATAGGTATTGTTTTAACAGCTCATCCGACAGAAGTAAAAAGAAGAACTTTAATTCAAAAATACCACAAGATTATAGAGATACTTGAGGAGCGAGAATTGTTTAAAAATTTTCCCTCAAAATTAAAAGTTCTCGATAAAAATCTTTACAATGAGTTGACGATTATTTGGAATACGGATGATCTTAAAAGATTTAAACCATCGCCATTTGATGAGGCTAGATGGGGACTGGCCATTATTGAGGATAGTCTGTGGGATACAGTTCCAAAAGTTTATAGAAAATTAAATTCTATATTTGTAAAAAATATGGGTAAAAATTTACCAAAAAACTTTAATCCTATTGTATTTGGTTCATGGATGGGTGGTGATCGAGATGGTAATCCTAATGTTACTTCAGAAGTCACAAGAAAAGTAATTTTACTTTCTAGATGGGAAGCAGCTAAATTATATGAAAAGGCTCTCACTAAAATAATAAGATCCTATTCTATGGAAAAGGCTTCAATAAAAATCTTAAGTAAAGTTGGTCAATCATTCGAGCCTTATAGAGTTTTTTTAAGACCGTTGAGAGACAAAATGAGAATTACCCATAGATCTATTGAACAACATCTGGTGCATAATAAGCCATTAGATCAAAAAAAATTATTAAGTTCTCGAGAGGAAATTCTTAAACCTTTAAGAGTTGTAAGAGAGTCTTTAGAGCAAAATCAAAATGAGAATATTGCTAGTGGTGAATTGTTAGATTTAATGAGGCGAGCAAAATGTTTTGGGATTAATTTAGCTAGATTAGATATTAGACAAGAGTCTGCAAGACATAAACAATTGATATCTGAGTTTGTTAAGACGAAGTATAAAAAAAATTATTTAAATTTTACTGAGAAAGAAAAAATAAAATTTTTAAAGAAATTTATAACTTCTAAATCTAATAAAATTGGAAATTTCCAATTCAAGAATAAAGAAAATAAGGAAGTATGGACAACTTTTAGTACTTTATCTAAAGAGCCACCAGAGTGTTTAGGTGCATATGTAATATCAATGACTACCTCTGCTTCAGATATTTTATCAGTATCTTTCTTACAAAAAGAGGCGAATATAAAAAACAAATTAAGAGTAGTTCCTTTATTTGAAACTTTAGATGATCTTATTAATGCAAAATCTATTATGGAAACCTTGTTCTCACAAAATTGGTATAGAAAACTGATCAATCATGAACAGGAGGTTATGATTGGATATTCTGACTCAAGTAAAGATGCTGGAAAAATATGTGCTAGTTGGCATCAATATAAAGCACAAGAAGAAATAATAAAATTAGCAAAAAAATTTAAGATTAAAGTAACTTTTTTTCACGGCAGAGGTGGATCAGCTGGTAGAGGAGGAGGTCCGATACAGGCTACTTTAAGATCACAACCTCCTAATTCAGTTAATGGTAATATTAGGATTACTGATCAAGGTGAAGTAATTCAACAAAAGTATGGCTATGAACCTTTAGCTAATTATAATTTATGTAGTTACATTGGTGCTGTTACAGAGGCCACATTAAATCCTCCACCAATTCCTAAAAAAAATTGGAGGAATCTAATCGAAAAAATGTCTGATATATCTAAAAATTCTTATAGAAAAAATATAAATCAAAGTTCAGATTTTATTCAGTATTTTAGGACTGTCACTCCTCATAAAGCACTTGGTAAATTATCCATTGGTTCAAGACCATCAAAAAGAAAAAATGTTGATAATATAAAAAGCTTAAGAGCAATACCTTGGGTTTTTGCATGGACACAGATCAGATTAATGCTTCCAGCCTGGTTAGGAAGTGCAGAAGCATTGAGATACTCTTATATCAAACAGTTTAGAAAAACTTTATATGATATGGAAAAAAATTGGCCTTTTTTTAATTCAATGCTTGATATGCTTGATATGGTAATTTCTAAAGCCGATCCAGAAATTTCAAAAATTTATGAGGAGTTTCTCGCTGATAAAAAACTTCAAAGAGTTGGACAGAAACTAAGATTTCAATTTGATACAATTAAGGAATTAAATAAAAAAATTACCCCTAAGGAAATTTTGAAGATAAGAAAAGAATTTAGATCTAAGGTATTAGCAAGAAATATCTACTCTGAGGTTTTAAATATTATTCAGCCAATAGTTATTTATAAATTAAAAAAGAAAAAAGATAAAAAAAATAGAAAATATTTAGAGGATGCTTTGCTGACTTCTATCGCAGGTATTTCCGCTGCCATGAAAAACACTGGATAATAAAATCGATTAAGCTCTAATTGTCGGTAGACAATAAAAATCTGCTGTATCTATTTTAGAAGAGTATTGTCTTCTCATGTTCCATTTTTTTATGAACACCTGCACTCGCAAGACTTAATGTGGATCTTCCGTATCTATAATTAGTATTATCAATTGATCGCATTAAACTTTTTATCTTTTCATCTTTTTCTGATGAAAACAAATTTTTTCTACCATCATCGTTACGTAGTCCTGTAAGCATAACACCTGCTTTCTGATATCGATATCCATTTTTGAAAATGCTCTCTAAAATCGAAACTGCAGTTTTAACAGTTTCAATACTATTGTTTGTTGCAATTGGAAAATCAATTGTCTTTGCATTTGAATAATAACCATAGTCTCTTTGAAAAGGACTAGTTCTGACAAAAACTGTAATTGCTTTTGCAACCAAAGATTCTGATCTAATTTTTTCAGATGCATTTAAACAATAATTTGCAACCGCTTCTTTTAATTCTTGAAACTTTTCGATTCTTTTTCCAAATGATCTTGAAACTACACAGCTTTTCCTTTTTGTTTGGGTTGTCTCTAAACCAATACATGATACTCCTCTAAGTTCCATTGCAGTTCTAGAACTTAACACATTGGAACATTTTTTGATCCACGTATTAGATTTATTCTTAAGTTGTTTTGCATTATAAATTCCGTTCTTTTGATAAAACTTCGTAAGTTGCCTACCAACACCCCACACATCATTAATTTCAACTTTTTCTAAGATAGGATCTAAATTCTCAATGCCAATTAAACTTGTTACTCCTGATTGTTTTTTCTTTGCGATATGATTTGCAACTTTACTTAAAGTTTTAGTTTTAGCGATACCAATACTAGTTGGAATACCAGTCCATTGTAAAACTGTCTCTCTAATTTCTCTTCCAACTTTTTCAACTTCTGAGTCTGGAAAATTAGATAAATCTATAAATGCTTCATCAATTGAGTAAACTTCTATTTCAGTATTAAATCTTTTCAGAGTTCTCATTACCCTTCTAGATAAATCTCCATACAAAGAGTAATTTGATGAAAAAACTTCAACTTTATTTTTTACAATAATATCTTTTGCTTTAAAGTAAGGCTCACCCATCTTGATCCCCAGCGCTTTTGCTTCATTAGATCTAGAAATGATACAACCATCATTATTGGATAAAACAACCACAGGTTTTTTTCTTATTTTTGGATTAAATAATCTTTCACATGAAACGTAGAAAGAATTACAATCAACTAAGCCTATTTTTTTAGTACGTAGAATGGATGACATAAGTCACAACCCCCCAAATAAAAACATCTTCTTCTTCATTAATTAAAATTCTATTAGAAAAATCTTTAGATCCAGATGATAAAAATTTTTTATCTCTTTCTTGAACTAAAGTTTTAACCACAAGCTCATCATGAACATTTGCAATAACCGTTGAAAAATTTTTTGGTTTTAAACTTTTATCGACAACCAATAAGTCTCCATCATTAATCCCAACATCGACCATGGATTTACCCTGAACTCTGATGATAAAAGTGGCTGGAACATTTTTGATTAAATGCATGTTCAGATCGATATCTTCTTCGATATAATCAGTGGCAGGTGATGGGAAACCAGCACCAGCTTTATGCAGATAATAGGGAATAGTTAGTTTCATGTTCTTGTTTTGTTCTAATTTATAGCCCATTTATACAATGCACGCAAGAGGTTGTATTTTGAGTCCGTAATTGAATCAAAAGTGAATCAAAACGTGAACATCAAAACTATATTTTGTATGCTTGTGGATAACTTCAACCAAGGATAGTTTTAAATTCTAATTTAATTATAAAAGGAGAAAAATAATGAGTTCAATTGAAGTCAAAACTTTTGACAATCCAGACGAAAGTAACACGAATTTTAAAAATGCTAAAATAGATATTGTGAAAGTAGGAGATCAAAGAGTTATGAGATTAGTTTTACAACCAGGTTGGAAATGGTCACAAGACATTAAGCCAACAGTTGGCACAGATAGCTGTAAAGCAAAACATCTAGGCGTAATTGTTTCAGGAGCAGTTTGCGCAAAACATGATGATGGAACTGAATTAACTTATAAGGCTGGTGATGCATATTCAATAGAACCAGGTCATGATGGTTGGGTAGTAGGTGATAAACCTGCAGTAGTTTATGAGTTTCATGGAAAATGGGGAGAATAGTGAAAAAACTATCGTGTCATTGTGGTGCTATAGAAGCTGAAATAAATTTAGAGGGAGATTTAGCCAAAGTAATAAAATGCAATTGTTCTATTTGTAAAAGAAAAGGAGCAATTATGTCTATGGTAAAAAATGAGGATTTTAAAATTGTTAAAGGTGAAGAAAAATTAAAACTTTATCAATTTCATTCAAAAGTTGCCAAACATTACTTTTGCTCAGATTGCGGAATTTATACCCATCACAACCCAAGAATAAATCCAGCGATGACAGGATTTAATGTTGGTTGTATTGATGAAATAAATACTTTTGATATCAAAGATGTTCCAGTAAACGATGGTCAAAATCATCCTTTAGACAAAAAATAATTTTCATGCAACAATTTAGTTTATGTTTTGGTAAGGTAAAAAAAGACTGTTTAAAGTTCATTAAATCTCAAGAGACAAAAGCTGATAAATTTAAAAATAAAGAAAGAATGATTAAATCTTTCTTAATTCCGTTATGTTTTTGGATTAGTAAAAAAGCCGATAAAAAAAAACCATATTTTGTAGGATTAGCAGGAGGGCAAGGAACTGGTAAAACTACAATTAGTTCTTTAATCAGAATTATCTTAACTAAATACTTTAAATTAAATGTTTTTAGGATTTCAATAGACGACTTTTATAAAACAAGAAAAGAACGAATAAATTTGTCAAAAAGAGTACATCCCATGCTTTTAACTAGAGGTGTACCCGGAACACATGACATTAATATGATGTTAAATTTTTTTAAAAAGTCAAAAAGTAAAAAATTCAATAGATTAAAATTACCAACATTTAATAAAGCTATCGATGACAGGTTTAATAAAAAAAAATGGTACGATTTAAAGAAGAGACCAGATGTAATTATTTTTGAAGGATGGTGTGTTGGAGCAAAATCAGAAAAAAATAATACTTTAAAGAAAACAATTAATTCATTGGAAAAGGCAAAAGATCAAAAACAGATTTGGAGAAAATATGTTAACAATCAATTAAAATCAAAATATAAAAATTTATATTCACAATTAAATTGTTTGGTTTATCTAAAAGCAAAAAATTTTAGCTTGTTACAAAAATGGAGATTAAAACAAGAAAGGAAACTTTGGGTTCAAAGCAAAGTGAAATCAAAAATAATGAGTAGAGGAGATGTATTAAATTTTATGCAAACTTATCAAAGAATTACTCAAAACATGTTTAGAAATATGCCAAAATATGCATCAGTTATATTCAATTTAAATAGTAACCATCAAATAAAATCTGCTGTATATAAAAAGAAATGATTAGGATTTTATTAATAATTACAAGTTTTATATTTTTGTTAAATAATGCTAACGCAGAAACTTTTTCTGCAGCATTAAAAAAGGCTTATAATGATAATAATGAGCTGAATGCTGAAAGAGAGAGTTTAAACATTTCTGAGCAAGAATTAAAAATTTCAATTAGTTCGTATTTACCATCTGTAACTTTAAGTGGAAGTAAAAGCTCAGAAGACACCAATAAATTAACCAATCAGAACGGAACAGATGCAACAATTTCAGATGTAGACCCAACTGTGCAATCATTAACAATTACCCAAACATTAATAGATTTTGGGAGAGGTGCTGAATTAAGTAAAAGTAAAATTGGTATTGAATTAGCTAAAGCAAAGCTTTTAAAAAAAGAGCAAGAAATTCTATATAAATCAATTGAAGCTTATACAGGGCTAATTTCTGCAAACGAAAAACTTAAGATTAATAAATCCAATGTTAACCTGTTAGATCGACAGGTTGAAACAGATAGAATTAGACTTGAACGAGGTAATATATCTTTATCAGATGTTGCTCAATCAGAGTCCTCTTTAGCTGGAGCACAAGCAAAATTAATACAAGCTGAAAACGATTTTTTAACCAGTAAGCTTAATTATGAAAATGTAATTGGTACAATTAATGATGCAGAAGCACTGGATAAATCATCTATCGTAATAGTTAATTTACCCAATGAATTAAATTCTGCAATAGAGATATCAAAAAAAGGTAATCCAGATTTAATTATAGCTCAACTTGAATATGAACAATCAAAAAAAGATACAACAAGTGCAAGATCTGATTTAGCCCCAACAGCAACCTTATCTTTTGATAGATCAAAAACGGATGATCTAAGTTCTACTTATGACGAAAAAGAACAGGATACATTAAAAGCAACTGTCACATGGCCTTTTTTTTCAGGTGGAAAGAATTATGCAAATTTGAATAAAAACAAAAGTCTGGAGACACAAAAAAATCTTCTTTTAAATAATATGATCAAAAAAAATCAAACGGATGTTGCAAGTGCCTGGTCAAATTATCAATCAAACAAAAGTTTACTTGATTCAGTAAGAGCTCAAGTGAATGCTGCAGAAATCGCAAATGAAGGAATTGTAGCTGAATATAATAGTGGATCAGATAGAACCACTTTAGAAGTTATTCAGTCTAACTCTTTATTATTGAATGCTCAGATTTCGTTGGCAGATTCAGAGAGAAACTACATTCTTTCGCAGTTTAATCTTTTAAAATCTATCGGATTGCTCAATAGCGAATATCTTAAATTGAGATAAAATTAGCTTTTTTAGGCTTAAATAAATAAATCTTGCCAATGAGAACAAAATGTGTACATTTATAAGCATGATTCGAGTGACAAAAATATTAAAAAAAGAGGCAAAAAATGACTAAAAATAACTTAAAAGTAGTTAAATCTACTAAAGATCAAGAATTGGATAATAAAGAGAAAAATAAAGCTTTAGACGCAGCAATCAGCCAAATCACAGATAATTTTGGAAAAGGTTCTGTGATGAAGCTTGGTGAAAAAAGAGCAATGGATATCGAGTCGATATCAACAGGTTCTTTAAGTTTAGATTTAGCTTTAGGAATAGGCGGTTTACCTAAAGGAAGAATTATTGAAGTTTACGGGCCAGAGTCTTCTGGAAAAACTACATTAGCATTACAAGTTGTTGCTGAAGCTCAAAAAGCAGGTGGAATTTGTGCATTCGTTGATGCAGAGCATGCTTTAGATCCAGTTTACGCAAAAAAATTAGGTGTAAATACTGAGGAGCTTTTAATTTCACAACCAGATGCTGGTGAACAAGCTTTAGAAATCGCAGATACATTAGTAAAATCAGGCTCTATTTCAGTTATCGTAATTGACTCGGTTGCAGCTTTAACTCCAAAAGCTGAAATTGAAGGTGAAATGGGAGATCATCATGTTGGTCTTCAGTCAAGATTAATGAGTCAAGCTTTAAGAAAATTAACTGGTTCAATTTCAAATACAAATACAATGATGATTTTCATTAACCAAATCAGAATGAAAATTGGTGTTATGTTTGGAAGTCCAGAAACAACATCAGGTGGTAACGCACTTAAGTTTTATTCATCTGTAAGAATGGATATTAGAAGAATTGGTGCCATCAAAGACAAAGATGAAATTATTGGAAATACTACAAGAGTTAAAGTAGTTAAGAACAAAGTTGCACCACCATTTAAAGTTGTCGAGTTTGATTTGATGTATGGAAGAGGTATTAGCAAAATGGGTGAGTTAGTCGACCTAGGTGCTAAAGCTGATATCATTGAAAAATCAGGAGCTTGGTATGCTTATAAAGGTGAGAAAATTGGACAAGGTAGAGAAAATGCAAAAACTTATCTTGCACAAAACCCTAAAGTTGCTGCAGAAATAGAAATGGCAATTAGAGAAAAAGCTGGTGTGATTTCAAAGAAAATTGAAGGAAATCCATTAAGTCCTGAAAAAATTGAAAAGGAGAAGAAAGTAGCTGAAAAAGAAGAGGCTGCAAAAGAAACTGCTCCTATAAAGAAGAACTAGAATTAAAGGTCATCTTTAAATTATAAAGGCGCTTATTATAAGCGCCTTTCCCCCTTATCGTTATCTAGACATAGAACAAAAAAGCTGTATTTTAAAAATATGGCGGACAAATCATTAAATGAAATAAGAACCACGTTTCTTAAATACTTCGAAAAAAATGATCATAAGGTCGTTGAGTCTAGCAATTTAGTTCCAAATAATGATCCAACCTTAATGTTTGCCAATTCAGGAATGGTTCAGTTTAAAAATGTGTTTACTGGTTTAGAAAAAAGAGATTATCAAAGAGCTACTACCTCTCAAAAATGTGTTAGAGCAGGTGGTAAACATAATGATTTAGAAAATGTTGGTTACACTCCAAGACATCATACCTTCTTTGAAATGTTGGGAAACTTTTCTTTTGGAGATTATTTTAAAGAAAGAGGAATTGAACTTGCGTGGAATTTAATCACCAAAGATTTTGGGTTAGATAAAAATAGGCTTTATGTAACTGTTTTTAATGAAGATGATGAGGCTTTTAATTTCTGGAAAAAAATAGCGGGTTTTAGTGATGACAGAATAATTAGAATTGCAACATCAGATAACTTCTGGTCAATGGGAGAAACTGGTCCATGTGGTCCTTGCTCAGAAATATTTTACGATCATGGTGATCACTTAAAAGGTGGACTGCCCGGAACCAAAGATCAAGATGGAGATCGTTTTATTGAAATTTGGAACTTGGTCTTTATGCAGTATGAGCAAGTCTCAAAAGAAAAAAGAATAGATTTGCCAAAACCATCTGTTGATACAGGGATGGGATTAGAGAGAATTGCAGCTCTTTTACAAGGTACACATGATAATTATCAAACTGATCACTTTAAGAAATTAATTAGCTCAATATCTGAAGCAACAAATGTCAAACAAGAAGATAAGAATATATCAAGTTTTAGAGTAATTGCTGATCACTTAAGAGCAAGCTCATTTCTTTTGGCTGAAGGAGTTTTACCCTCAAATGAAGGTCGTGGATATGTTCTAAGAAGAATTATGAGAAGAGGAATGAGACATTCTCATTTGTTAGGATCTAAAGAACCAATTTTTTATAAAATTTTTGACTCATTAAAAAACGAGATGTCAGGAAACTATCCAGAGCTTGAAAGGTCTCAATCTTTGATCAAAGAAACTTTAAGGATGGAGGAAGAAAAATTTTTAGTTTTACTAGATAGAGGTATCAAAATTTTAAATGATGAAATTGCAAAAATAGACAAAGTTTTACCTGGGGATGTCGCTTTCAAATTATATGACACCTATGGTTTTCCATTAGATCTTACTGAAGACATTTTAAAGAATAAATCTTTAAAAGTTGATCATCAGAAATTTGATGAATTAATGAAAAAAAGCAAAGAGCTTGCTAAGAAGAATTGGAAAGGTTCTGGAGATAGTTCTGAGGAAGCCATTTGGTTTTCAATAAAAGATAAAACTGGTCCAACAGAATTTTTAGGTTACGAGTCTAATCAGTCTGAGGGTGTTGTGTTAAACCTAATTAAAGATAACAAAGAAACAAAATCTTTATCTTCTGGTGAAGAGGGAATGATCATTACCAATCAAACCCCGTTTTATGGAGAGTCAGGAGGACAACTTGGAGACAAAGGTACAATTGTTTCTGGTAATTCTGTTTTTGAAGTAGAAGATACACAAAAAAAACTTGGAGACTTATTTGTTCATTACGGATCTTTGAAAACTGGAGAAATAAAAATCAATGATGTTGTGGAAATGAAAATTGATGTAGAGCGAAGAGATAATCTAAAAGCTTATCATTCTGCTACACACTTACTCCACGAGTCATTAAGAAGAACTCTAGGTAAACATGTTATGCAAAAAGGATCATTAGTTGCTCCAGATAGATTAAGATTTGACTTTAGTCATATGAAACCAATTACTGATGAAGAGTTAGAAACTATCGATAAATTAGTTAATGAATATGTTTCAAATAGTTCTGAGGTAACAACAAGAATTATGACACCAAAAGCTGCAATTGAAAAAGGAGCGCTAGCTTTTTTTGGAGAAAAATATGGAGAAGAAGTCCGTGTTGTATCTATGGGAAAGGAAAAAGAAGCTTACTTTTCAACAGAGTTATGTGGAGGAACACATGTTAAAAATACTGGTGATATTGGAAAATTTAAAACTGTAAGCCAATCGTCTATTGCTGCGGGCGTTAGAAGAGTTGAAGCTCTAAGAGATAAACAACTTGAGGACTTTATTAAGAATAAAGAAAAATTATCAACTTTATCCACTCAAAAAGATGAAGAAACGATTAAAGATTTGTCATCGCAAATTATTAAACTTGGAGGTAAACCAAATCTTGATAATAAAGATTTAAAAGAAATTATAAAAAATCTCTCACGACAACTCGAACAACTAAATGTTAGTTCAGTTCTTCAAGACAAAACTAAAAACATTATTAAAGATGATAAGATAAATAATATAAAAGTTAGATTTCAAAAAGTGCAAGATTTACCTCCTAAAGATTTAAGAAAATTAGTTGATAATGGTAAAAAAGAATTAGGTGATGGTATTGTAATTGTTTTTGCAAGTAGTGAAGATAAGGTTGGCTTGGCAGTTGGTATTACTGATAAATTAGTTGATAAATATGATGCAGTAAAATTTGCAAAATTAGGATCAGAGACAGTTGGAGGAAAAGGTGGGGGTGGTAGAAAAGATTTTGCTCAAGCAGGGGGCCAAGATAAGAGCAAAATTGATGAAGCTTTTGAAAAAATTAAGTCTTTAATTTAATTTCTTTTTTAAATTATTATCAATTTCATCTAGAAATTGATTTGTAGTTAAGTACTTACTTGATGGCCCAACTAATATCGCTAGGTCTTTGGTCATAGAACCACTTTCAACACAACCAATACAAACTTGCTCAATAGTGTTAGCAAACTTTATAAGATCATCATTTCCGTCCAATTTACCTCGATGAGCTAAACCTCTCGTCCAGGCAAAAATTGAGGCGATAGGATTGGTTGATGTTTCTTTTCCTTGTTGATGCATTCTATAATGTCTTGTAACCGTTCCATGAGCTGCCTCAGCCTCCATAATTTTTCCATCAGGAGTTAAGAGCGTACTTGTCATTAAACCTAAAGATCCATAACCCTGTGCCATCGTATCAGACTGGACATCACCATCATAATTTTTACAAGCCCAAATATATTTTCCACTCCATTTCATTGCACATGCCACCATGTCGTCTATTAGTCTATGTTCATAAGTAATTTTTTCCTTATCGAATTTTTCTTTAAATTCTTTATTAAACACATCCTCAAATATATCTTTAAAACGCCCATCGTACTTCTTAAGGATTGTATTTTTTGTTGAAAGATATACTGGCCACTTTTTTATAAGACCGTAGCTGAAGCAAGATCTAGCAAAGTCTTCGATAGATTTATCTAAGTTATACATAGAAAGAGCTACTCCTGGTCCAGTAAAATTAAATACTTCGTGTTTAATTTCATCTTTACCGTCCTCTGATGTCCACTTAACTTCCATCTTTCCTTTACCTGGAACTTTAAAATCGGTTGCTCTGTATTGATCGCCAAAGGCATGTCTGCCAATTACCACTGGATCTGACCATGAAGGCACTAATTTTGGAATGTTAGAACAAATTATGGGCTCTCTAAAAACAGTTCCACCAATGATATTTCTTATCGTCCCATTTGGTGACCTCCACATTTTTTTTAAATTAAATTCTTCAACTCGTGCTTCATCAGGAGTGATTGTTGCACACTTTATACCTACGCCAAATTTTTTAATCGCATTAGCAGAGTCTATTGTAATCTGGTCATCAGTATCATCCCTGCTCTTCATACCTAAATCATAGTACTCAATACCGATATCAAGATAAGGAAGGATTAATTTTTTTTTAATAAATTCCCAGATTATTCTGGTCATTTCATCACCATCTAACTCTACAATGGGGTTTTTTACAGTAATTTTGCTCACTTTATTTATATCTTAATAATTGAATTTCGTAATTTTATATACATATTAATGAAAAATTATCAAATAGAAGAACATGTTTAGTAAGATATTTCCAAAAATTCACGCTGAGGGATACAAGTTCCTAGTTATCTCTGGAATTATTACAATCGTATTTTATAGTTTCAGTAATTTTTTAGGTTTAATTGGTTTGGTATTAACAATCTGGGTTTATTATTTTTTTAGAGATCCTGATAGAGTAATCATTGATGACAATAATTATCTAGTTAGCCCTGCTGATGGAGAGATTATAAAAGTTGAAGAAGTTGATGGTCCAAAAGAGCTAGGTTTAGAAAACAAAAAATTTAATAAGATAAGTGTTTTTATGAACGTGTTTGATTGCCATGTTAATAGAACCCCATGCGCTGGAAAAATTGAGGAAATTTTATATAAACCTGGAACATTTGTTAATGCTTCTCTTGATAAAGCAAGTGAAGATAACGAGAGAAATTATTTCAAAATAAAGGACACGGATAATAACGATATTATTGTAGTTCAAATAGCAGGTCTGGTAGCGAGAAGAATAGTTTGTGAATCTAATAAAGATCAAGAGTTAAAACAAGGTGATAGAATTGGAATGATAAGATTTGGCAGCAGAGCAGATGTTTATTATGAGAATTATCAACCTTTAGTAAAAGTAGGTCAAAAAGCTATTTCGGGCGAAACACTCTTAGCTAAAAAATAAAATGGAACAACCAAAAAATAATTTGAAGATTGTGGCAGATAAAAAAAGAGCAAGAATGATCTTGCCAAATATGCTTACATTAATAGGGGTTTGTATTGGTTTAACTTCGATACGATTTGCTCTTGATGGAAGGTTTGAACTTGCAATTATAGCAATTCTTTTTGCTGCTTTAATAGATGGTCTTGATGGAAGAATAGCAAGATTAATCAGAGGTACTTCTAAAGTTGGAAAAGAATTAGACTCGCTTACAGATATGATAAGTTTTGGAGTAGCACCAGCGTTTATAATGTATTTCTGGAAGCTCAATACTCTAGGAAGATTTGGTTGGTTGCTTTGTTTAGTATATGTAATTTGCGTTGCATTACGTTTAGCGCGGTTTAATATCAATTCAAATCAAGAACCTTCATGGAGAGATAATTTTTTTGAAGGAGTTCCGTCGCCAGCTGGAGGAATTTTAGTTTTAACACCTTTGATCATTAGTTTAAGCGGATTTGACTTTGTTCAATTAAATTATGATTTAATGGTACCTATTTTTTTTATTGCGACTTCTTTTTTACTAATTAGTAAATTCCCTAGTTATTCTTTTAAAAAGATAGTGATCCCAAGAAAGACAACAATATTTCTTTTATTTGGAATAGTTTTATTTTTTGGTCTTTTATTGATTTACACTTTTAATGTCATTGCGATAAGTACTGCAATTTATGTACTTTTATTACCAATAAGCTTTTTCCATTTTCAAAAAATTAAGAAGCAACATGAAAATGACAAAATTCAAGACGAAGATGACCTTGAAGACGTACTTTAATGAAAAAAAATGTAATTGTTTCTTTAGCCGATGCTAATTATTTTCCTTTACTAGATGAACTAGTAGATTCAATAAAAAGTTTTAAACAGAGTGAAGATGTTGCTATCTGTATTTTGGATGCAGGATTAAAACAAGATCAGAGAGATAGTTTATCAAAAAAAGTCGATGAAATTAAAAACGCTGAATGGGATATTGAAGTACCTGGTTATAAAGTTAAAGGTAAAGAGTGGTTAAAAAGTCAGGTCTCAAGAGCTTTTTTACCTAAATATTTTCCTAACTATGAAAAATATCTGTGGATTGATTGTGATGCATGGGTAAATGATTGGAGTTGCGTAGAGTTATATTTTAAGGCTTGTGATGATGGAAAGCTTGGAATTACTCAAACAATTGGCCCAGGATATAAGATTACATCAAAAGTAAACTGGCTTTTTGGAAAGCTGGCGTTAATCAAATCTCAAAATTTTAAACACGCTGTAAAATCAAAAATTAGTTATGCAGATGCTAGGAAATTAGCTTTTGCCCCACATATTAATATTGGAGTTTTTTCCTTAGAAAAAGACTCTAAAGGATGGAGCACTTGGCAAAATAATTTAGAGAAAACTTTAAAAGCAGGTAATATTTTTGGATCTGAAGGTTTAGCAATTAACATGTCCGTTTATATTGATAATTTAGAAACAGAGTTTCTTCCTTTAAATTGTAATTGGATCACAAGTAATTTACTTCCAAAATATGATCAGAAACAAAGCACATTTGTTGAACCATACTTACCAAATTATAAAATTGGCATAATGCATCTTGCAGCAGGTATTTGGAAAGACGGTAAAGATATGCGAGTGGATAAAACTATTAAAATTGAATTAGATACTTTAGATAAAAATAAGATACTAAAAAGTTTAAGATATAATACTTAATTGAAAAAAAATAAGATTTCAAAAAATTGGGTTAATAAACAAAGACGGGATACTTATGTGCGTCAATCAAAAGTTGACGGTTATCGAGCTAGGTCTGCATATAAACTAAAAGAGATAGATGAAAAATTTAAAATATTTAAAGGTGGAATGTCAGTCGTAGACATTGGAGCTGCTCCCGGCAGCTGGTCACAGTATGTTTCAAAAGTAGTTAAGAGTGGAAAGATAATCTCTATAGATCTAAAAGAGATGGAAAATATAGAAAATACTTTACAAATTCAGGGTGACTTTACTTTAGTTGATACTCAAAACCAAATTAAAGAATATCTTAAAAAAAAACCAGATGTAGTCATGTCTGATATGGCCGTAAACACCACTGGGATAAAAAATATCGATTCAATTCAAACTGGTGAATTGTGTAAAGAGGCGATGGTTTTTTCAAAGGATGTGATTTCAGAAAAGGGTTTTTTTATTTCAAAAATATTTATGGGTAGTACCTTTAATGAAATTGTCGCACTGGGAAAAAAACTTTTTAAGGAAGTAAAGGTTTTTAAACCAAAATCTAGTAGAAAAGATTCTAAAGAAAGTTTTATAATTTGTAAAAATCTTAGATAGTTTCTTTAAATTTTAAAGGAATCGTATATAAATGATTATGGTTCCTATAAAAGAAGCACTCACCTTTGATGATGTAACTCTGATGCCTAAGTACTCTGAGATATTACCCTCAGATGTTGATACTAGCATTAAACTTACAAATTATTTAAAATTAAAAATTCCTCTATTATCCTCAGCTATGGATACTGTTACTGAAAGCAAAATGGCTATCGCGATAGCGAAAGCAGGTGGGATAGGCATTATTCATAGAAATTTAGATATAAAAAAACAAATTCTTGAAATTAAAAAAGTAAAAAAACAAAAACTTTTAGTAGGCGCAGCCGTTGGGGCTGGACCGAGTGAATTTAAAAGAGCAGAGGCAATACTTAAAGAAAAAATTGATATGATTGTTGTTGATACTGCTCATGGACATACAAAAAAGGTCTCAGAAATAATTAAGTTTATCAAAAAAACAAAAGACAAAAAAACTGCTCTTTGTGCTGGAAATATTGCTACACCTGCTGCAGCAAAATTTTTATTAAAGCTTGGGGTTGACGTCATAAAAGTTGGGATAGGACCTGGATCAATATGCACAACAAGATTAGTTGCAGGTATTGGAGTCCCACAACTTAGTGCAATACTAGAAGTTAGAAATGGAATAAAAAATAAGAATGTAAAAATTATTTCTGATGGTGGGATAAAATATTCAGGTGATTTGGCAAAAGCATTCGCTGCTGGAGCAGATGCAGTTATGATTGGCTCATTATTTGCTGGGACAGATGAAGCACCAGGAAAATTAATTAGGAGAAATGGTAAATTATTTAAAAATTTTAGAGGCATGGGTTCAGTTGGTGCTATGAATAAAGGATCTGCAGATCGATACTTTCAATCAAAGCAAAAGGACTCGTCTAAATATGTGCCAGAAGGAGTAGAAGGATTTGCAAAATATAAAGGCAAAGTTGATAATATAATTTTTAAATTAATTGGTGGATTAAGATCATCTATGGGATACTTAGGATCAAGACAAATTAAATATCTAAGAGATAAACCACAATTTGTTAAAATAACAAAAGCTGGTTTTTACGAAAGTATGGTCCATAATGTTGATATAGTCAAAAGTGATAATAAATACTAATGAGAAAAATCTTTAAAATAACCGTTCTTTTTTATTTCTTAATCAATGTTTTTAATTTTTCTTTAGGTAGTGAAAATTTTTTTAATAAAGGTTTAGAACTATATAATAAAAAAAAATTTGAAGATGCTCGATTTATGTTTGAGAGAAGTATTGTATTTAATCCAAAACACTCTAATTCATATTTATATTTAGCTAAAATTTACAATCAGGAAAAAAATCAAAAGAAAGAGGAAAAAAATTTAGAGGCAACTTTATTGATTGAACCAAATAATGAAGAAGCAATGTTGATGTTGATGAAAATAGCATTAGAAAAATCAAACTACTCTAAAGTAAAAAGTCTCTCAGAAGACTTTGTCAAAGTTTGCAAAAATTTATGTGATGAAAATAAAAGTATCTTAGATTCTTTAGCAAACTTAGAACCCAAAAATGAGTCTTGATCAAAATTTGAATAAGATTTTAATTGTTGATTTTGGTTCACAATTTACACAGTTAATAGCAAGACGAGTTAGAGAATTAGGAATTTTTTCTGAGATAGTAAGTCATAAAAAAATTAAAAGTAAAAATATCAATCACACAATCAAAGGCATTATTTTATCTGGTGGTCCTTTAAATGTTTATCAAATTAATAAATATTCCTTCGATAAAAAGATAATTCAAAAAGGTGTTCCAGTTTTAGGCATTTGTTTTGGGCATCAAATAATATCTAAATTAAATGGCGGAAAAGTGAAACAATCTAAACATAGAGAGTTTGGTTTAGCTAATATTACAAAAAAAAATAATAGTCTTTTAATTAAAAATTTATTTAAGAAAAAAAAGTCAATTAAAGTCTGGATGAGTCACGCTGATCAAGTTTCAAAATTACCCAAAAATTTTAAGGTAATTGCCTCAAGCCAGAATTCTAAATTTGCAGTAGTTGAAAATAAATTTAAAAATTATTATGGAGTCCAATTTCATCCAGAGGTGACCCACACAGAAAATGGAAAAAAACTAATAAGTAATTTTATATTCTTAATATGTAAAATGAGAAAAAATTGGTCTTCTAAAGATCAAAAAATAAAATTGATAAAAGATGCAAGACAAATGGTAGGAAATAATAAAGTCATTTGTGCTTTATCAGGTGGAGTAGATAGTAGTGTAGTTGCGCAATTATTAAATAAAGCCATTGGTAAAAATTTACACTGTATTTTTGTTAACACTGGGCTCTTAAGAAAGAATGAGGAAAAACAAGTTGTTGCAACATTTAAAAAAAAATTAAAGATTAATCTTACATACGTGAATGCTGAGAGAGAGTTTTTAAGAAAATTATCAAATATTTCAGATCCTGAAAAGAAAAGAAAGATAATAGGAAACTTATTTATAAAAATATTTGAGCGTTATGCCAAAAAAATTAAAAATGTAAAATTTTTGGCTCAAGGAACTCTTTACCCTGACTTAATAGAAAGTAAATCAGTTACTGGTAGTCAAACATCGAAAATTAAATCTCACCATAATGTTGGAGGTCTACCCAAAAAAATGAAACTTAAACTAGTAGAGCCATTAAAATTTTTATTCAAGGATGAGGTTAGAAAACTTGGATTAGAACTAAACTTAAGCAGAGAAATTATTTCTCGTCATCCTTTTCCAGGACCTGGACTAGCAATACGAATGCCAGGAATAATAACCAAAGAAAAAATTAATATTTTAAAAGAAGCTGATCATTATTTTATTCAAGCTTTGAGAGATCACAATCTATATCATAAAATTTGGCAAGCTTATGCAGCTTTACTTCCAGTTAAAACAGTTGGAGTAATGGGTGATAATAGAACTTACGAGTATTTGTGTTTGCTA